>NZ_JAJJPG010000180.1:0-5462 GCF_032907665.1 Intrasporangium sp.
GCACGTGCAAGGACGTCCCGCTCATGATGGCCAACCCGCACGCGCTCATCGAGGGCACGATCATCAGCTCCTACGCCATCGGCTGCGAGCACGCCTTCATCTACCTGAGAGGTGAGGTCGTCCACGTCTACCGCCGCCTGCTCCGCGCCGTCGAGGAGGCCCGCGCGGCCGGCTACCTCGGCGACGACGTCGGCGGCAAGGGAGTCAAGGTCGACATCACCGTCCACGCGGGCGCGGGTGCCTACATCTGCGGCGAGGAGACCGCGCTCCTCGACTCGCTCGAGGGTCGCCGCGGACAGCCCCGCCTCAAGCCGCCGTTCCCCGGGGCCGCCGGGCTCTACGCCCGACCGACCTCGGTCAACAACGTCGAGTCGATCGCCTCGGTGCCCGGCATCATCCTCGAGGGCCCTGACTGGTTCAAGGGGATGGGGACCGAGAAGTCCACGGGCTTCGGCATCTTCAGCCTCTCCGGGCACGTCACCAACCCCGGCCAGTTCGAGGCACCGCTCGGCATCACGATGCGCGAGCTGATCGACCTCGCCGGCGGGATCCGTCAGGGCCACAAGCTGAAGTTCTGGACGCCGGGCGGCTCGTCGACGCCCATCTTCACCGATGAGCACCTCGACGTCCCCCTCGACTTCGACTCGGTGGCCGCAGCGGGGTCGATGCTCGGCACCCGCGCCCTCCAGGTCTTCGACGAGACCGTCTCCGTCGTGCGCGCTGTCTCCCGATGGACGGACTTCTACGCCCACGAGTCGTGCGGCAAGTGCACGCCCTGCCGCGAGGGCACCTGGTGGCTGCGGCAGATCATGACCCGCATCGAGAACGGCCAGGGGACCCAGGACGACATCGACAAGCTCGTCGACATCTGTGACAACATCCTCGGGCGCAGCTTCTGCGCGCTCGGTGACGCGGCGACGAGCCCGATCACCTCGGCCGTCAAGTACTTCCGCGAGGAGTTCGAGGCCGGCATGCACACCCCGGCGCACGTCCTCTTCCCACCGGAGAAGTCGGTCCTCTACGAAGTCGAGACCAAGGAGTCCAGCGGGATGGTGACCGCATGACCACCACGTCGACCAACGCCGCCGCGTCGACCCCCGGCGCGCAGGCCCCCGCGAACCCCGACCTCGTCAACCTCACCATCGACGGGGTCGACGTCAGCGTCCCCAAGGGCACCCTCGTCATCCGGGCCGCCGAGACGATCGGCATCGAGATCCCGCGCTTCTGCGACCACCCGCTGCTCGACCCGGTCGGCGCCTGCCGCCAGTGCCTCGTCGACATCGCCATGCCCGACAAGGAGGGCGTGGCCCGGCCGATGCCGAAGCCGCAGGCCTCCTGCACGATCGCCGTCTCGCCGGGCATGGTCGTCAACACGCAGCACACCTCGCGCGTGGCCGACAAGGCGCAGCACGGCCAGATGGAGTTCCTCCTCATCAACCACCCGCTCGACTGCCCGGTCTGCGACAAGGGCGGCGAGTGCCCGCTCCAGAACCAGGCGATGAGCAACGGCCGCGCGGTGTCCCGTTTCGAGGACGTCAAGCGGACCTACCCGAAGCCGATCAACATCTCCTCGCAGGTGCTCCTCGACCGGGAGCGGTGCATCCTCTGCGCCCGCTGCACGCGCTTCTCCGACCAGATCGCCGGCGACCCCTTCATCGCGCTCGTCGAGCGGGGCGCACTGCAGCAGGTCGGCATCTACGAGACCAAGCCCTTCGAGAGCTACTTCTCGGGAAACACCGTCCAGATCTGCCCGGTGGGTGCGCTCACCGGCGCCGCCTACCGCTTCCGGAGCCGCCCCTTCGACCTCGTGTCGACGCCGTCGGTGTGCGAGCACTGCGCGAGTGGTTGCGCGATCCGCACCGACCACCGCCGTGGCGTCGTGCTGCGCCGGATGGCCCTGCGCGACCCGGAGGTCAACGAGGAGTGGAACTGCGACAAGGGCCGCTGGGCGTTCACCTACGCCACGCAGCCCGACCGCATCGAGTTCCCGATGGTGCGCCAGCCGGACGGTGAGCTCAAGGTGGTCGGCTGGCCGGAGGCGCTCGCAGCCGCCGCTGCCGGGCTGTCCCGGGCCAAGGCTGCCGGCGTCCTCGTCGGCGGACGCGTCTCGACCGAGGACGCCTACGCCTACGGCAAGTTCGCCCGGGTCGTGCTCGGCACCAACGACGTCGACTTCCGCACCCGCCCCCACTCCTCCGAGGAGGTCACCTTCCTCGCGGAGCATGTCGTCGCGACAGGTCCCGAGGGCGGAGCGGTGACCTACACCGATCTCGAGAACGCCGGGACGGTGCTCCTCGTCGGGTTCGAGCCCGAGGACGAGAGCCCCATCGTCTTCCTGCGGCTGCGCAAGGCGTTCCGCCGCAACAAGACCACGGTGTATGCCGCTGGGCCTGTTCCCACGCGGGGGCTCGCCAAGATGGGTGGCACCCTCATCCCGGCCGTGCCCGGCCGCGAATCCGCAGCGCTGCGCGATCTTCGGTCCAGCGAGGCCGGCATGGCGGCGCGGGACGGGCTGGCTCAGGGCGGCATCATCCTCGTCGGAGAGCGTGCCGGCACCTCGCCGGGCGCCCTTGCGGCGGCAGCGCAGCTCGCCGCCGAGACGGGCGCTCGTCTCGCCTGGGTGCCCCGCCGCGCTGGTGAGCGCGGCGCCCTCGAGGCCGGTGCGCTCGGTGCGCTCCTGCCCGGTGGCCGCCCGACGAGCGACCCCGTCGCCAGAGGCGAGGTGGCGGCGGTCTGGGAGGTCGGCTCGTTGCCAGACACCCCTGCCCGCGACACCGCCGGCATCATCGCGGCTGCCACGTCCGGCGACCTCGACGCCCTCGTCGTCGGCGGCGTCGACCCGGCCGACCTGCCGGGTGCCCTGGCCGCCGACGCCCGGAGCGCCCTCGAGCGGGCCTTCGTCGTCTCACTCGAGCTGCGCGAGTCGCCCGTCACCGCGCTGGCCGACGTCGTGCTGCCCGTCGCCGCGCAGGCAGAGAAGGAAGGCACCTACGTCAACTGGGAGGGCCGGGTCCGGCCCTTCGAGCAGGCCCTGGCGACCAACCACGTGAGCGACCACCGCGCCCTCGACATGGTGGCTGCCGAGCTCGGCCACTACCTCGAGACCCGCAGCCAGGGCCAGATCCACGCGCAGCTCGAGGCGCTCGGGCCGTGGGCCGGAGCGCGCGGCGTGCCGGGCTCCGGGCAGGCCCCGGCCCCGGTCGCCGCGGAAGGCCACGGTGACCATGTCCTGGCGACCTGGCCCACCCTGCTCGACAACGGGCGGATGCAGGACGGCGAGCCCTTCCTCGCCGGCACCGCACCGGCGGCCGTGGCTCGCCTGTCGCCTGCCGACGCCGCGCGCCTCGGCGTCGGCGACGGTGCCGCTGTGACCGTCACCGGACCGCGGGGAAGCATCACCCTGCCGGCACTCGTCACGGAGGGCATGGTGGACGGCGTCGTATGGATCCCGACGAACTCCCGGGACGCCTCGGTGCGTGCCGGGCTCGGCTCCGAGGCAGGGCACCGGGTCGCCGTGAACGCCTCGGGCGCCGTCCCTGACCCCGCCAACCCCACGAAGGGTGGTGTCGCATGACACTGAGCTCAGCGGCATACGGCCTCATCACGCTGCCAGCGGCAGAGAACCCCTCAGCCGACTTCAGCGACACCCCGCTCTGGCTCTCCCTGGTCAAGGCCGTCCTCATCTTCGTCTACCTGCTGGTCTCGACCCTGATCGTCATCTGGTTCGAACGGCGCGTCATCGGTCGGATGCAGCAGCGCCCGGGCCCGAACCGCAACGGGCCCTTCGGCCTCCTCCAGACGCTCGCCGACGGCCTCAAGTCGATGCTCAAGGAGGACATCACCCCGGACAACGCCGACCGCGTCATCTACCGGGCCGCGGCGATCATCACCGCCACGACGGCCTTCGTGGCGTTCGCCATCATCCCGCTCGGTGGCACGGTGTCGCTCTTCGGCCACGAGACGCCGCTCCAGCTCACCGACGTGCCGGTCGCCGTGCTGCTCGTGCTCGCCGTCGCCTCGGTGGGCATCTACGGCATCGTGCTCGCAGGCTGGTCCTCCGGCTCGACCTTCCCCCTGCTCGGCGGCCTGCGCGCAACGGCCCAGATGATCTCCTACGAGATCGCCATGGGTCTGTCGCTCGTCGCCGTCTTCCTCTACAGCGGGTCGATGTCGACGTCGCAGATCGTCTCGGCGCAGAGCTCGTTGTGGTACATCCTCCCGGCGTTCTTCAGCTTCGCCGTCTACGTCGTCACCATGGTCGGCGAGACGAACCGACTGCCCTTCGACCTCGCCGAGGGCGAGGGTGAGATCGTCGGTGGCTTCCACACCGAGTACTCCTCGATGACCTTCGCCATGTTCTACCTCGGCGAGTACGTCAACATGTTCACCGTCTCGGCTCTGGCCACGACGATGTTCCTCGGCGGGCCGGCGGCGCCCCCGCTCATCTCCGCCATCGGGGACGGCATGTTCGCCGGCGGCTGGTGGGGGCTGCTCTGGTTCACGCTGAAGATGTGGACGTTCATGTGGTTCTTCGTGTGGCTGCGCGGATCGCTGCCCCGGGTCCGCTATGACCAGTTCATGCGGTTCGGGTGGAAGTTCCTCATCCCCGTGACGCTCGCCTGGGTCGTCGCTGTCGCCTTCATCCGCGGCGCGCAGCTCGGCTTCCTCGGTGACGACACCGTGAGCCTCGGCGGCCTGGTCTTCAACCGGGCCACGCTCATCCTCATCAGCGTCGTCGCCGTCCTCGCCCTCGTCGTCACCTGGATCTGGGGCGACCGGGCGGAGGCCAGACAGGCCGCCGCTGCCGCGGCGCAGGAGCCACCCGACGAGATCGACCCGTTCGCCGACGGCTACCCGGTCCCACCGATGCCGGGACAGCGCCTGCGCGAGCCGGCGCCCGCGGAGCGAGTGCTCGCGGGCACGGCCGGCGGTCGCGGCACGACGGTGCGCGGCACGACGTCACCCGAGTCGTCACTCGGGTCGACGTCACTCGAGCCGAGTGCGCCCGAGCCGACGTCGCCCGACGCCGGTTCCAGCACCGGCCCCAGCACGACCGACGGCACCGCCGGCAAGGAGGAGACCCATGGCTGACGAGAACGTCAGCGAGGACAACGGCAGGAAGGGCAAGGGCGCGTTCGCCGAGTTCTTCGCTCCCGTCGCCGGTTTCGGCGTGTCCTTCTCGACGATGTTCCGCAAGGTCGCGACCGAGGAGTACCCCGAGAAGCCGCGTCCCACCCAGCCGAGGTTCCACGGCCGTCACCAGCTCAACCGGCACCCCGACGGGCTCGAGAAGTGCGTCGGGTGCGAGCTGTGCGCGTGGGCCTGCCCGGCCGACGCCATCCTCGTCGAGGGGGCGGACAACGACGACACCCCACTCGAGCAGGGTGGCAAGGGCCGGTTCAGCCCGGGGGAGCGCTACGGCCGCGTCTACCAGATCAACTACCTGCGCTGCATCTTCTGCG
>NZ_JAJJPG010000181.1:0-5440 GCF_032907665.1 Intrasporangium sp.
GCCCTCAGTCGACGCCGGCCCGGCCCTCAGTCGACGCCGGCCCGGCCCTCAGTCGGCGCCGGCCCGACCCTCAGCCGGCGCCGGCCCGGCCTCGGTCGGGCTGGACTTCCCGGGGTCGGCGCGCAAGGTGAGGACGAGTCGATGAGCCGTGACGACGGCCAGGGCCCAGGCCAGACCGAGAGCCCAGCCGGCGATGACGTCCGTCAGCCAGTGGTGACCGAGGAAGACTCGGCTCAGGCCCATCGCCAGCACGAAGACGCTCCCGGTGAGCACGGCGAGGACGCGCTGCCAGGCTGCAGTGCTCCGCAGGAGGACGAGGTAGACGACGACTGCGGCGACCACGGTGGCGTTGAGCGTGTGTCCGCTCGGGAAGCTCGGTGACGACTCGAAGGGCGGTACCGCCAGCTCCAGAGGTGGTCGCGCCCGGTCGGCCAGGCCCTTGGTGGCGACCGTCATCAGCAGTGACCCCGAGGCCGCGACGACGGCGAGCACGACGGGCCTCCAGGTGCGCCAGTGCAGGGCCAGGCCCCCGACGACGAGGACGGCGAGGACCGGCATGCCGACGGGACCTCCGACGTCGGTGAACCACGTCACGGCCTCATTGAGCTCCGGTGTGCGGAGGTCGACGGCCAGGTCGAGGACGGGCTCATCCACCGCGGCGATGCCGTCGCGGTCCGTGACCGCCTCGTAGACCTCGGCCGCTGCCCTGGTGAGGGACACGGCGAGACCGAGGGCGATCACCGCGAAGGCGACGAAGGCGAGGTTCGCCGACGACCACCCGTAGAGGCGCCCGACCCACGGCGCCCGGCGACCGAGCTCGACGGCCGCCTGGACGAGCCATCGACCGACGTGGCTCGGCCACGACGTCAGGTCCCGCGACCCGATCTGCTCGGGTTCACGGCCTCGGGGTCTCGGCAGCATCGGCCCAGTCTGCAGGGGATGAGGGGACAATGTCGGGATGTACGTGCCGCACTTCACCGCCATGGACAAGGACGAGGTCGAGCGCTTCCTCGCTGCTCATCCCGTCGGCCACCTCGTCACCGTCGGCCCGGACGGCCGTCCCGACGCGACCCTGCTGCCCCTCGTGGTCGACGACGGTCGGGTCCTGGCCCACCTCGCGCGGGCCAACGACCACTGGCGTCGTATCGCGCCCGGTGCGGCCGGACTCGTCGTCGTCACGGCTGCGAACGCCTACATCTCGCCGGGCTGGTACGCCTCGAAGGCGGAGCACGGCCGCGTCGTCCCCACCTGGAACTACAGCGAGGTCCAGCTGAGCGGCAGGGTCACCGTCCACGACGACGCCGCGTGGGTCCGCGACGTCGTCACGCGCCTGACCCGCCGCCACGAGGACCACAGGGCCGAGCCGTGGGCGGTCACCGACGCCCCGGAGCGCTACGTCACCGGCCAGCTGAGGGCGATCGTCGGCGTCGAGATCGAGGTCGAGGAGGCCTCGGCCAAGGCGAAGCTCAGCCAGAACCGCTCCCACGCCGACCGCGAGGGTGCCATCGCCGGCCTCGACAGCGAGCCGGACCACTCCGCCCATGCCGTCGCCGATGCGATGCGCGTGGCTCCGGTGACCCGAGCTCACCCGTCGGGGCGGCGACTCGTCGAGCGGTGAACCAGCTGCCTAGGGGGTGGGATCGAGCCAGGCATGCACAAGCGGCACGACGGAGGCGCCCTCTCCGCTCGCGGCGGCGACGCGCTTCATCGACCCGCTGCGGATGTCGCCCGCCGCGAAGATGCCCGGCACGGTGGTCTCGAGACTTCCGGGTGGCAGGTCACCCAGCCACCGGGAGAGGGGAACATCACGACCGGTGAGTACGAATCCCTTTTCGTCGCGGGCGATCTCGGGGGGAAGCCACTCGCAGTGCGGCTCCGCTCCGAGGAGCAGGAACAGGCCGCTGCAGCTTCGCCTTGCCTCCGCTCCCGTGCGGGTGTCGCGCACGGTGATCCACTCGAGGCGGCCGTCGCCACCCGCGTCGATGACCTCAGAGCATGGCGCGACCTGGATGCGAGGGTTGGAGGACAGCTCACCGATGAGGTACTGCGACATCGTGGACTCGAGACCGTCCCGGCGCACGAGGATCGTGACGGAGTGCGCGAAACGGGCCAGGTGTATTGCTGCCTGACCCGCCGAGTTGCCACCCCCGACGACGACGACGTCGCCGTCCTCCATGGCCCGGGCGGCGGTCATGGCGCTGCCGTAGAACACGCCGAGCCCGACGAGGGACTCGATCGCCGGGACCCGAAGCTTGCGGTAGGTCACTCCCGTTGCCACGACGACCGCACGGGCCCGCACCTCGCCGCCCTCGGTCTGCAGGAGGTGCGCTGCCCCGTGTGAACCGGGCTCGAGACCGGTGACCGGCCAACCGGTGAAGAAGCGCGTCCCGAAGCGGATCGCCTGGTTGCGGGCCCGCTGCGCGAGGCGCATGCCCGAGATCCCCCGTGGGAAGCCGAGGTAGTTGCGGATCATCGACGACGTCCCGGCCTGGCCGCCGACGGCCTCGGCCTCGAGGACCACGGTGGACAGGCCCTCGGACGAGGCGTAGACGGCAGTGGCGAGCCCAGCCGGCCCTGCGCCGACGATGGCGACGTCGCTGACCGTGTCGCTGTCGATGTCGGTGGGTTGCCCGTAGATGCGGATGGCGACGTCACGGACGCTGTGGGCGACCGCGGGGGGCTGGTCCATGGCCTGGACCACGGGAAGGCCGACGCCGGCAGGTCCGGGAGGCTCCGGAAGCTGGGCGAGCAGCTCTCTGCCGACGGTGGTGTCCGGGGCATAGGTCCGGTTGGGCATGCCCATGCGGTCGAGGAAGTCGCGGATCGCGAGGGTGAGGGCGTCGGAGCCCTCTGAGACGACGCGCACGGTCTCGATCTCCGGTGCGGGCACGGTCGAGCCCCAGTCCGAGAGGAGCTCGCAGACGGCCGTGTGGAACTCCTCGTCGCGCACACCACGCGGCATGAGCAGGTAGGCGTCGACCTTGCCCTTGGCGAGGCCGGAGCGGAGGTCGGTGGCATCGACGAGGAAGCGGGACCAGTGCGCGGCGATGAGGCGGCGGGCGGTGGGGACGATGGCGCGCCACCGGGCGAAGGCGTCCAGGACCTGGGCGTCAGGCAGCTGGGACTCGGCGACGAAGAGCGCCACGTGTCCACCGTCCTGCCTGATGCGGGCCGCGACGGCCTCTGCGTCGGTCGCGGTCGTCACGGTGTGGATGTCGTAGTCCCGGCGGTAGCGACCGAACTCGTCGGCCAGCAGGTCAGCGCGCTCGGCCGAGACGAGGATGAGTGCAGGCATCACTCCCACGATGGTAGGCAGTCGAGCCAGCGCCGTCAGGTGCGTTTCCCGGTGCCACGCTCCCGTCCTGCTCCGTGTTGCCGCTGCGGGGCCTGCTCCGTCGTGGCGGCGGCGCGCCGTGCCCGCCACGCCTTCTGCTTCGCCCGGTTCCCGCAGACACGCATGTCGCACCACTTGCTCGACCGGGCGTTCGAGTGGTCGTAGAAGGCCCACTGGCACTCGTCGTCGAGGCAGGCCTTGAGACGTCCCCACGTGCCGTCCGCCATGGCTCTCACCACGATCGCGAGCAGGTGTCCGATCGCACCCTCGATCCCGGTCGTCCGGGCCGTCGGTTCCCAGCCGTCAGGGGAGAAGGTCACGCCGAGCGACCCGCGCCGGGCCGCGCGGTTGAGAATTGCGAGGCTCGCGTCGTCGACACCCGAGTCGTTGTGATTCGCGAGCAGGGCGGCCCGGAGGGCCTCGCGCACCTCGCGCACCTCGCGCACCTCGTGCGTCGTGGCAGCGGCGGCGGCCGGGACCGGACCCGCGGATTCATCAGGTCCGCCGCGTGCCTCCAGGCCGCGGAACCACGAGGTGACGCCCTCCGGCGTGCTCAGCTCGTCCGTGCCCTTCTCGATGTTGCGGGTGTTGACGAAGCGGCGGACCAGCTCCAGTTCACCGGGGGCCGCTTGAGGAGAGCGCACCCGTCAATCGTAACCGGAATCCCTTGCCTAGCGGTTATGATCTCGTGTAACCATATGGAGCATGCAATCGGTTACGCAGGTCCGCGCCGAGGAGACACGGGCGTGGTCGAGCCGGGCATTCCGGTGGTTCTGGACCGGCTCAGCAGTCTCGATGCTCGGCTCCGAGGTCGCCGAGCTCGCGCTCCCCCTCCTCGCCCTCGTGACCTTCTCGGCGGGTGCCGACCAGCTCGCCATCCTTCGCACTGCGCAGTTCCTGCCGTTCCTCCTTGCGGCGCTTCCGGTCGGCCTCCTCGTGGACCGCCGCCGGCGTCGCGGTCTGATGATCGGTTCCGACATCGGCCGCTTCGTGCTCATCGCGATCATCCCCGTGTCGATCTGGGTCGGGCTGGCGGGCATGGAGCTGCTCTACGCCGTCGTGTTCGCCGCCGGAATCTGCACCGTGATCCACCAGCTCGCCCACTTCGCCTTCGTCCCATCCGTCGTCTCGGCCGGGCAGCTCACCGATGCCAATGCCAAGATCACGGCGACCCAGTCCGCCGCCGAGATCAGCGGGCGCGGGGTCGGGGGCCTGCTCGTCCAGGCCCTCGGCGCCCCTGCGGCGGTCACCGTCAACGCGGCGACGCATCTCCTCTCGGCGCTCAGCCTCTCCCGGGTGCGCGTGGACGAGCCGCCGCCGCCGACCACGCCGCGTGCGCCGCTACGTGAGGCGATCGAGGGCATCCGCGTTGCCGTCGGCAACCGCTATCTGCGGGCACTCCTCGGCGAGGCCACGACATTCAACCTCTTCAACGAGGTCTTCATGCTCGGCCTGATGATCTACGCGGTCCGTGACCTCGGCATCTCCGCGGCCGGGATCGGGGCGGTCTTCGTCGCGGGGGGCCTGGGGTCGTTCCTGGGCGCCTGGTTCGGCACCCGCGTCACGGGGCGGTGGGGCTACGGCAGGGTGTTGCTCGCCACTCTGGTGGCCGGCAACACGGCGCCCGTCGGTGCTGTGGCAGTGGCTCCGGGTAGTCCCGGCGCCGCTGGCGTCCTGCTCGGGTCCCTGTTCTTCATCATGGGCGTCGGCATCGGCATCGCCAACTCGCACGCGACGACAGTTCGGCAGCTGGCCACCGAGCCGCAGCTGCTCGGGCGGGTCAACTCCGCCTACCGGCTCATCTCGTGGGGAGTGCTGCCGGTCGGCGCCATCGCAGGGGGTGCCGTGGCGACGCAGGTCGGTCCCTGGACCGCGGTCCTCGCCGGCTCCGTGGGCATGGCGACGGCGACGCTGTGGGTGCTCTTCTCGCCGGTGCCGCGATTGCGGACCGTCACCGACGCTGTCGGGTGAGCGTGGCATGTGGTGCCCCTCGACCGTCTCGTCGAGTGGCCCCAAGCGCCGTCGACCCGGCGGCCGGTGCGGGAGTTGGGCTGTCCGGCGCGACCCCTATCGTCGAACCATGACAGTGGTTGGTGCTGACGGTCT
>NZ_JAJJPG010000182.1:0-5404 GCF_032907665.1 Intrasporangium sp.
CTCTTCCTCGAGACCGGCACGAAGGTCAAGGTCGACACGCGTGACGGGTCGTACCTCGGACGCGTCAATGACTGAGCTCGGTGCCCTCGGCCCGGTCGGCGGCTGAATCCGTGTCTGCACGCACGAAGGCCCGGCTGCGGGCCCTCGACATCCTCTTCGAGGCGGACCAGCGGGGGCTCAACGCGGAGGCGCTCCTCGACGAGCGGCTGCCCGATCCCGACAGTCGCGCCGGCAACAACCCCTACACCGCCCAGGTCGTCCGGGGCGTCGTCGCCCGCTGGCAGGACATCAACGCCGCCCTGACCGACTACAGCCAGGGCTGGACCCTCGACCGGATGCCCGCCGTCGACCGGGCGATCCTCCGGATCGGCGCGTGGGAGGTCCTCTTCAACGACGAGATCCCCGACGCCGTCGCGATCTCGGAGGCCGTGGCTCTCGCCACGGAGCTGTCCACCGACGAGTCGCCCAGCTTCGTCAACGGTCTGCTCGCCCGGCTGTCCGAGGTCAAGGCGACCATCGTCTGACCCCTCGGGGGCTCACGGCCCCGGCGGCCCTGCGCCCCCGAGTTCCCGATAGCCCCGCGTGGTGTGCCCGTTGCCTGCGGCGTCGTCGTATGCCGCGGAGCCGGCTTCGCGGCATACGGTGGCCTGGTGAGCGCCCGCCTTCTCGTCGTCCACCACACTCCGTCGCCGGCCATGCAGGAGCTGCTCGAGGCCGTCCTCGCGGGCACGCACGCCGAGGGGGTCGAGGGCGTCGAGGTCGAGGCCCACCCCGCTCTGTCGGCGACGGCGAGCGACGTCCTCGCCGCCGACGGTGTGCTCCTCGGGACGCCGGCCAACATCGGGTACATGAGCGGCGCCCTCAAGCACTTCTTCGACGGCATCTACTACCCGACCCTCCAGGCGCGCGAGGGCCTGCCCTTCGGCTACTGGGTGCACGGCAACAACGACGTCGAGGGTGCCCGCCGCGCGATCGAGTCCATCGCGACCGGACTGTCGTGGCGCCTCGCCGCCGAGCCGGTGCTCGTCACGGGGCCGCTCGACGCGGCCGTCCGCGAGCGCTGTTTCGAGCTCGGCGGCACGCTGGCCGCCTCCCTCATGCCCTGACCGAGCCGACTCGCCGTCCACGCACCGGGTCGCTGCACGGAGTACCGTGCCGTGGCGGTTACACTCGCGGCGGAAGACATCCTTTAACCACCGTCCTGTGAGGCGGGGAAGGAGGTCGAGCGGCTGTGACCTGCCCTGACCTGAGTGTGCCCGCACCGAGCTCGAGCACCCCGGAGGACGCGAGAGACGTCCTCACCGCAGACGAGATCTCCCGAGCGCTGCGGCGCATCGGTCACGAGATCCTCGAGCGCAACAAGGGCGCGACCGACCTCGTCCTGCTCGGTATCCCATCCCGGGGCGTGCCCCTGGCGAAGCGCCTCGGAGCGGCGATCGAGGCGGTCGAGGGCGTCGCGGTGCCGGTCGGCGAGCTCGACGTGACCCTCCACCGGGACGACCTGCGCAGGCAGCCGGTGCGGGCGGCCCACCGTTCGCGGATCCCCGAGGACGGCATCGACGACAAGGTCGTCGTCCTCGTCGACGACGTCCTCTACTCCGGCCGCACGATCCGGGCAGCCCTCGACGCCCTGTCCGAGCTGGGCCGGCCGCGCGCCGTGCGCCTCGCGGTCCTCGTCGACCGCGGCCACCGCGAGCTGCCGATCCGTGCCGACCATGTCGGCAAGAACCTCCCGACGTCCCGCGACGAGCGCGTCCACGTCAGGCTCTCCGAGGTCGACGGACTCGACGTCGTGCGGATCAGCGGGGGTGAGAGCCGGTGACCAAGCACCTCATCTCGTCCGCCGACCTCACCCGCACCGAGGTCGAGGACATCCTCGCCACGGCGGCGTCGATGCACGACCTCCAGCGACGCGAGGTCAAGAAGGTCCCGACGCTGCGCGGTCGGACCGTCATCAACTTCTTCTTCGAGGACTCGACCCGCACCCGCTCCTCCTTCGAGATCGCCGGCAAGTGGATGTCGGCCGACACGATCAACCTCTCGGCCAAGGGCTCGTCGACCTCCAAGGGGGAGAGCCTGCGCGACACCGCCCAGACCATCGACGCCATGGCCGTGGACGCCCTCGTCATCCGGCACAGCGCCTCCGGGGCCTGCCACCAGGTCGCGCAGTGGGTGCGCTGCTCGGTGATCAACGCCGGCGACGGCATGCACGAGCACCCGACCCAGGCGCTGCTCGACGCCTACACCCTGAGGACGCGCGTCGGCGACCTCGACGGCAAGCACGTCGTCATCGTCGGCGACCTCACCCACTCGCGCGTCTTCCGGAGCAACGTCATCACGCTCACGACCCTCGGGGCGAGGGTCACCGTCGTGGCACCGCCGACCCTCATGCCGAGCGGGATCGAGGCGTGGAGCGAGACCGACGGCTTCGCCACGTCGTGGGACCTCGACGCGGTCCTCGAGGGCGAGGACGCGGTCGATGCGGTGATGATGCTCCGCGTCCAGCGCGAGCGGATGAGCGGGGGCTACTTCCCCACGGCCCGCGAGTACACCGTGGGCTACGGGCTGACCAGAGAGCGACTCGACCGCCTCGTCACACGCAACCCCGACGTGCTCGTCCTTCACCCGGGACCGATGAACCGCGGCCTCGAGATCGCTCCGGAGGCGGCCGACAGCCCGCAGTCGGTCGTGCTCGACCAGGTCTCCGCCGGCGTCGCCGTGCGCATGGCCGTCCTCTACCACCTCCTCGCCGGCAGCGACGACGAGAGCGACCGGGCCGACGAGACCGACGGGGCCGACGAGACCGACGGGGCCGCGGGCACCGTCACGACCGAAGGAGCGCTCCGATGAGCAGCCTGCTGATCAAGGGCGCCCGCCTGCTGGGCCGTGAGGCGGCCGATGTCCTCGTCGAGGACGGCGTGATCCGCGAGGTCGGGGCGCTGACCGCCTCCGCAGAGACCCAGGTCCTCGACGCCGACGGGCTCGTCGCCCTGCCGGGGCTCGTCGACCTGCACGTGCACCTGCGCGAGCCGGGCCGCGAGGACGCCGAGACCATCGCCACCGGCTCGGCGGCCGCGGCCGCGGGAGGCTTCACGGCCGTCTTCGCCATGGCGAACACCAACCCGGTCACCGATACCGCCGAGGCCGCCGAGCGCGTCCTCGACCTCGGCCGGGCCTGCGGCCTCGTGGACGTGGTGCCGGTCGGGGCGGTGACGAAGGGGCTCGAGGGCGCCGAGCTCGCCGAGCTCGGCCTCATGGCCCGCTCGCGCGCGAGAGTGCGGGTCTTCTCCGACGACGGCCGGTGCGTCGAGGACGCCCGGGTCATGCGTCGAGCACTGGAATACATCAAGCCCTTCGGGGGCGTCATCTCGCAGCACTCGCAGGATCCGCGTCTGGCCGGCTCTGCGGCTTGCTGCCACGAGGGAGAGCTCTCCGGCCGACTCGGCCTGCCCGGCTGGCCAGGCATCGCAGAGGAGTCGATCGTCGCCCGGGACGTCATGCTCGCCCGACACACGGGCTCGCGGGTGCACGTCGCCCATGTCTCGACTGCCGGCACCGTCGAGGTGATCCGGTGGGCCAAGGCCCAGGGGATCGACGTCACGGCTGAGGTCACCCCGCACCACCTCGCCCTCACCACCGACCTGCTCGTCGGCTACGACCCGGTCTACAAGGTCAACCCGCCGCTCCGGCCCAAGGAGGACGTCGAGGCCCTTCGTGCCGGCCTGGCCGACGGCACCATCGACGTCGTCGCCACCGACCACGCGCCGCACGCCCGGCACGACAAGGAGCACGCCTTCGTCGATGCGGCCTTCGGGATGCTCGGCCTCGAGACCGCACTCGCCGTGATCAGCGACGTCATGGTCCGACCGGGCCTGCTCGACTGGGCCGCGGTCGCGCGCGTGATGTCGACGACGCCGTCGCGCATCGGTGGCCTCACCGAGCAGGGCCGGCCGCTCGAGCCGGGCTCACCCGCGAACATCACCCTGGTGGACCCCGACCGAGAGGTCACCGTCGACGCGAACCTCAGCCTGAGCCGCTCGCGCAACAACCCCTGGCACGGACGCACCCTTCGCGGCGCGGTCCACTCGACCATCCACCGCGGGACGGTCAGCCACAGCACCGAGACGACCGTGATGGAGACCTTGCCGTGATGCTGCAACCTCCGAGCCGCACCGGGCTCATTCGTGAGCCCGCCCTGCTCGTCCTCGAGGACGGGCGCACCTTCCGCGGCCTGTCCTACGGTGCAGTCGGCGAGACCCTCGGCGAGGCCGTCTTCTCAACCGGGATGACCGGCTACCAGGAGACGCTCACCGACCCGAGCTACCACCGACAGGTCATCGTCATGACGGCCCCCCACATCGGCAACACCGGCGTCAACGACGAGG
Organism: Intrasporangium sp.; assembly: GCF_032907665.1. Taxonomy (GTDB): domain Bacteria; phylum Actinomycetota; class Actinomycetes; order Actinomycetales; family Dermatophilaceae; genus Intrasporangium. The sequence continues at coordinate 4,386 of NZ_JAJJPG010000182.1, forward strand.
ACGGCGAGTCACGCCGGATCTGGGCAGCCGGCTTCGTCGTCCGGGACCCTGCCCTGCGGGCCTCGAGCTGGCGGGCCACCCGCGATCTCGAGGACGAGCTGCGCGACCAGGGGGTCGTGGGCATCTGCGACATCGACACCCGCGCCCTGACCCGCCATCTCCGCGAACAGGGCTCCATGCGGGTCGGAGTCTTCAGCGGCGGGGCCGCCGCCCGCCCGGAGCCCGAGCTGCTCGACGCGGTCAGGGCCGCGCCAGCCATGGCCGGCTCGGCCCTGGCGGAAGAGGTCTCGACGACGGAGCCCTACGTCGTGCCGGCCAAGGGCGAGAAGCGCTTCACCGTGGTCGCGCTCGACCTCGGCATCAAGGAGATGACCCCGGAGCTGATGGCCGAGCGGGGCATCGAGGTGCACGTCCTGCCCGCCACATCGACCTTCGAGGAGGTCATGGCGGTCGGCGAAGGCGGCCCGGACGGGGTCTTCTTCTCCAACGGACCCGGCGACCCGGCGACCGCAGAGCGGGAGATCCACCTGCTGCGAGAGGTGCTCGACGCACGCGTACCCTTCTTCGGCATCTGCTTCGGCAACCAGCTGCTCGGACGCGCCCTCGGCTTCGGCACCTACAAGCTCAAGTACGGCCACCGCGGGATCAACCAGCCCGTCATGGACCGCGCGACCGGGAAGGTCGAGGTCACCGCGCACAACCACGGCTTCGCGGTGGACGCACCCCTGGACACTGTCAGTGACACGCCCTACGGCCGCGCACGCGTGTCACACGTCTGCCTCAACGACGATGTCGTCGAGGGGCTCGAATGTCTCGACGTCCCGGCCTACTCGGTGCAGTACCACCCCGAGGCCGCCGCGGGACCGCACGACGCGGCATACCTGTTCGATCGGTTCGTCTCGCTGATGACGACGGGCCGGACCTCACCCGAGCAACGAGCACGCGAAGCCCGAGGAGTGGACGCCTGATGCCCAAGCGCGACGACATCAAGAGCGTCCTCGTCATCGGCTCGGGGCCGA
>NZ_JAJJPG010000183.1:0-5352 GCF_032907665.1 Intrasporangium sp.
GTGGGTGCGCGCCTACGTGTCGATGTGCTTCGGTGACCCGTGGGAGGGGCCGGTCCCGGTCGACCAGGTCGTCGACGTCGCGCAGCGCCTGATGGACCTCGGCTGTGCCGAGCTGAGCCTCGGTGACACGATCGGGGTCGGGACGACGGGGCACGTCCACCGGCTGCTCGAGGCGCTCGACGCTCGCGGCATCGGCACCGATCGGGTCGCCGTCCACTTCCACGACACCTATGGACAGGCGCTCGCCAACACCATGGCCGCGTTGCGCGACGGCGTGTCCGTGGTCGATGCCTCGACGGGCGGTCTCGGCGGGTGCCCCTACGCGAAGTCGGCGACGGGCAACCTCGCCACCGAGGACCTCGTCTGGGCGCTCAGCGGAGCCGGGGTCGAGACCGGGGTCGACCTCGACCAGCTCGTCGAGACGAGCGTGTGGATGGCGGCGCAGCTCGGCCGGCCGAGCCCGTCCAACGTCGTGCGCGCGCTCGCCGGCGGCGACTGACTCCGCGGAGAACGGTCAGGGCGCGTCGAGGGTCGCGCCCGTGATCCGGTGCACCGACCAGGTGCGCTCGACACCCGCCTCGTCCGTCGCGTGGACGCGTCCCCCGTCCACGCGCCGGGGGTGGACGAGGTGGCGCGTCGTGGCTCCGAGCCGGTCGGTCACCCCGATCCAGACGCCGTGGCCGTCGGCCATCGCCTCCCTGAGCAGCGCGAGCGTCACGACGGGGTCGGTGGTCGGAATGGCCGGACCCGGCCGGCTCGCGTCCTCCACCCGGCGCTCGTCGGCGCTCGCCTCCGCGGCGCGCAGCCCCGCGACGAGCGCGGTCGTGAAGGACTCGTCGACCGGTGTCGTCGTCGGGGGTGCGACCCGGCGTCGCGGTCGGGCTCTCCGCTGCTCTGCGCCGGCCACGACGACGCCTCCGTCGAGTCCTTCGACGACGGGCGCGAAGCCGTGCTCCCGCAGCATCTCGACGAGCACCCCCGGGTCGGCCGGTGACACGAGGACGGTCGGAGCCAGGCGCCGCAGGCGCAGGGCGGCGAAGTCTCGCGTCGCGAGCATCGCGTCGAGGACGGCCTCGTCGTCAGAGCGGACGTATGCCGCTGCGCCTCCCACCCGGGTCGCACCGTGCTTGCGCGCCACGTCCGTCACGAGGTACTCGAGGGGCTGGGGCAGGGGAGTGCGGCTCGCTCTGCGGATCGTGTCGAGGACATCGGCGGCCGTCCAGCCGGCATCGAGGGTCCGGCGGATCGAGTCGGACGAGAAGCGGTGGACCGTGGCACCGCCCCGGGACTCGATCTCGGAGGCGAGGCGCATGAAGGCTGCCAGGGATCCCTCGAGCGGCCCCGGTGCGACGGCCGTGAGGTCGGCCTGCACGAGGATGTGGTCGACCGGGGCGGGCAGGAGGGGCGACATCGCCGCAGCCACCTCGTCGAGTGGCCCTGCCGCCCCCGGGCCGGTCGCCCCGGGGCTGTGGACGCCGGGGCCACTCGACGAGGGCGTCGCGTCGGCCGGCCCTTCCATCCCCAGGAGGGCGCGACCGGGGGAGGAGATGGCGCCTCGACCGGTGACGCCGAGCCACTCGGCCTCGCGGAGCACCCCAGCGATGGCCTCGCCGAGGGGCCCGGCCGCCCGCAGCGGACGCCGCCAGCGGAGCCGTTCGCGGATCGAGGCCGGGTCGGCTGCCGTGCCGGGCTCGAGGGAGGCGAGCTCGGCCAGCACCTCGCGGCGGATCCCGCGGATCGCCGGCCACTGCACGTCCGGTCCGAGGGCGTTCGCCGGGGAGTCCCCGATGCGTGTGCCGACGAGGTGTGCTGCGCGCGTCGACGTGAGCCAGGTCCGTGCGACGACCGCCCAACGGTGGCCGGCCTCGCTCGCCGACCACTCGTCCAGGTCGGGCGTCGGAGCCCAGACGGGCGCGATCTCTCCGTCGTCGCCGACGAGCCCAGCGGCATACGACACCTCGATGACGAAGGCCGCGCGCTCGTCCTCGACGTCGAGGGCCTGCCGGGCGAGCTTGAGGTCACGGACGGAGAGCCCGCCGGCGCGCAGGACCCGGGGCGGCTCGGTGCCCCAGGCCGCCGCGAGCTCGTCGATCCGGGACAGCAGGTCGTTGGCGGCGCCGCCGGCGACGGCGTCCACGACCCGGGCCGAGACGTCCCGGCCGCGCAGCTCCGGCGCCCGCAGGCGCGACGACCGATGCAGTCGCCCGCCGCGCAGCAGCAGGCCGACCTCGCGGGGGAGGGCGACCCGCTCAGTGCCGGTCGCCACGAGCAAACGGTGCTCGAGGAGCCATTGCAGTGCCGTCGTCCCGGTCGTGCCCGTCGGCCCAGTGGTCCCCGTCGGACCGGCCGTCCCGGTCGGACCGGCCGTCCCGGTCGGACCGGCCGTCCCGGTCGGCCGGACCCCGACGGCCGGACCCCACGTGAGACGGTCGAGGACGGCGCGGGAGGCATCCGGCACCTCGCCGAGGGCCGTGCACAACTCGGCTTCGGTCGGGACCGGACCCGCAGGCCGGAGGTCCTGGAAGGACGGCCCGAGCCCGGCCACCGAGGGGCCGAGCACCTCCGGGATGGTCCGCACGACGTGGGTCCCGTCCGAACCCCGCCACAACAGCGCGCGAGCCCACAGGTCGTCGACCAGCCCCTGGACCAGCTCCGTCTCGGTGTCGTCCACCCCGAGCAGCGGCAGCAGGCTCGTCGTCTCGGCCGGTTCGCCTGCGACGACGAGGGCCTCGAGCACCTGGAGCCGCCCCTCGTCGAGGGCCTCGACTGCACGCTGCACGCTCGCCCGGGTCGAGGCGCGCGCAGCCAGGCTCGTCAGGTCGGCGGGTGCCGGACGGGCGAGGTCGGGGCGGGCGAGCACGAGGGCGACGAGCTCCCGGTCGGTCCGCGCACGGATGTCGTCGGCCAGGCTCCGGCCCGTGCGAGCCCGCCGAGTGTTCATGGCCACCCACCCAACCTACGCGGGTCCACTAGCGTTGGAGCATGAGCGCTCTCTTCCCGGAGCCCCCCAGACCCTCCGTCGCCTCCGCGGCGCCCGCACCCACGGGTCAGCAGTGGACGGTCGGGCACGGGCCCTTCGAGGCGACCGTCGTCGAGGTCGGCGGCGGCCTGCGCACCCTGACGAGGGACGGCTCACCGCTCGTGGCCGGGTTCGGCGCCGACGAGCAGTGCCGGACCGGCCGCGGCCAGCAGCTCATGCCGTGGCCCAACCGCATCCGCGACGGTCGCTACAGCTGGGCGGGCAACGATCAGCAGCTGCCGATCACCGAGGTCTCGCGCAGCAACGCCAGTCATGGCCTGGTCCGCTGGGCGGTCTGGGAGCTCATCGAGCACGAGCCCGAGTCCGTCACGGTGGGCTACCGCCTCCACCCCCAGTCGGGCTGGGAGCACCTGCTCGACCTGCGCACCACCTACGTCCTCGACGACACCGGTCTCGTCGTCACGACAGCCGCCCGCAACGTCGGCGCTGCGCCCGCACCCTTCGGCTACGGGGCCCACCCCTACCTCGCGATCGGCGCCACGCCACTCGCCCAGGTGTCCGTCACCGTGCCCGCCTCGACGTGGGTCCAGGTCGATGACCGCCTGCTGCCGACCGGCCGGGCGCCGGTGGACGGGAGCCCGGTCGACCTCCGCGACGGTCGGCCGCTCGGCGAGACCCGACTGGACACCGCCTTCACCGACCTCCGGCGCGACGACGACGGGATGTGGCGCTGCGAGGTGGCCAGCGAGTCCGCGGGCCACGTCGTGCTCTGGGCCGACGCAGCGTTCCCCTGGGTGCAGGTCTTCACCGGCGCGGCAGAGCAGGGCCTCGGCGAGCCCGGCATCGCCGTGGAGCCGATGACCTGCCCAGCCGACGCCTTCAACTCCGGCGACTCGCTCATCACGCTGGCCCCGGGCGACGACTGGACCGGCACGTGGGGGATCTCACCGGCTGCCTGACGGGGTACCTCGCCGGGGACCTCACACCAGACCTCACCCTGAGCTCACCCCCGACCTCGGGTGGGATCGTGCCTGGCTGAGCACGCCGGAGTCCGGCCCACCGCCAGCGGTTAGGCTTGGGACACGCTCGGCCACGTGGCCGGCGCGCATCAGACGAGCAACGAGGTGGACAGTGCCGACTGGCAAGGTCAGGTTTTTCGACGCCGACAAGGGCTTCGGTTTCATCGCGGAGGACGACGGCACTGACGTCTTCCTGCACGCCAACGCCCTGCCGGAGGGTGTCACGTCCCTCAAGAAGGGGACTCGCGTCGAGTTCGGCATCGTCGAGGGACGCAAGGGCGCCCAGGCCCTCCAGGTCCGCGTGCTCGACCCCGCGCCATCCCTCGCGGCCAAGCGCCGCGAGCGGGACCGCAAGCCCGCCGAGGAGATGGTCGCCATCGTCGAGGACGTCATCCGGGTCCTCGACGAGGTGAGCAACGGCCTGCGCAAGGGCCGCTACCCCGACAAGGCGTTCGGTTCGAAGGTCGCGCAGGCCCTGCGCAAGGTCGCCGACCAGCTCGAGGGCTGATCCATGGCACCCACGCTCACACCCCGAAGGGACACGGCCAAGGCCGACGCCGCGCTCCTCGCCGCCGTCGACCTCGCCCGGGCGGCGCTCGAGGAGCTCGCCGAGCCGGGCACCGTCGGCGCGCACACGGGAATGGAGATGCTCGCGGACCGGCTCGCGATGCACTGGTTCGAGTGCACGTCCCCGGGCTACCACGGGTGGCGGTGGGGCGTCAGCGTCACCCGGGTGCCCCGGTCCAAGGTGGCCACGGTGTGCGAGACGAACCTGCTGCCCGGTCCCGACGCCATCCTGGCGCCGGAGTGGCTGCCCTACGCCGATCGGCTCGCTCCCGGCGACCTCGGTGCCGGCGACGTCCTGCCTCGGCGGCCGGACGACCCGAACCTCGTGGCCGGGTTCGAGGCGACCGGCGACGAGGACGTCGACCAGATGGCCTTCTTCGAGCTCGGTCTCGGACGTCCCCGAGTCCTGTCCGCAGAGGGCCGCGACGCCGCCGCCACCCGTTGGTACGCCGGGGACGGGGGCCCCACCTCCGACATCGCCCTCAAGGCCACGGCTCGGTGCTCGTCGTGCGGCTACTTCCTGCCGATGTCCGGGGCGTTGCGCGCGGTCTTCGGTGTCTGCGCCAACGAGTGGAGCCCATCCGACGGGCACGTCGTCTCGCTCGACCACGGCTGCGGCGCCCACTCCGAGACCGATGTCGAGCACCCCCCGCCGATTCCGCTGGGAGAGCCGATCGTCGACGAGTTCGCCGTCGACCTGGAGCCGATGCCTGCGGGGGCGGACCAGTCGGGTCAGGCCGATCAGGGCGACGCAGACCAGGGCGACGCAGACCAGGGCACCGCAGA
>NZ_JAJJPG010000184.1:0-5346 GCF_032907665.1 Intrasporangium sp.
CCGATCTCGGGCGTCCGGTGCAGGCGGCGTCGCAGCGCGACGAGGTCGGGCGCGATCGAGCGGGCGATCTCGAGCGAACGGGACGGGCTGGCCGGTGCGGCCGGCGACGGGGCTGGCGACTGGGACGGCATGGAGCCCACCCTAGGCACCTACGGCAGCACGTGCACGATCCCTCGTGCGCCGCGCTCGGCGTCCACCATGACGTGGTTGACCACGGGGTAGTGCCCCGGCTCGGGGAAGCTCAGCTCGACGAATCCGCCCTGTGCGGCAGCGAGGTCGAGCACCTGGGAGCCGCCGGTCGTCATGCCCGGCGGGTCGAGCGGTCCGCGGCCGTCGCGGAGCAGGTAGGTGCCCTCCTTGTAAACCGTGTCGAACTGGCCACCGACGATGTGGAAGGACGTCGGGCGGTTCGGGCCGACGTCGAGCACCCAGATCCGCACGCGCTCGCCGACCCGTGCCTCGAGCGGGTCGTCGACATACTGGTTCGCGTGGCCGTTGAAGACCACGGCGTCCGGTTGCTCCGCGACGACCTTGTCCGCGTTGACCGGATCGCCCTGCGCACCGAGGTAGATCTCGGACTGCACCATGAGGTACGACCGGTCGACGTCGGGCAGGCCCTCGGGCTCGATGACGACGGCGCCGGCCATGCCGGCCGCGATGTGGGTCGCCATCGGCATCGTCGCGCAGTGGTACATCCAGATGCCCGAGCGCTTCGCGGTGAACCGGTAGACGAGGCTCTCGCCCGGTTTGATCGTGCGCATCGGCCCGTCGGGTGCGAGCTCGCTCGCGTGGAAGTCGATGGAGTGGCCCATGGAGCCGTGGTTGACGAGCGTCACCTCGAAGGTGTCCCCGACCCGCCCGTGGAGCGTCGGGGCGACCGATGAGCCGTTGTACGTCCACCGGGTCTGCGTCACGCCGGGCGCCACCTCGAGCTCCACCTCGCGCACCGTGAGCGTCACGCGGCGCACCTTCTCGTCGGTGAGGGGAGGAAGAACCGGGTCGTATGCCGCTGAGCCACCGTCCCACTTCGCCATGAAGTCGATCGCGGGGCTCGCAGAGCCCGCCCGGGTGTCGTGCCCGGTCGCGTCGTGGGCTCCCGCCGCGCTGTCCGCCGGGGGTCCGTCGCTCCCGGTCCCGCCGGTCCCGCCAGCTTGGCCGGACGGGTCCTCCCCGATGGCGTTGACGGCGAAGACCATGCCCATCTGTCGATGGCCGACGACCGAGCACCAACCCTCGATGGAGGAGCCGACGACCGCGACCTCGAGGCTTCGCGTGTCGCCGGGGCTGATTCGTCCGGTGCGCTCGCCGCTCGCGAGGACGAGGTCGTGGACGTCGCTGGGGTCGGTGTTCTCGACCTCGATGACGAGGCGGTCGCCGAGTGGGACGGAGATCGTCGCGGGCGTGAACCGCATGTCACGCGCGGTGACCCGCACCGTCGTCGTGTTTCCGGTCGGGCTGACCTCGGCGGCGTTGGAGGTCGTGCCCCCGGCGACGGACAGGCCTGCCGCCGTCGGGTCGAGGCCGACCCCGAGCGAGGCGCCGACGGCGATGATCGCGACTCCGGCGAGCAGCTGCGGACGCGACCAGGTCTGCGCGGCGGACTGCGCCGTCTGCACCTCGACCTCGCTCCGCGAGCGCCTGGGGGCAGTGGTCGGCTCGGCACCCGGTTGGGCGCCAGACTCCTTGTCCCGCTTCGCCCGGATCGAGGCTCGGATTCCCCTGAGCATCAAAGGGATCGACAGGGCCAGGGCTGCGAGGGTGAGGACCGACAGGACGACGCGCACGAGGCTCGGCACGGGCAGCAGGCAGAGGGCCAGGCCGAGGTTGGCGACGACGACGCGGGCGGTGCCCCATCGCTCGAGCTCGACCATGCCGGCGCGGAGCACTGACGGCCCGCCGCCGATGACGACGGGGAGGAGGTAGGACAGGGCGCCGAGGAGCACTTGGAGTGCAAAGCCGACGACGAAGATCGTCGTCAGCGCGCCGTAGTTGTCGGCGAGGTCGTCCCACGAGCCCCGCGTGGCGAGGGACCATGCCATGAGCGTGAGCCCGACGGGCAGCCAGAGGAGCCCGGCCCCCGCCGACATCGTCGGGAAGGCGTAGGGCGGCCGCCGCCGAGCGGCGGAGACGATGGGCCGGTAGACCCAGAGCGTCCCGCCGAGGTAGAGGACGATCCCCGCGGCACCGAGGAACGCCAGGTCGACGAGCGGGGAGACGATGACGAGCGTCAGGCCGGCGGCGAGCGCCGGGAGAGCGTGCTGCGAGGCGGACTCGGCGTTGTCCGCCATCCGGGTGCGCAGCATCGTGGGCCAGAGGGTGACGAGCGTGCCGAGGACGGTGAGGCCGATCCAGCCGAGCAGGTTGACCATGGTGTGGGCGACGAGGAGCTGGGCGTGCCCCGCGTCGGCGGCGCCGACGTGGTCGTCCCCACGGGCGAGCAGAACCCCGAAGGTGGCGCCGACCGGAAGGAGGAGGGCGGCCACGATGTAGTAGCGGACGGTGACCCGGAACCGTCCGGGCAGCGCGGCCCGGAGACGCCGAACGAGCATCACCGCGTGCCAGAGGACGGCAGCGGAGACGAGGGTCCCGCCGACGAGGGTGAGCAGCCAGACGCGGGTCGGGACGCCGACGAGGACAAGAAGCACGCCGACCTGGAAGACCACGAGGCGGATGGTCTGGCGCCGCCGTTCCTCGAATCCGGCGCGGGTCTTGAGCAGGGCCTCGGTGAAGTGGACGCTCCACACCATGGCTGCATGCGTGACCGCGCCGAGGACGACGAGGTGGACCATGAGCCAGCGGGAGTAGGGCAGGAACGGGTGGATGAGACTGACGAGGAAGGCCGCCAGCAACCAGAAGACGACGGGCCGATCGCGCATGAACCACGCGCCACGGGTACTCATGAAGGACTCCGGATCCCGGTCGACGTGGCTGTGGATGTCGCTGTGGATGTCGCTGTGGAGGTCGCGGGGGACGCGGCAGGAGGCGTGGACGTGGCGGTCGGGGCGGCGGTGCCTCTCGGTCGGGCCGCGCCGAGGCCCACGATGCTGGACCCGGCCGCCACGACGAAGAAGAGGAGCAGCGCGACGATGTTGGTGACCGATCCGACCTGCCACGCCGTGCGCTGTCCGGCGAGGTCACCGGCGACGACCCGGACGGCCAGGCCGACGTGCATGAGCGCGAGCGGTATCCACATCACCGACCGGTAGGGGAGGGGCCGCTTGAGGACCGCCGGCAGGATGATCGGCGCGTGCGCCATGACCATCGAGATGGCGAAGCCGAGCATGACCGCGTGGACAACGACGTCGTAGAGCGCGCCCTCGGTCTGGGCGCCCGCGAACAGCCAGACCAGGGCCGCGAGCAGAAGCCAGACGTAGCCGCCGAGGAGCGCGGCGGCACTGAAGCGGGGCAGACCGGTGGCGCGGATCGTGCGGCGCGCGACGTCGTGGCGGACGAGCCAGATGACGATGGAGGCGATGACAAGGCCGGAGGCCCGCGCGCCGGCATCGGGCCACGCCAGGGTGAGGACGAGCCCGAGGGTGAGCGCGGCAGCGTGGAGCACAAGAGTGCGGCCGCCGGTCGACGGCATCGCGAGCCGCGCCAGCTCGACCCGCTCGGCGCAGATCGTCAGGACGAGGAAGCCGACGAGCCAGGGCATGAGCCACGGCACGTCGGCGCGCAGCCACAGGATGGAGGCGATGGTGAGGTGGACCGCGCCCAGCATCTCCACGGCGACGACGTCGTCGCGGTTGCGGCGCCAGAGCGCGGCATAGACGGCGACGAAGGCGATGCTGCCGTCGACGAGGAGCAGCTGGCCCAGGACCACCGGGGCAGGGCTGAGCAGGGCGATCGCGCCGAGGCCGAGGAGACCGGGGGCGACGAAGCCGAGCGGGTGGCGCAGCGCCACGGCTCGCTCCATCGCGATGAGGGTGCCGAGGAAGCCGGCGACCATGAGCATGCCGTGGAGGTCAGCGATCCGGTCGGACCGGACGGGCGCCCCGACGCCGACGAGGAGGAGGGCCGCGTCGAGCCCCGCGAGCATGGCAAGGCCCGCCGGGACGAGGAAGACGGCCCGCGAGAGGGCGACACCACCCGGCCGAACATTTTGCACGGTTCCCACTGTAGATAATTGGGGACCGTGGGCCAAACCCGGCCCCGGGGCCTGTCCGGGACCGAGCGGAGGCCCGGCTGGGGCCCGTAGCTGGGCCGATCACCGGCGCGCGATGGTCAGCGGGGCGCGATGGCCACGATCTCCTCGGCCAGTCGCCCGGGAACCTCGAGGGGCAGGCCGTGCGCGATGCCCTCGAGCTCCACCTCCTTGACGAGGTGCTCCTGGCCCGGCTGCGCGGCATATCCGGCGAGCATCGCACGGGTCTGCTGCTTCATCGGCTGGGGCGGCAGGACGTCGGCACCGGGCCAGCCCGGGACGGCTCCGAGCTCGCCGAGGGTGCCGAAGTCGAACATCGACCGGTCGCTGCAGACAAGGTCCTCACTGCCGTGGACCCAGGTGATGGGGATGCCCGCCGTGCTCTGCGCGATGGCCGAGGTGTCGTAGTGGTTCGGAGCCATGGTGTTGAGCACGCCTCGGTCCCCGGGCGCCAGGGCCGGCCAGTTGTCGGACGGGCGGCTGTCGCCGGGGTAGTAGTCGTCCCCGACCCGTGTCGTGAGGGCCTCGGAGAGGAGGAACTCCTCGTCGACGTTCGCGGCGTTGGCTCCGGCGCCGTAGAACGAGCGAAGGATGACCCGCGGACTGGAGGTGGGGTCATCCTCGCTCCGGTCCTTCTCGCGCAGCCGCCGGACGAACTCCGGGGCCGCCCCCCCGCCACCGCTCGCGGCGGCATCCGGGTAGGCCAGTGTCCCTGAGGTGTCGGTCGTCCCGCCGAAGCCATAGGGCGAGACCGGCGCGACGAGGACCAAGGCCCCGAGGTCGTCGGGGTGCTCGAGCAGCAGCTGCTGGAGCACGCCGCCGCCCATCGACCAGCCCGCTCCCGTGACCCGACGCCGGCCCGCCAGCCCGAGGGTCTCGAGGAGGCCGTGCACGTCGTCGGACAGGTCGCCGAGGCCGCGGGTGGCGTCGATGGGAACCTCGTCAGTGAGCCCGAATCCCCGCAGGTCGGGCGCGATCACCCGCACGTCGTCGGGCAGCTCCGCGGCCACGTACGTCCAGAAGCCTCCCGTCGTGAGGTTGCCATGGAGGAGCAGGACGGGTGCGCCGTCCTGCGGTCCGCTGGTCCACACGTTCATGGACAGGCGCGGCGTCTCGACGATCGAACACGTGAAGTCCGAGGATGCGGGCACGGCGGGATCCCTTCTGCAGCAGCCGGTCAGGAGCTCTGGCCTGTCTAGCAG
>NZ_JAJJPG010000185.1:0-5341 GCF_032907665.1 Intrasporangium sp.
GCGGCGTGGTCGGTGTCGTTGAAGACGTAGCTCGTCGTCTGGTAGATCGGCAGGGCCCGGGCTCCGGTGGCGGAGTCGGCACTCTGGCCCGCGTGGATCTGCTTCGTCTCGAACGACCAGTCGGGGGTGTCACTCATCGGTGTTCCTCACACTCGCGCTTGCGCGCCGGCGGGCGCCGGCGGCCAGGTCGTCACCCGGGGCACCCCGCCGCGTAGGGAGGGTTGCCGGTCAGCGAGCCGGGGCCGTGACGCTGACACTCATGACCTTGGCGCAGATGGTATGCCGCTCAGCCCACTACCAGCACGCGCGTCCTCATCGTGGACACCCCGTCCTCATGGTGGACGGCCCTGGGCGCACATGCCTGCGGGGGCGGTGGCCTGGATCACTTGGACGTCCTACTAAATGTGTCCCGCGGGTAGCATGCACACCGTGACGAGCTCTGACTTCGACCTGTTCCGGACCAGTGAAGACCACGAGGCGCTGCGCGAGGCGATCCGCGCCGTCGCCGAGGACAAGATCGCGCCCTTCGCGGCCGCGGTCGACGAGGAGGCGCGCTACCCGCAGGAGGCGCACGACGCCCTCGTGGCCTCGGACTTCTTCGCCCCGCACATCCCCGAGGAGTACGACGGCGTCGGCGCCGACGCGCTCGCGACCTGCATCGTCATCGAGGAGGTCGCTCGGGTCGATGCCTCCGCCGCGCTCATCCCGGCCGTCAACAAGCTCGGCTCGCTGCCACTGATCCTCGCCGCCAACGAGGACGTCAAGCGCAGGTACCTTCCGCCGCTCGCGCACGGAGAGACGACGTTCTCCTACGGGCTCTCCGAGCGTGAAGCAGGCTCGGACACCGCCTCGATGAAGTGCCGGGCCAAGGCCGACGGGGACGACTGGGTCCTCAACGGCCAGAAGTCGTGGATCACCAACGCCGGCGTCTCGGAGTTCTACACAGTGCTCGCCGTGACCGATCCCGACGGGCCCCGTGGCAACAACGTGACCGCCTTCGTCGTGGAGAAGTCCGACCCAGGCTTCACCTTCGGCGAGAAGGAGCGAAAGCTCGGCATCAAGGGCAGCCCGACCCGGGAGCTGCACTTCGACAACACGCGCATCCCCGGTGACAGGATCGTCGGCGAGGTCGGTGATGGTCTGAAGATCGCGCTGCGCACCCTCGACCACACCCGCGTGACGATCGGGGCCCAGGCCATCGGGATCGCGCAGGGAGCTCTCGACCAGGCCCTGGCCTACGTCAAGGAGCGCAAGCAGTTCGGCAAGCGCGTCGCCGACTTCCAGGGCATCCAGTTCATGCTCGCCGACATGGCGATGGAGGTCGAGGCAGCCCGGCAGATGGTCTACGTCGCGGCGGCCAAGTCCGAGCGCGGGGACAAGGACCTGTCGTTCTTCGGCGCAGCGGCCAAGTGCTATGCCTCCGATGTCGCGATGAAGGTGACGACGGACGCGGTGCAGCTGCTCGGCGGTGCGGGCTACACCAAGGACTTCCCGCTCGAGCGGATGATGCGCGACGCCAAGATCACCCAGATCTACGAGGGAACCAACCAGATCCAGCGCATCGTCATGGCGCGCCAGCTCCTCAAGGGTTGACCTGTAGTCTCCTTCCGTCCACGCCACAGCAATCCGGACCGGAAACGACTACGTGCAGCCCCATCCACCCATCAGCGTCATCATGCCCCTCCTCAACGAGGAGGAGCACCTCGCCGCCGCCGTCGACGCCGTCACCAGCCAGGGCTACCCGGGCGAGCTGCAGCTCGTCCTCGCGATCGGCCGCGGCCACGACGACACCCTCGGCGTGGCCCGGCGGCTTGCCGACAGCGATCCACGGATCACCGTCGTGGAGAACCCGTCCGGGCGCACCCCGGACGCGCTGAACCTCGCGGTGGCCGCCGCCGCGCACGACATCATCGTGCGGGTCGACGGTCACGGTTACCTCAGCCCGGGCTACATCGAGCATGCCGTCACGGTCCTCGAGGAGACGGGCGCCGCCAACGTCGGGGGCGTCATGTACGCCGAGGGGGTGACCGACTTCGAGAAGGCGGTGGCCGTCGCGATGAGGTCGCCACTCGGCGTCGGCGGTGCCCGCTTCCACACCGGTGGTGAGGCCGGCCCGGCAGACACGGTCTACCTCGGCGTGTTCCGGCGTGACTGGCTCGAGAAGGTCGGCGGCTACGACCCGCGGTTCACGCGTGCTCAGGACTGGGAGCTCAACTACCGGATCCGCCAAGCGGGCGGGACGGTGTGGTTCGACCCGGGTCTTCGCGTTCGCTATCGGCCCCGGCCGACCTTGGGCCGGCTCGCCCGGCAGTACCGCGACTACGGGCGGTGGCGGCGGGTGGTGGCCCGACACCACGAAGGCACCATCAACGCCCGCTACCTCGCACCTCCGACGATGGTCGTCGTCACGACCGCGGCGACGATCGCAGGGTTCTTCTGGGCGCCGGCCTGGACCGTGCCCGCTGCCTACGTCGCAGGCATCACGGCAGGTGGGCTCGCGATCAGCCGGGGGGAGCCGAGACGGTCGCGAGCGTTCACCCCGCTGGTGCTCGCGACGATGCACTGGTCGTGGGGCGTCGGGTTCCTCACGAGCCGCCGCAGTGGTGACTTCGACGTCTGCGCCGGCCCGGCCGAACCGGACGCGTGAGGGGCTCCGACGCCGTGTGGTGTCAGGAGCCCAGCTCGACCGTGAACTCCGGCTCCGTCTTCTCGCGGACCTCGTCCTCGGTGACCCCGGGGGCGAGCTCGCGCAGGACGAGCCCGTCATTCGTGACGTCGAAGACGCACAGGTCGGTGATGATCCGCTGGACGACGCCGCGGCCGGTGTAGGGCAGCGAGCACTCCTTGACGATCTTGTAGGAGCCGTCCCGGGCGTTGTGCTCCATGAGCACGATGACCTTCTTGGCTCCGTGGACGAGGTCCATGGCCCCGCCCATGCCCTTGACCATCTTGCCGGGGATCATCCAGTTGGCGATGTCGCCCTTCTCGGAGACCTGCATCGCCCCGAGGATGGCAGCGTCGACCTTGCCGCCGCGGATCATGCCGAAGCTCGTGGCCGAGTCGAAGAAGGACGCGCCCTTGCGCAGGGTCACGGTCTCCTTGCCCGCGTTGATGAGGTCCGGGTCCTCCTCACCATCGAAGGGGTAGGCGCCGACGCCGAGGATGCCGTTCTCGGACTGCAGGACGATCTCGACGTCGTCGGGCACGTAGTTCGGCACCAGGGTCGGCAGGCCGATGCCGAGGTTGACGTAGGCACCGTCGGACAGCTCGGCAGCCGCACGCGCGGCCATCTCCTCACGGGTCATCGCCATCTCAGGCCTCCTGCGTCTGGTTGGTCGAGTCGGTCGCCGCACCGGGCCGGGGGCGCACGGTGCGCCGCTCGATGCGCTTCTCGTTGGCCTGCTCGGGCGTCAGCGGCAGGACGCGGTGCACGAAGATGCCGGGCAGATGGACCTCGTCCGGGTTCAGCTCACCGGGCTCGACGAGCTGCTCGACCTCGGCGACGGTGACCTTGCCGGCCATCGCGCAGAGGGGGTTGAAGTTGCGTGCCGACTGGTTGAACACGAGGTTGCCGTGCCGGTCGCCCTTGGCCGCCCGGACCAGCCCGAAGTCGGGCCGGATGGCCTGCTCGAGCACGAACGTCTTCGTCTCGCCGTCGACCTCGAAGTCCTGGGTCTGCTTCGGCGGCGACGCGACCGCGACCTTGCCCTCGGAGTCGTAGCGCCACGGCAGGCCCCCCTCGGCGACCTGCGTGCCGGAGCCGGTGATCGTGAAGAAGGCCGGGATGCCGACGCCCCCGGCACGCAACCGCTCGGCCAGCGTGCCCTGAGGTGTCAGCTCGACCTCGAGCTCACCGTGCAGGTACTGCCGCTCGAACTCCTTGTTCTCGCCGACGTACGAGGCGACCATCCGGCGGATCCGCTTGTCCTTGAGCAGGATCCCGAGGCCCCAGTCGTCGACGCCGCAGTTGTTCGAGATGGCCTCCAGATCGCTGATCCCGGCGTCGTGGATCGCCGCGATGAGCACGCTCGGGATGCCGCAGAGTCCGAAGCCACCGACCGCGAGCGACATCCCGTCGCTGATCCCGGCGATGGCCTCCTGTGGGGTGGAGACGACTTTGTCCATGCTGCGGACTCTATAGCCCGGCCGGGCAGTGCAGGGCGTGGGGTGGCACCACTGCACTCGCCGTCACGTGGTGGCCCACCACGTGACGAACGCGACAGTCCACCCGTCCACCCCTCGGCGCTGAGGAATTACAGCCCTGTAATTGTCTCAACCGCCTTGTTATTGGTGTGACTCAAGTGCATGAATGGTGCAGTTGAACACTTGCGGGGGAAGTGGGATCCATGCTTTTCGAGTTCCCATTGAATCGAGTTCCCCATGGTCGTTCGCAGTCGTCATCTTGGGCTGGCCCTCCTTGCGCCCGCGCTCATCGTCCCGTCGGCCGCCACGGCGGTCCACGCCTACACGCCGCCGGCCCCGCCGACGAAGACCCTCCCGAAGGCTCTCGACGTCTACGTCCCGTACCAGGGGCAGACGGTCTGCGATCCGGTGGCCCGCCCGGGCGTCCTCGCCTTCGCGAAGCTCATGACGAGCCACTACCGCATGGGGTCGACGAGCCTCATCGGCCGGACGTGCACGAGCGGCACGTCAGAGCACTACGACGGGCGCGCGTGGGACTGGATGCTCGACGTGAACGACCCGGAGGAGTCCGCTGTCGCGCGCAGCGTCCTGTCCTGGCTCACCCGGGCCGACGCCAACGGTGTCCAGGGGGCGATGGCGCGCCGATTCGGGATCATGTACATCATCTACGACCGCAAGATGTGGCGGTCCTACGCGCCGGAGCGGGGCTGGGCGCCCTACTACGGCAGCAGTCCCCACACCGACCACATCCACTTCAGCTTCAACTACAACGGTGCGGCCGCACGGACCTCGTGGTGGACAGGCGTCGCGGCGACCACGGTCCTGACCTCGTTGCCGCGGTCCTCGGGAACGGTGACCATCCCGTCGACGCCGACCGTGCTCTCCTACGGCATGCGGTCCGAGGCGGTCCGTCAGCTGCAGGTCCGGCTCGGCAACCTGCCGACGACGGGCTACTACGGGTCGATGACGAAGGCGCGGGTCATCGAGTACCAGCGCTTCGCGGGCCTGCCGCAGACCGGGGTGGCGGACCTCAAGACGCAGGAGATCCTCGCGAGGCGTGGCTGGCGCACCGTCTCGGCCGCGTTCCCGACGTTGTCCTACGGCACGACCTCGACCGCCGTGCAGACCCTCCAGGCCAAGCTGGGCAACCTGCCGACGACGGGCTACTACGGGTCGATGACGAAGGCGCGGGTCATCG
>NZ_JAJJPG010000186.1:0-5278 GCF_032907665.1 Intrasporangium sp.
CGGGCGTGTGCGTTCGGGGCCACTCGACGGGGCGGGAGGGTGCGGGCGTGGCGTTCGGGGCCACTCGACGTGCACGGGCCGAGGCGGGAAGGCGGCGGGAGGGCGGCGAGCGGGTGGCACGAGTCCCACGGAGCGAGCCCAGCGGCATACGGCACCGAGGTTCTCAGCCTGGCAGGTTACGGTTTCCGGCATGACGTCTCGCCACGCCGGCCCTCCACGAGCCCGACGCACGGCCCTGAGCCTCACCGCCGCCGCGCTCGCGCTCGCGACGGTCGCGGCGTGCACGACTCCTGAGCCGGCGGTGGCCCCGATCACCGGCCCCGCCGACGCGCTCACGACGGCTCCCGACGCGGCCCTCGGGGCGTACTACGACCAGAAGCTCGCCTGGCACGAGTGCGACGACTTCGAGTGCGCCGACCTCACGGTGCCGATCGACTACGACAACCCCGGCGACGGCGACATCACCATCAAGGTGCTCAAGGCTCCGGCCCGCAACCAGGGCAAGCGCATCGGATCGCTCGTCGTCAACCCCGGCGGCCCCGGAGGGTCGGGCGTCCAGTACGCGCGCTCTGCCGACTTCATCGTCGGAACCGACGTGCGCTCCTACTTCGACATCGTCGGTTTCGACCCCCGCGGCGTCGGCCAGTCCGCGCCGATCGACTGTCTCGAGGACGACGCCCTCGACGAGTTCCTCGGCACGGACCCCACTCCGGACGACCCGTCCGAGCAGGAGGGCCTCGTCGCTGCCGCGCAGACCATGGCGCAGGGCTGCGCGGAGGGCAACCCCGACCTCATCGCCCACGTGTCGACCGTGGACGCGGCCAAGGACATGGACGTCCTGCGGGCCGCCCTCGGCGACGGGCACCTGAACTACCTCGGCAAGTCCTACGGCACCTTCCTCGGGGCCACCTACGCCGAGCTGTTCCCCGAGCGGGTCGGCCGGTTCGTCCTCGACGGGGTCGTCCCTCCCGACCTCACGAGCGCTGAGCTGGCCAAGGGGCAGGCGCAGGGCTTCGAGCTGGCCACCCGGGCCTACGTCGAGGACTGCGTGAGCGAGGGGGACTGCCCGCTCGGCAACTCGGTCGACGACGGCATGGCCTGGATCCGCGACTTTCTCGAGAGCCTCGACCGGGACCCGCTCCCGACCGACGACCCGGCCGTGCCGGAGCTCACCGAGGCGTGGGGGTCGCTCGGCCTCGCGGCCGCGATGTACGACCAAGGCGCCTGGGGCATCCTCACCGACGCCCTCCGTGAGGCCCAGAGCGGCAGCGGCGCCTCGCTCCTCGGGCTGGCCAACACCTATGCGGACCGCGTGCCGGGCGGTGGCTACACCGGGAACATCATGGAGGTCATCTGGGCGGTCAACTGCCTCGACCGGCCGGACAGCCCCGACCCGGAGACCTACGAGGGCTACGAGGATGACTTCGCCACGGTCGCGCCGACCTGGGGCCCCTTCCTCGCATGGGGATCGCTCGCCTGCGGGGTCTGGCCGGTCAAGGGCGAGAACCCGCCGCACGAGATCTCCGCCGCGGGCAGCAACCCCATCGTCGTCGTCGGCACCACCCGCGACCCGGCGACGATCTACGAGTGGTCCGTCCAGCTGCGCGACCAGCTCGACAACGCCGTCCTCGTCTCGCTCGACGGTGACGGTCACACGGCCTACACCCGCGGCAGCCGGTGCGTCGACGACGCCATCGACGCCTACTACGTCGAGGGCACCCTGCCGAAGGACGGCCTCACGTGCTGAACGACGAGCCCCGCAGCCCCGACGACCTCCCCGACACCCCACCGCAGCCGTATGCCGCTGTGCCGGCTCCCTACCAACCGCCGGCTTCCACCGGGGCCGGCTCGGGCGAAGGACCGGGCTCGGGCGGAGCGCCCCGCCGCGGGCGCGCGGTCGTGGCGGCCGTCGTCGCCGTCGCCCTGCTCGCCGTCGTCGCACTCGTCGCCTGGCGCGCCACGCGTCCGGTCACCCCGGCCGCTGTCCCGGTGACGACGTCCGCCCCGACTGCCTCCGGCCAGGCCTCCCCGACGCCGACTCCCTCTGGCGGCTCGGAGCACCCGGCAGAGCTCGCGGCGTACTACACGCAGGACGTCGACTGGCAGCCCTGCGAGGGAAGCCCGGCACACCAGTGCGCCGGCATCGAGGTGCCGGTCGACTACGCCGAGCCGGACGGCGACACCTTCGAGCTCGCCCTGCGGAAGGTGCCGGCCCTCGAACCATCCCGGAAGGTCGGCACCCTGGTCATCAACCCCGGTGGGCCAGGGGGATCTGGCCTGGAGTACGCCCAGTTCTCCACCTTCGTCTTCAGCAAGGACGTGCGCGAGTCCTTCGACATCCTCGGGTTCGACCCGCGCGGCATCGGCGAGTCCGACGCCGTCACGTGCCTCTCGGACGACGACATGGACCTCCTCTTCGAGAACGACCCGACACCGGACGACGCGGCCGAGCGCGAGAAGCTGCTGAGCGACGCGGAGGAGATCACCGAGCGCTGCGCGGAGGCCGGTGGGGAGCGTGCCCTGCACATGAGCACCACCGAGGTCGCGCGCGACATGGACGTCATGCGCTCCCTCGTCGGGGACGAGCGGCTCAACTACTTCGGTGTCTCCTACGGGACCGTGCTCGGCGCCCTCTACGCCGACCTGTTCCCCGAGCGGGTCGGTCGCTTCGTCCTCGACTCGGCCGTGTCGCCGAACCAGACGGACGCGGAGGAGCTGAGCTACGACATCGAAGGCTTCGAGTCCTCGATCGACGCCTTCATCGAATGGTGCGTGGCTCGCGAGGACTGTGCCTTGGGGACAGACGCCGACGGCGCTCGCGAGCGCATCGCCGACCTGCTCGACGACGTCGAGCAGCGGCCCCTCGAGACGTCCCGGGGCGACATCGACGCGATCGGGGAGGGCTGGCTCGGATTCGCCATCTTCATGTGCCTCTACTCGGAGCAGTCCTGGCCCACGCTCAACCAGGGCCTGGCCGAGGCCTTCGACGGTCGCGGCGACATCCTGCTGGCCCACGCCATGAACGTCGTCGGACGCAGCCCGTCCGGTGACTACGACCCGGGCTCCTACCTCCACGCCATCATCCCGGTCCGGTGCGCGGACTGGCCGCCGAGCGACGCCGAGACCCTCGCCGACGTGCAGCGGCGGGCCCGGACCGAGCACCCGCTGTGGTCGCGCCTCACCGGGATGCTCTACGACAACTGCGGCACCTGGCCCGGGGAGCCCCGCGCACCGTCCGGGACGACGCTCGCCGAAGGGGCCGCGCCGATCCTCGTCATCGGCAACCTCCGCGACCCTGCGACGCCGATCGGCGGCACGAGGCAGCTCGCCGAGGACCTCGACTCAGGAATTCTCGTGACCAGCGACCACGACGGGCACGGCACTTACTACGCTGGCAACTCGTGCGTGGACTCCATCGTCGACGGCTACCTCATCACGGGGACCGTGCCCTCCTCCGACCAGACCTGCTGAGCGCGCTCCGGCTCGGCGGCGCCGTCGCCGTCATCCTCGGCGCTCTCGTCGTCTTCGCGACGATGAAACCGGCCGACCCGGGAGGGGCGACGAGTGGGCAGCCGGCCCAGCGGCATACGGCATCGACCCCCACTCCCAGCGAGACGACCACGGGAGCGGCCGGCGCGGCCGACCTCATCCGCTTCACGGCGGCACTCGACCCCAACCCGCCGGCGCTGGCTCGCTTCTACGACCAGCAGGTCGCGTGGACGGAGTGCCCGGACGACGACGACTTCGACTGCGGCTACGTGAGCGTGCCCGTCGACCACGATGAGCCGGGCGGTCCGACGATCGAGCTGGCCCTGCGCAGACTGCCCTCCGAGTCGGCCCGCCCGAAGGGGACGCTCTTCGTCAACCCCGGCGGCCCCGGCGGGTCCGGCACCGAGTTCGTCCAGGAGCCAGGCATCTTCGGCGACGAGCTCCGCGAGACCTGGCACATCGTCGGATTCGACCCGCGGGGGATCGGCGAGTCGGCCTCCTTCGAGTGCCTCACCGCCGAGGAGCTCGACGCGATGTATGCGGCGGATCCGACGCCGTCCTCACACGAGGGCCGACTCGCCCTGACCCGAGCAGCCACCGCCCGGGTCGAGCAGTGCCAGCGCCGCGGTGGCGCGCTCGGCGCCAACATGGGCAGCGAGGCCGTGGCCGCCGACCTCGACATCCTGCGCGAGGCAGTCGGGGACGATCGGCTCAACTACTACGGCGTCAGCTACGGAACCCTCATCGGCGCCATCTATGCCGACCGCTTCACCTCCCGAGTGGGACACCTGGTCCTCGACTCGGCGGTCTCGCCCGACGCCCTCGAGGTCCCGTCCGTGACCCAGAGCGAGGTGGACACGAACGCTCGCCACTGGGGCCGGCAGTTCGACACGCTCTTCGCCGACTTCGTCGCGGAATGCCAGGACGATCCGCCCTGCCCCCTCGGCGACGACACCGAGGACGCGAGCTCGACCGTCATCGACCTGCTCGACTCGCTCGAGACCGCGCCGCTGCCGACGGAGTTCGACTCGCTGCCCCAGGTCACCGAGGGCTGGGCCGTCACCGCGATCGGCGAAGGCCTGCTCGACCCCGCCTCGTGGCCCTACCTCGTCGACGCGCTTCACCTCGCGATCGAGGACAACGACGCCACGGAGCTCGCGTGGTTCGCCATGGTGGCGGTCGGGCGCGACGTCGACGGGACCTACCCCGGGTCGACCTACGGCAAGAGTCACCTGCCCGTGACGTGTGCCGACTGGCCGGTGCAGACCTGGGCGGACCGCACACCCAGCCCGGAGGTCCTCGAGGAGCACCCGCTCTTCGCCCGGATCCAGCCGCCGTTACCCCCCGAGTGCGCCGGATGGACCGGCGAGCTGCGCAGCAACCTGCTCGTCAGGGCGGAGCCGGCCACGCCCGTGCTCGTCATCGGCAACGAGCGCGACCCGGTCACGCCCATCGAGGACGCCGAGCACCTCGCCGAGATGATCACGAGGTCCCGGCTCGTCACGGTCGATGCGGCCGTGCACGGGGCGTACGCGATGGGCAATGCCTGCGCCGACCGGGTGGTCGAGGACTACCTCGCGCGGGGTCTCCCGCCCGAGGACGGACTGGAGTGTGCGGCCGAGTGAGCCGGCCCGAGATCGGGCGTGGGCGGCCTCTGGTCGGGGTCGTCGGCGGGTGTCCGGCTCGATTTCGTGACGTTGCGCCGCCATGCGTATACTCAGCAACCGTGCTTCGGCACCTGCCGCCTTAGCTCAGTCGGCCAGAGCGATTCACTCGTAATGAATAGGTC
>NZ_JAJJPG010000187.1:0-5174 GCF_032907665.1 Intrasporangium sp.
CAGGACGTCGAGGCCGTCGCCGACGTGCTGAACCTGTCCGTCGCCGACGTCCACGGCGTCGTGTCGTTCTACAAGGACTTCCGCACCGAGCCGGCCCCCGCACACACGGTGCACCTCTGCCGGGCCGAGGCATGCCAGGCGGTCGGGGCCGAGCAGGTCTACGCCGATGCCCGGGGCCGTTTCGCACAGCGCGACGATGTCGAGGTCGACGAGGTCTTCTGCCTGGGCAACTGCGCGCTCGGCCCGTCCGGGATGGTGGACGGACGGCTGCACGGCAGGCTCTCCGGCGAACGCCTCGCCGGGCTGGCCGAGGAGTGGGCCCGGTGAGCGGGGACGCCGTGACCACCGTCTACGTCCCGCAGGACTCGAGTGCCGTCGCGGTCGGGGCGGACGACGTCGCTGCCGCGTTGGCCACCCGCGACGGGGTGCAGGTCGTGCGCACGGGTTCGCGCGGCCTGCTCTGGCTCGAGCCGCTCGTCGAGGTGCTCACGCCAGGAGGGCGCGTCGGCTACCCCAATGTCACCCCCGGGACGCTCCCTGCCCTCATCGAGGAAGGCCTGCTCGCCGGTGCCGACGTCGGCGGCTCGATCGGAGTCGTGGACGAGTACCCCTGGCTCGCCCGGCAGCGCCGGGTCTCCTTCGCGCGCGTCGGCGTGATCGAGCCGACGAGCATCGCGGACTACGAGGCCCACGGGGGGTGGAGCGGACTGCGCCGTGCGCTCGCGATGGACCCCCATGAGGTCGTGGAAGAGGTCACGACGTCGGGCCTGCGGGGCCGGGGCGGCGCCGGCTTCCCCACCGGCGTGAAGTGGCGCACTGTCCTCGAGGCGGCCGGTGACCCGAAATTCGTCTGCTGCAACCTCGACGAGGGAGACAGCGGCACCTTCGCCGACCGGATGCTCGCGGAGGGTGATCCCTTCACCCTCATCGAGGGGATGCTCATCGCGGCCCATGCGGTCGGTGCGCGGGAGGGCTACATCTACTGCCGGTCCGAGTATCCTGCCGCGGCCGACACGTTGCGCCGCGCGATCGAGATCGCCTACGCCCACGGGTGGCTCGGCGAGCGGATCCAGGGCAGCGACCTGTCCTTCGACCTCGTCGTCCGTCTCGGCGCGGGCGCCTACATCTGCGGCGAGGAGACCTCGATGCTCGAGTCCCTCGAGGGCCGCCGCGGGGAGGTGCGCTCCAAGCCGCCCATCCCCGCTCTCGAGGGGCTGTTCGGGCAGCCGACTGTCGTCAACAACGTGCTGACGTTCGCCGCCGCGCCGATGATCCTCGCCGACGGCGGCGCCGCCTACGCCTCCCTCGGGTCCGGCCGGTCGCGAGGCACCCAGGTCTTCCAGCTCGCGGGCAACATCCGTCGGGGCGGCATCGTCGAGGCCGACTTCGGCGTGTCGCTGCGCGAGCTCGTCGAGGACTTCGGCGGCGGGACGCTCTCCGGCCGCCCGGTCCGCGCCGTCCAGGTGGGCGGTCCGCTGGGGGCCTACCTGCCCGCCGACCGTCTTGACGTGCCAATGGACTACGAGGCCCTCCTCGAGGCGGGCGGGATGCTCGGGCACGGCGGGGTCGTCGTCTTCGACGAGACCTTCGATGCCGCACGGATGGCACGCTTCGCGATGGAGTTCTGCGCCAAGGAGTCCTGCGGGAAGTGCACGCCGTGCCGGGTCGGCTCGGTCCGCGGCGTCGAGACCATCGACCGCATCATCGCCGGGACCGACCGCGAGCGGAACCTGCTGCTCCTCGACGACCTGTGCACCACGATGACCAAGGGGTCGCTCTGCGCCATGGGCGGCCTCACCCCGATGCCGGTGCAGAGCGCTCTCCGGCACTTCGCGGAGGACTTCGACAGGAGTACCCCATGACCTTGCCCAACGTGACAGACCCCTACCTGCCCGAGCCGGACCTCGGCACCCCCGCCGTCGACGGGCCACGGTCCGCCCACGTCGTCGTCGACGGGATCGGGGTCGACGTCGCCCCCGGCACGTCCGTCCTGCGCGCCGCCAAGGAGGCCGGGATCGACATCCCGAAGCTCTGCGCGACGGACTCGCTCAAGGCGTTCGGGTCCTGCCGGCTCTGCCTCGTCGAGGTCGAGGGCGGCAAGGGCACACCGGCCTCGTGCACGACACCGTGCGTCGACGGCATGGTCGTGTCGACCCAGACCGAGCAGCTGCGCGACCTGCGTCGCGGCGTCATGGAGCTCTACCTGTCCGACCACCCGGAGGACTGCCCCGGCTGCGCCCGCGGGAACTGCGAGATGCAGTCGCTCGCGCGGGAGACCGGCGTGGCCGAGGTGCGCTACGGACTGGGCGGCGCCAACCACCTCACGGATCCCGTGGACGCGTCGAACCCCTACTTCGCCTACGACCCCAAGGCCTGCATCGTCTGCTCCCGCTGCGTCCGGGCCTGTTCGGAGATCCAAGGCACCTTCGCCCTCACCGTGGAGGGCCGTGGCTTCGACTCCCGGATCTCCGCCAGTGGTGCGCCGAGCTTCCTCGAGTCCGAGTGCGTCTCGTGCGGTGCCTGCGTGCAGGCCTGCCCGACGGATGCCCTGACCGAGAAGTCCGTCATCGAGCTCGGCATGCCGACCCGCTCGGTCGACACGACGTGCGCCTACTGCGGCGTCGGCTGCTCGTTCCG
Source organism: Intrasporangium sp. (assembly GCF_032907665.1). Classification (GTDB taxonomy): domain Bacteria; phylum Actinomycetota; class Actinomycetes; order Actinomycetales; family Dermatophilaceae; genus Intrasporangium. The sequence continues at coordinate 2,638 of NZ_JAJJPG010000187.1, forward strand.
GGCCGAGGTCCAGGGCGCCGGCGACGCGACCCGCGTGGTGCGCATGATGCCCAGCAAGGCCGGCGGGGCCAACGAGGGCCACTCGTGCGTCAAGGGCCGATTCGCCTACGGCTACGCCAGCCACCGCGACCGGCAGCTCGAGCCGATGGTCCGCGACTCGATCGACGACGAGTGGCGGAAGGTGTCGTGGGACGAGGCGATCGGTCGGGTCGCCAGCGGCTTCAAGGACATCCAGGCGCGCCACGGTATCGGCGCGGTCGGCGGCATCTCCTCCTCCCGGTGCACCAACGAGGAGGTGTACGTCGTCCAGAAGCTGGTCCGGGCCGCCTTCGCCAACAACAACATCGACACCTGTGCGCGGGTGTGCCACTCCCCCACCGGCTACGGCCTCAACCAGACCTTCGGCACCTCCGCGGGCACCCAGGACTTCGCCTCCGTCGAGCACTGCGACGTCATGCTCCTCATCGGGGCCAACCCGACCGACGCGCACCCCGTCTTCGCGTCCCGGATGAAGCGACGGCTGCGCGAGGGTGCGACGATCATCGTGGCCGATCCCCGCCGGATCGACCTCGTGCGCACCCCCCACGTCGAGGCAGCCCATCACCTGCCGCTCCTGCCGGGCAGCAACGTCGCCTTCATCAACGCCATGGCGCACACCATCGTCACCGAGGGACTGCACGACGAGGCGTTCATGCGGGCCAGGTGCGAGAACGTCGACGACTACCTCGAGTTCATCACGCGCGAGGAGAACTCCCCCGAGGCGACAGCGGAGGCAACGGGCATCGACCCGTCAGAGTTGCGCGCGGCGGCGCGGCTCTATGCCGCCGGGCCCAACTCCGCGATCTACTACGGGCTCGGGGTCACCGAGCACAGCCAGGGCTCGACGATGGTCATGGGCCTGGCCAACCTCGCCATGGTCACCGGCAACGTCGGTCGCGAGGGTGTCGGCGTCAACCCGCTCCGCGGGCAGAACAACGTCCAGGGCTCGTGCGACATGGGCTCCTTCCCGCACGAGCTGCCCGGCTACCGCCACATCGGGCTCGACGACGTCCGGGCCATCTACGAGTCGCTCTGGGGAGTCACCCTCGACCCGGAGCCCGGACTGCGCATCCCCAACATGTTCGACGCGGCCATCGGCGGATCGTTCAAGGGACTCTTCGTCCAGGGCGAGGACATCGCGCAGTCCGACCCCAACCTCAACCACGTCCGCGAGGCCCTCACGTCGATGGAGCTCGTCGTCGTGCAGGACCTCTTCCTCAACGAGACGGCGAAGTACGCCCACGTCTTCCTCCCCGGCACCTCCTTCCTCGAGAAGGACGGCACGTTCACCAACGCCGAGCGCAGGCTCAACCGGGTCCGGCCGGTGCTGCCCAGTCGCACCGGCAAGGACGAGTGGGAGATCGTGTGCGACATCGCCACCGCGATGGGCTACCCGATGTCGTACCCGGACGCCGCGGCGATCATGGACGAGATCGCGGCGACGACACCGACCTTCGCCGGGGTGTCCTTCGCCCGGCTCGATGCCGAGGGCAGCATGCAGTGGCCCGTCAACGATCGGGCGCCCCGGGGCACCCCGACGATGCACGTCGGCGAGTTCGTGCGCGGCAAGGGACGCCTCGTTCCCACCGTCTACGTGCCGACCACGGAGCAGACGAGCCGTCGCTACCCGCTCGTCCTCACCACGGGCCGGATCCTCACCCAGTACAACGTGGGCGCGCAGACCCGACGGACCGCGAACGAGACCTGGCATCCCGAGGACGTCCTCGAGATCCATCCCGCCGACGCAGAGATGAGGGGGATCCACACCGGCGACCGGGTCGAGCTGACCAGCCGGGTCGGGACGACGACCCTGCATGCCCTCGTCTCCGAGCGGATGCAGCCCGGCGTCGTCTACACGACCTTCCACCACCCGGTGACCGGGGCCAACGTCGTGACGACCGAGAACTCCGACTGGGCCACGAACTGCCCCGAGTACAAGGTGACGGCCGTCCAGGTGGGCGTCGCCAATGCGGGCGACGAGGCCCTCGCCCAAGCCTCCGAGGCGGTGGTGTCGCGGTGAGCGAGGCCCTTCCCCCGGAGATCCGTATGGGCAACGACATCGCGCGCGCCATGCGCCACCTGGCGCCCGACGAGGCGGCCACGGCGGTCGCGACCCACGTGAAGAAGTTCTGGGACCCTCGGATGCGCAAGGCACTCACCGAGCGGGTCCGCGAGGGCGACCCGCGCATCGATCCTCTCCTCGCCGCAGCCACCGTGTCGTACCTCGGCGGCCACGTCGATCGCGCCGAGGTGGCCGAGCCCTCCGGCGGCTGAATCCCGTCCCTCGCCCATCCTCACGGCACCCCCGACGCACTGCACCCTCACGGCACCCCCGACGCACTGCACCCTCGAGTGGCCCCGCTGTCCACAGGGCGACCGAGGTCAGGCTGGGTACTCGGGGCCACTCGACCAGGCATCTCGACGCACTGCACCCTCGAGTGGCCCCGCTGTCCACAGGGCGACCGAGGTCAGGCTGGGTACTCGGGGCCACTCGACTC
>NZ_JAJJPG010000188.1:0-3728 GCF_032907665.1 Intrasporangium sp.
GGCATCGCGAACCGGCACGAGCAGCGGCGAGGCGAGCTGGCCCACCGTGCCCATGAGTCGGGACTGCTGAGCCACGCGACGGGTGCGGGCGCGGCGCGGTGCGTCGTAACGGGCCAAGGCGTCCGGGATGTCGTCCGAGTCGCGGAGCAGGGCACAGAGGGTCGCCGCGTCCTCGAGACCTTGGTTGGCGCCCTGCCCGAGGTTCGGCGTCATCGCGTGCGCGGCGTCGCCGACGAGCACGGCGCGGCCCCGAGCAAAGCTGGCGAGGGGTCGCGCGAGCTCCTCGATCGGCAGCCAGGTGACGACGTCGGCGTCCGTCGCCTGGACCACCGCAGCGATGGGGTCGTGCCAGTCGCCGAAGAGGTCGAGCACCTGGCGGCGCTGGTCGCCCGGCGCCGCGTGTGCCCCGTCCCTCACTGCGAACCAGTAGACGCGACCGTCGGTGAGGGGGACGAGGCCGAACCGCCGCCCGGCACCCCACGTCTCCGAGGGAATCACCCCGGGCATCACCGTGCGCGTGACGCCCCGCCATGCACCGTAGCCAGCGAAGCGCGTCCCCGGGTCGGCAGTGATCTGTGCCCGGGAGCGGGAGCGGATCCCGTCGGCGACGATGACGAGGTCCGCGCGCAACCGTTCCGCGCCTGAGGCACCCTCGCCACCGTCGACCTCGACGAGCCCCTCGGCCGCTGAGACGAGCACTGCCGGTGAGTCGAACCGCACTGTGCCCGAGGGTAGTTCCTCGAGGAGAGCAGCATGGAGCGCTTCGCGGTGGACGACGCGGATGTTGAACAGCGCGGTGTCCGGCGTGCGGGCCAGCCAGTCCCCGCGCGGCGAGCGGATGCCGCCCTGGGTCGGGGCGACGTCCCCGGTGACCCTGCGCAGGGCAGGGCCGAGGCCGAGCGAGTCGAGGGCACTGACGCCGTTGCCGAAGAGCGACAGCCCCGAGCCCTGGGGTCGCGACCGGGGGCCCGACTCCAGGACGGTGACCTCTGCGCCCGCGGCCAGGAGGCCGTGGGCGGTTGCGAGCCCGATCGGTCCGGCGCCGATGACGATGACGTGCATGTGCGGTCCTCTTTCCTGGTCACGTCCTTCTCCACTTGGAGAAGATGCTAGCACCTATCATCTCCGCATGGAGAAGAGCAGTCGCGACCGCCTCGTCGAGGCCGGACTCCAGGTCCTCGGCCGCGACGGCGGCACCCGCTTCTCGGTGCGCGTGACAGAGGCCGAGGCCGCACTGCCCCACGGCAGCGTGCGCCACCACCTCGGCGGCCTCGACGGCCTCCTCGATGCCATGGTCGAGCACCTGCTCCGCGCGGAGATGGAACAGGCCCTGACCAGTCCGGCAGAGACGCTGCGCGACTGGCTCGGGCCCAACCGGGTGCGCACGCAGGCGCGCTACGAGCTCATCACCCAGGCCTTCCGCACGCCCCGGCTCCGCGACGCCATGCTCTCGGCGCGCGATCGCGTCATCGCCGAGGTGGCAGCCGGTCTCGGCCTCTCGCACGACCGGGCCGCCGTCATCGTCGTCGCCATCGACGGGCTCGTGCTCGATGCCCTGCTTCGAGGTGCATCGGAGCTGCGGCCCGGCGCACTGGAGCTGCTTGTCGAGCTCGAGTCCTCAGGTACCGTGCGGACCCCACCCCGCTGAGGACGTGACCGGGCGCTCGGGCGGGACGGGCTCAACCGGTCGGCCGTCGAAGGGGGTCGACAGGACGATGTGGGTGCGCATCTCTCCGTGGGCACCGAGTCGCTCGACGAGGCCCTCGAAGTGGGCCAGGCTCGAGGCCCGCACCTTGAGCATCGTGCAGTGCTCGCCGGAGAGCTTGTGCACCTCGACGACCTCTGGGTAGTCCTCCGAGGCCGTCGTCCGCAGGAGGCAGTCCGCGGGGCGGCACCTCAGCTGGATGAAGGCAAGCACCGGCTGCCCCGCGCGAGCCGCATCGACCCTGGCGCCGTAACCGGCGATGACGCCGTCCCGCTCGAGCCGTCGCACCCGCTCGCCGACCGCCGGGCCCGAAAGGTGGACCCGCTTGCCGAGCTCCTTGTAGGAGAGCCTCCCGTCCTGCTGCAGCTCGCGAACGATCGCCCAGTCGGTGTGGTCGAGCTCCACCGCGTCGAAAGCCTTCATGCCGATCTTCCTTCCGGGGGGAAAGCCGAGGGCCCGGGGAACCGTCACGAGGCCCTTCAATCTCGTAGGCCGGCCTTTCTAGCGTAGAGCGCGTGTCCTCCACCACACACCTCGACAGACCAGCAACGACGCAGGGCCGGCAACACCGAGCCGTCCGCCTCGTCCGGGTCTTTGCGATGCTCGGCGGGTCGTCGCAGTCCCTTGCAGGATCGGCGGCGGCCCTGCTGGCCCGGGAGGTCACGGGGTCGGACGCGGCGGGCGGACTCCCGCAGGCGCTGCTCGTCGTCGGTGCGGGAGCAAGTGCGCTGTGGCTCGCGAGACTCGCTCGGGCGCACGGTCGTGCGCTCTCCCTGGCCGCCGGGGCGCTCACCGCTGCAGTCGGCTGCGCCGCCATGGCCCTGGGTGGCTCGGTCGGCGCGCTCCCGGCGATCCTCGTCGGCAGCCTGCTGCTCGGCGCGGGCAACACGGCCGTCATGCTGTCGCGATATGCCGCGGTGGAGCTGGAGCCGGGACGATCGGCTCCCCGGGCGATGGCCTCGGTCCTCGTCGCCACGTCCGTGGGTGCGGTCATCGGACCCAACCTCATGCAGCCGAGCGGGAGCCTCCTTGCGTCGTTGGACGTGACTCCGCTCATCGGCTCCTACGTCGCGGCGGCCGTGGTCTACCTCGTCGGGGTCGGCATCGTGGTCCGCGCCCGGCTCGACCTGCCGCCCGTCGGCGCGCGGAACCTCCCGATCGATGGGCACACCGGTCGATCCCCCGATGTCGCCACTCCGAACGGCCGCGACGGGGCCCTGCGTCGAGGCCCCTCCGCGCACACCGGGCTCGGAGTCCTCGTCGTCGCCAACCTCGTCATGGTCGGGGTCATGACGATGGCGCCGGTGCACCTGGCCCACCTCGGCGGTTCCCTGTGGGTCATCGGGCTCGTCGTCAGCGCTCACATCGGGGCGATGTTCGGTCCGTCCGCCCTCAGCGGATGGCTCACCGAGCGCATCGGCGCTCACGGGACGGCCCTCGTCTCCGCCGGCGTCCTCGTCGTGGCGTGCGCCGTCGCGGCAACGGCTGGGCACTCGACCTTCTCGCTCGGGGTGGCCATGGTGCTCCTCGGTGCCGGCTGGAACGGCTGCCTCGTCTCGGGGAGCGACCTGCTCACCCGCGGTGTGGCGGCTGGGGACCGGCCGCGTCGCGAGGGCCTCGGCGAGGTCGGGATGGCCGTTGCCGCCGCCGTGGGTGGCGCGACGTCGGGACTGGCCATGGCCCGCTGGGACTACTCCGCGCTGGCCCTCCTCGGCGGACTCGCTGCGTCCACCCTGAGCGCTGGGCTCGTGCTCGCGCTGGTGCTTGGTCGCCGCGTCCGCGCCGACGACGTCTCGCGGACGTAGACCTTGTTGGCGATCCGCCACTCCGTGCCCTCCTGGACAAGGAGGAACGAGTCGGTGAACCGTGCCGGGCCGTGCTCCAGCCGCATCGTCGCGTAGGCCGTGCTGCCGGCCCGACCTGCTCCGGTCACGACCCGCCGGCGGGAGCTCTCGTCCGCCGCAGGGTGACCGGTGAACAGGCCGCAGTAGGTGTCGAGATCCCACGAGGTGAAGGCCCCGTC
>NZ_JAJJPG010000188.1:3828-5174 GCF_032907665.1 Intrasporangium sp.
GGCGAAGGCGGCCGATCCGCGGTGCCCCTCGAGCCAGGGCCGCTTTGCGGTGACGACCCTGCCGAGGGCGGTGCGCTCGAGAATGTCCGTGACCAGCTCACGGTCGACGCCGAGCGCATCGGCGCTCGCGAGAGTCCGACCGAGAGCGGCGAGGCTCTCGCCGAGGACCTGGTTGGCGACGAGCTTGACCGCAGCGGCGGTCTGCGCGTCCCCGCACCGGACGACGGTGCCGAGCGCCTCGAGCACACGGGACACCTCCGCCGGCACGGTGTCGGACCCGGCGAGCACGGTGAGCGACCCCGACCGAACCGCGGGAACCGAACCCATCACGGGCGCGTGGAGGTAGGCCCGTGACCGTTCCCTGACGATGTCCGACAGCTCAGCCGCCTCGCCGGGTCCTGTGGTCGAGGTGTTGACGACGATGGCGTCCTCGGCGCTCGCCTCGAGGCACGCGGCCAGCACCTCCTGACATGCTTGGGCGTCGAAGAGGGCGAGGACGACGACGCGAGCCCCGGCCACCGCCTCGGCGGAGGTCGGCCTGACGTCGACCCCGGCAACCTGCTTCGCCGTCCGCGACCATGCCCGCACGGCATGTCCCCCCTGGCTGAGGCGCTCTGCCATCGCGGTGCCCATGCGGCCGAGGCCGAGGACCGCCACCTGTGTCACATCTCGATCCATGCCTCCACTGTGCACAGGCTGGAAACATGCGACAAGCGAAAGTGTTGCATTAAAAGCATGCGGTTCACGCATACTAGGACGTGTCTCTCACCCCCTGGATCGCCTTCGTCACGGCCTGTGACCGAGGCACGCTCGGAGCCGTCGCGCACGAGCTCGGCTACACCCAGTCGGCCGTGTCGCGCCAGATCGCGGCGCTGGAGAGCGAGCTGGACGTCGCGCTGCTCGAGCGGCGCCCGCGCGGCGTCCGCCCCACGGCGGCGGGCTCGGCGGTCCTCGTCCACGCGCGCCTCCTCGTCGCCGAGGCAGAGCGGGCACACCGGGCGGCCCGCGACCCCGCAGCCGGTCAGCACCTCGCTGTCGGCGCCGTGCCGTCGATGGCGATCGCGCTCGTCCCGGCGGCTCTCAAGGCGAGTGCGGGTCTCGCGTCATGGAGCCTGGTGACTGACCTGACGCGCGCCCTCGTCGAGCGCGTCGCGGCTCACGAGCTCGACGTCGCCGTCGTCACGGACGCCCCGCCCGGGCTGCCCACGACGGCCGGGATCGAGCTGACCCACCTGCTCGACGACCCGATGGCCGTGCTCGTCCCCGCCGGGTCCGACCTGGCTGCCCACGTCCGGCTCCAGGACCTCGCGGACGAGGTCTGGCTCGAGGACAACCCCGGCTCGCGG
>NZ_JAJJPG010000189.1:0-5017 GCF_032907665.1 Intrasporangium sp.
GTGAGCGCGAAGAGACCGTAGACGATCGTCGGCACGCCGGCGAGGATCTCGAGGATCGGCTTGAGGATCTTGCGCAACCGCGGGGACGCGTACTCGGACAGGAGCATGGCGGCGCCGAGCCCGATCGGGACCGCGACGAAGAGCGCGATCGCCGTCGTCCACAGGGTTGCCGTGATGAGCGGGATCACGCCGAAGGTGGCCGGCTCGAACCGTGGCGCCCAGCGGGTCCCGAAGAGGAAGTCCCCGATGCTCACCTCGCGGAAGAAGCCGAGGGCAGGCAGCAGAAGGGCGAAGAGGATGCCCAGGGTCGTCAAGACCGTGAGCAGCGCCGACAGGCGCAGGGACCAGACGATGGCCGTCTCGACCGGTCGCTTGCGTCCCTTGAGGGAAGGGCCGGCCCGGCCCGCGCTGGTGCGCGAGCCGGACCGGGACTCCGTGTGGGAGGTCACGTCGTGTGACCGCGTCTCACTGAACGGCCGCGGCCAGCTGGTCGGCCGCGGTCTTCTTCTGCTCGTCGGTCAGCGGGACGAAGCCGGCCTCAGCCGCGATGTCGACGGAGTTCTCGACGTAGTAGGTGACGAAGTCCTTCACCTGCGGCTTCTCCGCGACGCTCTTGTTTGAGACGTAGATGAACAGCGGGCGGCCGAGCGGGGAGTAGCTGCCATCCTGCACGGTCTCCTTCGACGGCGTCACGCAACCCTCGCCCCCGTCGATCTGGACGAGCTTGACGGCGTCCTTGTTCTCCTCAGCGTAGGACAGGCCGAAGAAGCCCATCGCGCCCTTGGCGCCCTGGACGCCCTGCACGGTGATGTTGTCGTCCTCGGAGGGGCTGTAGTCCGTGCGGATCGCGCCCTCCTCACCGTTGATCTCGTCGGTGAAGTAGTCGAACGTGCCCGAGTCGGTGCCGGCGCCGAAGAGGGCGAGCTCCTCCTTGGGGAAAGACGGGTCGACCTGGTCCCACGTCATGACCTTGCCTTCCGACTCCGGCGCCCAGATCGTGCTGAGCTGCTCGACCGTGAGGCACTGAGCCCAGTCGTTCTCGGGGTTGACGACGACCGAGAGCCCGTCGTTGGAGATGATGATCTCACTGTAGGCGACCCCGTTCTTCTCGCACTCGGCCTTCTCCTCGTCCTTGATCGGACGGGAGGCGTCAGAGATGTCGGTCTCGCCGGAGCAGAACTTCTTGAAGCCGCCGCCGGTGCCGGACGTCGCAACGGTGACGTTCACACCGGGCGCCTCGTCGCGATACCCCGTCGCGGCAGCCTCGCTCAAGGGCGCCACGGTGGAGGAGCCGTCGATCGCGACGGCGCCGCTCAGGCCGCCATTGCCCCCGGTGCTGCCGCTGCCACTGTTCGTGTTGTCCTGGCCGCCGCACGCGGCGAGGGTGAGGGATGCGGCGGCGATGACGGCCGCAATGGAGGTGGTCCGCTTGTTCACGATGATCCTTTCATCGTCCCGGCCACGAGCGCCGGGATGAGGTGACGTTCCCATTTGGGGTCATCTGGATGAAAGAGGCCGTTGGTGAACGGACGGTGAACGGCGAGGGGCGCAGCGGTGCTGTCCTCGTGCACAGTCGTGACGCCGGGCCGTCGGGTCTGGGGCCCGGTGGTGCTCCATCAGTGGAAGAGCATGCTGATCCAGTAGAGCGTCACGGCCGCGAGCCCGGCGCCCGGGAAGGTGAGGACCCACGCGCCGACGATGTTGCCGGCGACGCCCCACCGCACCGCGGTGAAACGCTTCGTCCAGCCCACCCCCATGATCGCGGAAGTGATGGTGTGTGTCGTGGAGATCGGGGCGCCGAAGCCCATCCCCGCGACGTAGAGGATCGACGAAGCCGTCAGTTCTGCGGCGAAGCCCTGTGGAGGGGTCATGTGGATGATCCGCCGGCCCAGCGTGCGCATGATCCGCCACCCGCCTGAGTAGGTGCCGAGGGCGATGAAGGTCGCGGAGAGGAGCAGCACCCAGAACGGGATGCCGTCCCCGGTGTGGTAACCGGTGATGTTGAGCGTGAGGACGATGACGCCCGCCGTCTTGGCAGCGTCCTGCAGCCCGTGACCGAAGGCCATCGCTGCGGCCGAGGCCGTCTGGGCCCAACGGAACCCGCGGGAGACGCGGGCGGGGTTCGCTCGCCGGAAGGCCCAGAGGATCCCCGTCATGACGAGGTAACCGAGGGCAATGCCAGCGAGCGGGGAAAGAATCATGGGAATGATGACCTTGCTCACGACCGTGTCCCACTGCACCGCCACACCGGCGGCGATGGCAGCGCCGCCGAGTCCGCCGATCAGGGCGTGCGACGACGAGGACGGGAGTCCGAACCACCACGTGATGAGGTTCCAGCTGATCGCACCCAGGACGGCCGACGCGATGATCCAGAGGCCGTTGGGGCCGGAGGGGTTCTCGATGATTCCGGAGCCGATGGTCTTGGCCACCTTCGTGCCGAAGAAGGCCCCGACGAGGTTCATGATCGCCGCCATGACGAGCGCGACGCGAGGCGTCAGAGCGCGCGTGGACACCGAGGTGGCGATGGCGTTGGCGGCGTCGTGGAAGCCGTTGGTGTAGTCGAAGGTCAGCGCGATGGCGATGACCACGATGACCGCAAGGAGCTCGAGCTCCATCAGGACTCCTTGACCGCGATCCCCTCGATGGTATGGGCCACCTTCTCGAAGGAGTCCGCGGCGTTCTCGAACCCGTCGATGATCCCCTTCATCTTGATGACGTGCACGGCGTCATCGGTCGAGTTGTTGAACAGCTCGGCCAGCATCTTGCGGTGCAGCTTGTCGGCCTGGTTCTCCAGCCGGTTGATCTCGATCCAGTAGGCGGGCAGGTCCTTGAGCCCCCGCAGCCTCGGCATCGCCTCCGCGGTGATCTCGGACATGCGCGAGAGGATCTCGAACTGCTCGGCCATCCCTGAGGGGAACTCACCGATGCGATACAGGACGATGAGGTCCGCAGTCTCCTCGATGTGGTCCATGCAGTCGTCGAGGTTCGCCGCAAGGTTGTGGATGTCCTCACGGTCGAAGGGCGTGATGAACGAGCTGTTGACCTTGTTGATCAGCTCGTGGGTCGCCTCGTCGCATTCGTGCTCGAGGGTGCGAAGCCGTTCGGCGACGGCGTTCCTCTCCGATGGCTGCACCTCGAGGAGTCGGGTGAGCTCTCGCGTCGCATCGACGAGGAGTCCCGCGGATGTCGCAAAGAGGGAGAAGAAGCTCGTGTCCTGGGGGGTCAGGCGAAAGGCCACGGGGGTGACTCCGGTCCATCGGCAGTTGGTCGGGACGATGCTATTGCCCCGGAGACACCTCAGCGCAAACTGGTGGTCGTCATAACTTCACCTGCGGACACCGCAGGGACGAGTCGCCGCAGGGACCTCAGACCTCGGTGTCGTCCAGGCCGGTCGTCGGCTCGGTGTCCTCGGTGCCGATCCCGAGGAGGGCGTCGACCTCGTCGGGCGTGAAGTGACGGGTGCTCGTGGACGCCGCGACGACGAGATCACTGACGAGCTCGATCTCGTCGGCCAAGGCCCCATCGACCAGATCGTTGGTGCGGTCGTCACTCATGGGGCAAGGGTAGATCCCCGCGGGCGGTCGTGGGGCACAAGGGTCGACTCCCTCCCATCTCCATCCGATGTGCTCAGACCACCCCTGAGGGGAGGGCATCATGGAGGCATGGCCCCCGGTGCCGACCCCGAGCCTGCCGAGGTTCCCAGCTGGACTGCGACCGAGCGAGGTGCGTTCATGTTCGGGTGCTGCGACCGCTGTGGCTTCCAGAGCCCCGGTCGCCGAGCCCGCTACTCCGTGGAGTCGGACATGCGCGCCCACGCGCTCCTCTGCGGACCGGCGCACCTTGCCGAGGACCCAGCCGAGTCCAGCTCGCCCGCACCGGCCGCCGTGGACGGCTGACCCGAACGGGAAGTGTTGCGCCGGGCCGGGAGCGCCTCTCGGCACAGGGCCGCTCGGAGCGGCTGAATTTGGGACCCGGGGCTACCGCGACCCGACGCCCGTCAAGGATAGGTGCCGCCGGCGCCTTCACCAAGCCCCAATCCACAGCCCACCCAGCCCGGCAACCACGGGCACGTATGCCGCTCCGCCGGCTCAGCGGCATACGACCCCCCGTGGTGGGTGGCTCAGTCCAAGGCCTCCGCGCGCCACAGCCGCGCACCGGCCGTGAGGTCCTCTGCCATGACGAGGAGGTTCGCCGCGTGCTCGGCCGACTCGCTCCCCGCGGAGATGTCGGCGCGCCCCGCGGACACGACCCGGCAGAACGCCGCTGCGCGCTCCAGCGCGATGGCCAGGTCGCCGCTGAAGACCCCACGGAGGATCTCGTCGACGAGCCGCTCCATCTCGGCCGGGCCCGGCGGCTCCGCGACCCCTGCGACCGCGTGGTTGGGCGTTGTGAAGCGGATCCCCGCGGCGTACTCCCGGCTCGCCTCGACCGGGAAGCGGCGCACCCACTCGCGCAGGACGTAGAGCCGCCACAGGCTGCCCGGCAGGCTTCGAGCCGGGCGCTGCGACCACAGCTCCGCCAGGGTGGACAGGCCGATGTCGTCGACGATGGCGACGAGGCGCTCGGTCACGTCGGGGTCCGTCGCCGCCCGCCCGGCGCGGACGAGGGCCGCCGCCGTCTCGTGGGCAACGTGGATCTCCTCCGTCGGGTCGTAGGCGCCGCCGTGCGCCTCGAGCGCCGAGGGACTGAAGAAGGCCGGACGCCTCGGGCCCCGCCGCTCGCTCTCGCTCATCCCGGCAGGCTAACCCGGCGCGGCGACTCTGGGGAGGTCGCACGGCGCACCAACACGCCCTCTCAGCCGTGGCGGAGTTGGAGCGCAGTGCGGCGTTCCCGTGAACCAGGCCAACTCAGCCCCGGCGGAGATGGCGTGTTACCGCGCGTTTCGAGGGCTCGCAGGAACGACGTAGACTCCCACCGTGCTCCGGTCGGGTGACCTGCCGGGCACGGGCCTCTAGCTCAGTGGGTAGAGCATCGGACTTTTAATCCGCCGGTCGTCGGTTCGAGCCCGACGGGGCCC
>NZ_JAJJPG010000190.1:0-5008 GCF_032907665.1 Intrasporangium sp.
AGGAGGACATCGTGACCGAAGCCGTCATCGTCTCGACCGCCCGCTCGCCCTTCGGCCGCGCCTTCAAGGGCTCGCTCAAGGACGTCCGCCCCGACGACCTCGCCGCAGACGTCATCCAGGCAGCGCTCGACAAGATCCCCGCGCTCGACAAGTCGCTCATCGAGGACATCTACCTCGGGTGCGCCGAGCCGTCACACCGCCACGGGTCCAACATGGCCAGGGTGGTCGCCACGCTCCTCGGTCTCGACGACACCCCGGGCGCGACGATCAACCGCTTCTGCGCCAGCTCCGCCCAGACCACTCGCATGGCCTTCCACGCGATCAAGGCCGGCGAGGGCGACATCTTCGTCTCGGCCGGAGTCGAGTGCGTCTCGCAGTACGTCAACTTCGCCGGCGCCGGCGGCGCCAACGAAGACGACATGAACCCGAAGTTCCTGCCGGCCCGCGAGCGCACCATGCGCACGGCCGAGACCAACGAGACGTGGCACGACCCGCGCGAGGACGGCGAGCTGCCCGACGTCTACATCGCCATGGGACAGACCGCCGAGAACGTCGCCACGGCCTACGGCATCAGCCGCCAGCGGCAGGACGAGTGGGGCGTGACGTCACAGAACCGCGCTGAGGCCGCGATCGCGCGCGGCTTCTTCGACTGGGAGATCACCCCGGTGACGACGCCCGACGGCACTGTCGTGAGCAAGGACGACGGCCCCCGCCCCGGTGTGACGATGGAAGGGGTCTCCGCCCTCAACCCGGTCTTCCGCGAGAACGGCACGGTCACGGCCGGCAACGCGTGCCCGCTCAACGACGGCGCGGCGGCCCTCGTCGTCATGAGTGACACGAAGGCGAAGGAGCTCGGCCTCGAGCCGCTCGCCCGCGTCGTGTCCACCGCGGCCACCGGCCTGTCCCCCGAGATCATGGGTCTCGGCCCGGTCGATGCCGTCAACCTCGCCCTCAAGCGGGCCGGCATGTCGATCGGCGACATGGACCTCTACGAGATCAACGAGGCCTTCGCGGTCCAGGTCCTCGGGTCCGCCGATCGGATCGGCATGGACTATGACAAGCTCAACGTCAACGGCGGCGCCATCGCCATCGGCCATCCCTTCGGGGCCACGGGCGCCCGGATCACCGGCACCATCATCAACGCGCTGCGTGAGCGGGACGAGCAGTTCGGGCTCGAGACGATGTGTGTCGGTGGCGGCCAGGGCATGGCAGTCATCTTCGAGCGCCTCAGCTGAGCCGCCCTCACTGGCGCACAACACGCCCGGTCATCGCAAGCTCCCCCCTGGTATTTCAGGGGGGAGTGTCGCGTTTCCGGGCGTGTTGCGGGCCGACAGGCTCCTGCGTATGCCGCTGAGCGCGCTCACGAGCTCAGTGGCCTCCGCGTCCGGTGCGGTCGCGTAGAGGTCGAAGACCATCACCGCGAGCTGGTCCATGACGACGGCCGGGCCGAGGTCCGGCACCGGTTGGGCCGGCCGCCCCCGCAACCCGGCGACGCGATCAGCGAGCTGCTGGACGAGGGCCGACGTCAGCGGCATACGCGAGAGCGCGTGGTCGAGCGGCAGCTGACGCCACCGCTCGACCACGCGCCGCAGCTCGTCGGAGACCTCCTGCGGGACAGGGGACCTCACGGTCGTTCAGTCGTTTCGACCAGTCGTTCCGTCGAGACGGACCGTCACGCGTCGCGCAGTCGCGCGAGGAGGCGGGCGATCTCGATGTAGAGCCAGACGACCGACACGACGAGGGCATGCGCGAGCAGCCACGAGTACTTCTGCGGCGCGCCCACCCGGACGGCGTTGTCGATCGAGTCGAAGTCGACGGCCAGGGAGTAGGACGCGAGGCCGACACCGAGGAGGCTGAGGCCGATGCCGATCGGGCCGCTGCCGCCGAAGCCCCAGCCGTCGATGACGCCGGTCAGCAGGAGGGCGACCTGGACGAGCGAGAAGAGTGCGTAGCCGGCGATCATGAAGACGAACATGCGCCGCGACTTCTCGGTCACCTTGATCAGACCAGTTGCGTAGCCCGCGTACATCGCCACGAACACACAGAGCGTCGCTACGACGGCGGTGAGCACGAGGTCCGGACCGTAGGCGGAGGCGAGGAAGTAGCTGAACGCCCCGAGGAACACGCCCTGGACGGCCGCGTAGACGAAGTAGAGCGGCGTCGGGATGTTCTTCATGAACATCATCGCGAATCCGAGGATCAGCGTGCCGAACATGCCGCCGAGCCACAGCGGCGAGATGAGGCTCTGGTTCGCGTCGACCATGAACCACGAGACGCCGGCACCGGCGAGGGTCACCACGAAGAGGACGAGGCTCTTGACGATGACGTCATCGAGCGTGACCCGGCCCGTGTCGACGGGGCCGGCAGCCTGACGCGCGTAGAGGTCGTTGAGCTGCTCCGCGGTCACGGCGTCCTGAACCGCGTAGCCCGTCGTCGCTGCCTGGGTGGAGCCCATGGGGCCCTGCTGCCCACGCTGCGGCTCGCCGAAGCCGGCGTAGCGCTCCTTCTCGAGCTGCTTGTCGATCCGGTCGAAGACCGGGTTTCCACCTGCCATGTTGTCTCGTGCCTCCCCAGCACCTGGAGCCACGTGCCCACGGTGGGCGTGGCGACTGTCATCAGCCTAAGCGTTCGAAGGGGTGCTCTGAGTTCCCGGTCCGCCCCATCTGCCCGTCCGAGACGCAACCGTGATCGGTTGCCTCGGCGCCGGGCATACTGAGGGCTCCGCCCCCGTAGCCCAACCGGCAGAGGCAGGCGACTTAAAATCGCCCAAGTCAGGGTTCGAATCCCTGCGGGGGTACCCCGAATCCGCATGGTTGCCTGCACGTCAGGGCTGGCCGATCGGCCCGGGTCAAGCGATCGACAGGGCGATGCCGTCGAGGATGTCGTGCTCCGACGTGACGACCTCGGTGATACCGGCGACCGCTGCCACACGCTCGATGACCCGCCGCCAGACGAGGGCACCCGCCCCGATGACGTCGACCCGGCCCTCGTGCATGTAGGGCAGGGCGGCGCGCTCCGCGTGGTTCAGGCCGAGCAGGTCGGTGCAGGCGGCCACCACGGTCTCGACGGGGAGCCGGGACAGGTGGATCCGCTCCGGGTCGTAGGTCGGCAGCCGCAGGGCGTGGGCCGTGATCGTCGTGACGCTCCCGGCCAGACCGACCAGGCTGCGGACTCCGGCCAGGGGGACGGTCGCCGCCGCCTCGTCGATGGCGCGATCCACATCGGCCGTGGCGGCCGCGATCTCCTCTGGCGTCGGGGGATCCGAGTGCAGGTGGCGCTCGGTCATCCGGACGCAGCCGACGTCGACCGACCGCGCGGCCTCGACGTGGCTCGTCCCGCGGACGAACTCGGTCGAGCCTCCCCCGATGTCGACGACGAGGTAGGGGCCGGGGACGCCGCGAGCGGCCAGGCCGCCGGTCGCGCCGGCGAACGACAGGCTCGCCTCCTCGTCACCGGTCACCACCTCGGGGACGACCTCGGCGCCCCAGTGCTCGTCGAACGCGGAGCGCACGCCCTCGATGAAGTCCCCGGCGTTCCGCGCATCGCGGGAGGCCGAGGTGGCCACGAAACGCACTCGGGAGGCGTCGAGCTCACGGCACTCAGCGGCATACGTCCTCGTCATGGCCAGCGTGCGCTCCATCGACTCGTCCGAGATGACCCCGGTGCGGTCGACCCCGTGCCCGAGGCGGACGATCTCCATCCGGCGCCGCACGTCGCGCAGGGCTCCCGTGCCCGGGCTGACGTCGGCGACGAGCAGCCGGATGGAGTTGGTGCCGCAGTCGATGGCGCCGACGCGCACGAGCTGCTCACTCATCGGTCGTGGTCCCTGGGGTCTCGATCGTCCTGGTCGGCGGGTGGCTCAGCGGCGTCGGCGGCGTCTTCCGCGGCGTGGAGCGCTGCGCAGGAGGTCGGCACCCACCAGTCGCCGAGCATCTCGAGTGCCTCGTCGCCCAGCGGGTTGACTCCCGGACCGGCCGCGAGCGCGTGCGCCACGAGGACATGGAGGCACTTGACGCGCGAGGGCATCCCGCCGGCCGACACTCCCGCGATCTCGGGCACGTCGCCGAGCTCGGCCCGACTGGCCAGATAGTGCTCGTGGGCACGTCCGTGGGCGGCGCGCAGGTCGGCGTCCTCGGCGAGCCGCGCCGTCATCTCCTTCATGACCCCTGCCGTCTCCAGGGTGCTGATGGCACCCGTGAGCCTCGGGCAGGTGGCGTAGAAGGTCGTCGGGAAAGGGGTGCCGTCGGGCAGGCGCGGCTCGGTCCGCAGCACATCGGGCTCGCCGCACGGGCAGCGGTGGGCGACCTCGGCGACGCCGCGAGGGGGTCGGCCCAGCTGGCGCTCGACGGCGGCGAGGTCGGACGGACTGACCGCTCGCGTGCTCCCCGACGGACCCCCTTGGCCCGGCGCGGTCGTCGGCCCTGTTGCCGTCTCGGGGTCGGGCCTCGTCATCGGGCCAGGCCAGCCGTCGGGCGGTCAGCGATCTGGATGGACTGCCACACCTTGCCGTACCACGGTGACGACTCATTGGCCATCGGCGCGGCGACGAGCGGGTCCTGAGCCGCCTGCTCCTCCGAGCGCTCGGCCTCGATCCCGGTGACCGAGTAGGCGCGATCCCCCACCCGCACGAACCGCAACCGCTCTCGGGCCTGCTCCTCGATGTACGTGGGGTCCTCCCACAGGGCCGCCTGCTTCTCCAGCTCCTCCACGGTGAGGTGCTGCTGCGCGACCTTTCCCTGCAGGGCGACGGTGTCGTTGCGCTGCTGGATGACCGAGCGGAGGGTCGGCACGAGTGTCACCGCGAGCATGACGATGATCCCGAGCAGGATCGCGCCGCGCACCCACGTCGTCGACTGCGAAGGGGGGTCGGGCGGTCTGGTCCGGGCCCGGGCGGCGAGGGCGGGGCGCTCCTTGCCCGGCCCGGAGCGGCCGGAGCCCTGCGGGCCTCGGGCGGGTCCCGTGCGTCCCGCTGCGGTCCAGGCGGACCACGGCCACCAGGTTCAGCTGG
>NZ_JAJJPG010000191.1:0-4914 GCF_032907665.1 Intrasporangium sp.
TCGACGCGGCGCTCAAGGCCTACGAGGACGAGCGCAAGCCGGTCGTCCTGTCGACCCAGCGCGCGGCGCAGGCCAGCCTCGAGTGGTTCGAGCACCTCGGGCAGTACGTCGGGCAGTCCCCGGAGCAGTTCGCCTTCAACATCATGACCCGCAGCCGTCGCGTCACCCACGACAACCTCAGGGTGCGCGACCCGGAGTTCGTCGCCGCGACGGACGCCTGGTTCGCGAAGTCGGTCCCGGGTGGTCAGCCGGACACACCGCCGATGTTCCAGCCCTTCCGGCTCGGCCCGCTCGAGCTCGTCAACCGGGTCGTCGTCTCGCCGATGGACATGTACCGCTCCCCCGGCGACGGCATGCCGACCGAGTTCCACCTCGTCCACCTCGGCGGCAAGGCCCTCGGTGGTGCGGGACTCGTCATGACCGAGATGGTCTGCGTCTCACCGGAGGGCCGGATCACGCCGGGCTGCACCGGCATCTGGAGCGACGAGCAGACGGCTGCGTGGCGCCGGATCACCGACTTCGTCCACGACCAGTCGCCGGCGAAGATCGGCTGCCAGATCGGCCACTCCGGCCGCAAGGGCTCGACCAAGCTCATGTGGGAGGGCATCGACGAACCCCTCGACGACGGCAACTGGGAGGTCGTCGGCCCGTCGCCGCTGCCCTACCAGGAGGGCCTCAACCAGGTGCCGCGCGAGCTGACGACCGACGACCTGGCCGCCATCACCGAGGACTTCGTCACCGCGGCGCGGCACGCGGTCGACGCCGGTTTCGACCTCGTCGAGCTGCACTGCGCACACGGCTACCTCCTCTCCTCGTTCATCTCGCCGCTCACCAACCAGCGCACGGACGCCTACGGCGGGTCGCTCGCGAACCGGCTGCGCTACCCCCTCGAGGTCTTCGCCGCGATGCGTGAGGCGGTGCCGGAGGACATCCCGATGACGGTGCGCATCTCCGCGACGGACTGGGCCCCGGGCGGCATCACCGCGGAGGACGCGGTCCAGATCGCGCAGGCGTTCAAGGATGCCGGGGCCGCCGCGATCGACGTGTCCTCGGGTCAGGTCGTCCCCGACGAGCAGCCTGCCTTCGGCCGCAGCTACCAGACGCCCTTCGCCGACGCGATCCGCAACCGCGTCGACCTCCCGACGATCGCGGTGGGCATCATCAGCTCGTGGGACGACGTCAACTCGCTCGTCCTCGCCGGACGCGCCGACCTCTGCGCGATCGGGCGCGCGCACCTCTACGACCCGAACTGGACGCTCCACGCGGCCATCGAGCAGGACTACGAGGGACCGGGTGCCGTGTGGCCCGACCCGTGGAAGGCGGGTCGTCGCAAGCCGCAGACCGGCCGCACCGACGGTCCGAAGCCGCGGCTGCAGCTCGTCCGCGAGGGAGTCCAGGGCACGCGCCACCAGAGGTGGCGACCGCATGGGTGACCTCTCCGCGCTGCGCCCCCTGTGGTCGGCGCGCGGGGTCGCCGTCATCGGCGCGACCGACCGGGAGGGCGCGCTCGGCCGGCTCCCGCTCGACTTCCTCCAGCGCTACGGGTATGCCGCTGAGCTCGTTCCCGTGCGTCCCGACGGTGGCCGCGTGGCGGGGTTGGAGTCCTACCCCAGCGTCGTCGCCGCCCGCGCGGCGGGGCGCGAGGTCGACCTCGCCATGATCATGGTCTCGGCGGCACGCGTGCCGGGCGCCGTCGAGGAC
The DNA here is from genome assembly GCF_032907665.1 of Intrasporangium sp. Classification (GTDB taxonomy): domain Bacteria; phylum Actinomycetota; class Actinomycetes; order Actinomycetales; family Dermatophilaceae; genus Intrasporangium. The sequence continues at coordinate 1,702 of NZ_JAJJPG010000191.1, forward strand.
TGCATCGAGGCGGGAGTGCCGGTCGCCATCATCTGCTCGAGCGGCTTCGCCGAGACGGGTGCGGAAGGGGCCGCGCTGCAAGCGAGCGTCGTCGCCCGAGCGCGGGAGGGCGGCATACGGCTGCTCGGTCCGAACTGCATCGGGACCGTCGGTGTCGCCACGGGGCAGGTGACCTCCTTCTCGCCGCTCTTCTCCGGGGAGCACACCGAGCTCGTGCCCGGGCCGATCGGCTTCGTGTCCCAGAGCGGCGCGCTCGGCTACGGCGCCGTGTCCCTCGCCTTCGCGCGAGGTCTCGGGCTCGGCTGGGTCGTCAACACCGGCAACGAGTCCGACATCACCTCGGTCGAGGCGATGCGGGCCATCGCGGAGGAGGAGGGGTGTCGCGGCATCCTCGCCTACGTCGAGTCGCTCACCGACCTGCCGGGCCTGCGAGCGCTCACCGCCACGGGCGTGCCCGTGGCGGTGCTCAAGGCCGGGCGCTCCGACGCCGGGGCGCGGGCGGCCGCCTCACACACGGGCGCGCTCGCTGCGGGCGACCGGGTCGTGGACGCCGCGCTGCGGCAGGTCGGTGCCGTCCGCGTCGACGACGTGGAGGAACTGCTCGACGTCGGGGACGTCATGACGTGTCCGCGGCCGGGCGGTCGGCGGGTGGCCGTGGTGACGACCTCGGGCGGGTCCGGGATCCTCGCCGCGGACGCGGTCGAGGAGCACGGCCTCACGCTCGCCGCGCTCTCGGACGCCACCACTGCCGCCCTCGACGAGATCGTCCCCGCGTTCGGGTCGAGCGCCAACCCGGTCGACGTCACGGCCTCGGTGATGAGCAACGGTGCGCTCTTCGACCGGACGCTCGACGTCATCGCCGCCGACGACGGCGTCGACGCGATCGTCGCGTGCTTCTGCGTGCTCACCGGCCAGGACGTCGACGACGTCGTCGCCTCCCTCGAGCGGGTCGCGTCGCACAGCGGCAAGCCGGTCCTCGTCGCCCGCACCGGAGCCGACCACCTCGCTCCCGAGGCGAGCCGGCGCATGCGTGAGGCCGGCATCCCCTCCTACCCCACGCCTGCCCGGGCGGTCCGCGCCCTCGCCGCACTCTGCGACTTCGCCGACGCCGCCCCCGACGCTGAGGCGGACGTCGCGCACCCTGCACCTTCGACAGTGCGGGGGGCAGGGACGGCGGCATCAACACCACCTGCACCAGCTGCGGACGCGAGCGAGGCGGAGCTCAAGGAGCTCCTCGCCGCGCAGGGCATCCCCGTGCCGGCCGGTCGGTTCGCCACCGACGCCGACGACGCGCGGGCGGCCGTCCACGAGTGCGGGGGCCGGGCCGTCCTCAAGGCGGTCGTCCCCGGGCTCGTGCACAAGAGCGACGCGGGCGGCGTCGTCGTCGGCGTCACGGCAGAGACCGCGGGAGCGGCCTTCGATCGCGTTGTCGCCCTCGGCGGCCGGGTCTGGGTCGAGGAGCAGGTCGAGGGCGGCGTCGAGGCGCTCGTCGGCTTCGCCCCGAGCCCGCTCGGCACCGTCCTCACGGTCGGCGTCGGCGGGGTGCTCACCGAGGTCGTCGCCGACGTCGCCCTCCGAGTGCTGCCCGTTGCACGCGACGAGGTCGGCGCGATGCTCGACGAGTCCCGTCTCGGTGGCCTGCTCGCCGGGGTGCGCGGCGCGCCACCCTCGGACCGCCGGGCCCTGGTCGACGTCGTCACCCGGCTGTGCGACGTCGTTGCCGACTGGCCACCCGGCTTCGAGCTCGACCTCAACCCGGTCACCGCGCTCCCCCAGGGCCACGGGGTTCGTGTGCTCGACGCCGCCTACGTCCCACCGGAGGAGTCCCCATGACGTCCGCCATCAGCCCGCGCCCCGGAGGTGCCCCGGCGGCACAGCGGATCGGGAACCTCGACCGCGACATCAGGGACCTCGACATCGCCACCCTCGTCACCGAGGCAGGACGACGCTTCGCCGAGCGCACCGCCATCGAGGCCGACGACGGGACCTTCACCTTCGCCGAGGTCGCCGAGCAGGTCACCCGCATCGCGAACGGCCTCGCCGCCTTGGGACTGCGCCACGGCGACAGGGTGCTCGACCTGCAGACGAACTCAGCGGCATACGTCCTGACGGACCTCGCCATCCGCTCCGGGGGGTTCGTCCGCGCGGCCCTCAACCACCGTCTCCACCCCACCGACTGGGAGCGGATCGCGCGAGACTCCGGCGCCCGCGGGCTCATCGTCGACGCGGCACACCTCGAGCAGGCGGCGGGCGTGCGCGAGCTCGTCGACGTGGTCGTCGTCGTCGGGGACGCACCCGGGCAGCTCACCCTCGACGAGGTGGTCGGCGCGGCCCCGACGACGCCCCTGGCACCGTGCGACCCTGACGACCTCTGCGGGCTGCACTACTCGTCGGGGACGACCGGCCACCCCAAGGGCGCGATGCGGACGCACCGCAACTGGATGGCATCCGTCGTCAACATGACCCACGACGTGCTCGGCGGCACGCCGGACCCCGACACCGACTGCTACGTCCACGCCGGGCCGGTCACGCACACGTCGGGACTGTTCGTCCTGCCGTTTCTCGTCGCCGGCGCCCGCCAGATCGTCCTGCCGTCGTGGGACCCTGCGACCTTCGTCGACGCGGTGCGGCGCCGAGGAGCCACCCACACGGCGCTCGTGCCGACGATGGTCGCGCGGCTGCTCGCCCTCGACGGCGTCTCGCGGGAGCTGCTCTCCGGGCTGAAGATGCTCGGGTATGCCGGCGCGCCCATGCCGCCCGAGCAGATGCGCCAGGCCCACGAACGGCTCACCCCCAACCTCGTGCAGTACTACGGGCTCGTCGAGGCGATCCCGCCCGTGACGGTGCTCGACCGCGAGCTCCACGCGCGTGGGCTCGCCGACGAGCCGGCCCTGCTCACGTCCGCGGGCCGACCGGCGGTCAGCGTCGAGATCGCCGTCGTCGACGAGTCCGGTGAGTCCCTGCCCGTCGGCGAGACCGGGGAGGTCGTCACACGCGGCGCCCACGTCATGTCGGGATACTGGAACGCGGAGTCGCGGGACGACCTCGGCAAGACCGTCGTCGACGGCTGGCTCCACACCGGGGACCTCGGCCGCGTCGATGCCGAGGGCAACCTCTGGCTCGTCGACCGCAAGGGAGACATGATCATCTCCGGCGGTTACAACATCTACCCGCGCGAGGTCGAGGACGTCGTGGCCGAGGTGCCCGGCGTCG
>NZ_JAJJPG010000192.1:0-4889 GCF_032907665.1 Intrasporangium sp.
CCGGCGAGCTCGACCCGGATCGGCAGGACCTGGGTCATCAACGCGTCGGGGTCGATCACGGCACAGACCGCACCGGCGTCGCCGATGGTCGCGGCGTCCCGGCCGAAGCGGTCGCACTGGAACTCGACGAGCCGTCCGCCGAGCTCAGCCCCGCTGCGGCCGCCGACGGCAACCATCTCGGCTGCCTCGGCGCGGGTCACGACGGGTTCGTAGAAGACGTCGAGGCCGTACATCGTGACCGGGATGGACAGGTCGGCGGCCGCGTCGAGGGCGATGGCCGCTGCCTCCGGGTCGTGGAAGACGTTGAACTCCGCCGATGCCGTCGCGTTGCCGACGTGCGCCGCCCCGCCCATGAAGATGATGCGGTCGATGCCCCGGGCGGCGTCCGGGTAGGTCCGCAACAGCAGCGCGACGTTCGTCAGTGGAGCGGTCGGCACGAGCGTCACCGGTGCGCCGGTCTCCGCCGCCTCGAGACAGACGTCCCGCAGCAGCTCCACCGCGTGCCGGGGGTCGGGGAGCAGCGAGGGCTCGGGCCAGTCGAGGTCGCCCATCCCGTCGTCGCCGTGGACGTGCCGCGCGTCGTGGGGGTGCTCCAGGAGGGGCCGGGTCGCGCCCCGGGACACGGGGACGTCGCCGCGGCCGGTCGCCTCGATGACCTTGAGGGTGTTGCGGACGACGGCGTCCACGGGAGCGTTCCCGCCGACGCAGGTGACGGCTCGCAGGTCGAGGCCGGGATGCGTGGCAGCGAGCAGGACCGCGCAGGCGTCGTCGACCCCCGTGTCGACGTCGAGGACGATGGGTGTGGGCTCTCCGGTCACACCGCGCAAGGTATCGTCCCGCCCGCGCGAAGGGCAGCCAATCGAGGACTACTATGTAAGTGGGTACGGTCGTCGGGTGTTCCTTCCCCGCCTCCGTGACATCGGCCCAGCATCGGAACCGGCGCCTGCCGCGTCTGTCGCGACCGCTGGTGCCCGCCGACCCGTCAGGCTGACCGCCCTGGCAGCGGTCGTCGCTGCGATGATCACGGCGTGCTCGGCCCCCGGGGACACTTCCGGCGACCGGGGCGGAGCCACCGAGGCGTCGACGGGAGCTGGTGCGAGCTCCACGGCGGCGCGCTCGGTGCCCACGACCGCGGCGTCGACGACTGCGGCACCCACGGCGACGGCGAGCTCCGGGGCGCCGAACCCTCCCCCGTCGACCCCGTCGACCCCGTCCTCCGCGGCGCGGTGCGCGCAGACCCTGGTCGGCGGCATGTCCGCGTCCGAGCAGGCCGGGCAGCTGCTCATGGTCGGCCTCGACGTCAACGCACGCCGCTCGAGCCTCGACGACCTCGTCCGGGACCGGCATCTCGGAGGCGTCGTCCTGCTCGGCGGCTGGTTCGGAGGGGCGGAGCCGGTCCGGTCGACGACGAAGCACCTCAACAGCCTCGTCGACGGATCAGGTGCGCCCAGGCTGCTGCTCGCCGCGGACCAGGAAGGTGGCAACGTCCAGCAGCTCCGCGGCGAGGGCTTCACCCGGATCCCGACCGGACGCGCCCAAGCCGCCCTGGGGACCGACGTGCTCACTCGGCGCGCCGCCAGCTGGGCCACGGAGCTGCGTGCCGTCGGGATCAACGTCAACCTGGCCCCCGTCGCCGACACGGTGCCGGCCGACGTCGGCCGTGACAACGACCCGATCGGCCAGTGGGACCGGCAGTACGCCTCCGACCCGGACGCCGTTTCCCGCGCGGTCGGTGCCTTCATCGACGGGATGCACCGGGGCGGGGTCGCCGCGACGATCAAGCACTTCCCCGGCATCGGCCGGATCACCGGCAACACCGACCTGACCGCCGACGGCATCACCGACCGCACCACGACCGCGACCGACCCCTACCTGCGGCCCTTCGAGTCGGGCATCGCCGACGGCGCAGACCTCGTCATGGTCGGGTCAGCGATCTACAGCCGCATCGAGCCCGGGGTCCACGCGACCTTCTCGAAGCGGATCGTCACTGATCTGCTGCGCACCCGGCTCGGCTACGACGGGGTCGTCATCACCGACGACGTCGGCGCCGCAAAGGCCGTCTCGGGGACACCCGTCGGAGCGCGGGCGACGCGGTTCGTCGACGCCGGCGGCGACATCGTCCTCACCGCGCGTCCCGACACGGCGCCGACGATGCACCGGGCGCTCACCCGGCGGATGGCCGACAGCGGAGCCTTTGCCGCCAAGGTCAGGCAGTCGGCCACGCGGGTCCTGCAGCTCAAGGTCGAGCGGGGTCTCGCGAGCTGCACCTGAGCCCGCCTACCCTGCCCTGCCCTACCCTGCCCTGCCCCGCCCCGCCCTGCCCTACCCACGCACCCGCTCCCCGGTCGATGTGATCGATCGAGCCAGACCTCGATCGATCACATCGAATCGCGCCGCGGCGGGGTGGCGGGAGGGTGGGATGAGGTCAGGACTGGACCAGCTCCACGGGCATCGACGAGTCGGTCGGTAGGCCGAGCTCGCTCGGCTCACGGCCCTTGGCCACCATCTCGGCACCGAGGGCAGCCACCATCGCGCCGTTGTCGGTGCACAGCGCCGGACGGGGGACGCGCAGGGCGACCCCTGCCCTGGCGGCGCGCTCCTCGGCGAGGGCGCGCAGTCGGGAGTTGGCGGCGACGCCACCCCCGATGAGGAGGTGGTCCACGTCGTGCTCACGGCACGCGAGGAGCGCCTTCTTGGTCAGGACGTCGACGACGGCTTCCTGGAAGGAGGCGGCCACGTCGGCCACCGGGACGGACTCACCCGCCCGGCGGCGCAGCTCGACCCACCGTGCGACGGCGGTCTTGAGGCCGGAGAAGGAGAAGTCGAACCGGTGCCGTTCCAGGTCTCGTCCTGTCGTCAGGCCCCGAGGGAAGTCGATGGCGACCCGGTCACCGTCCCGCGCTGCGCGGTCGATGTGCGGGCCGCCGGGGAAGGGCAGCCCGAGGACTCGCGCGACCTTGTCGAACGCCTCACCGGCCGCGTCGTCCATCGTCGAGCCGAGGGAGCGCACGTCGTGGGTGACGTCGGGCACGAGGAGCAGCGACGAGTGACCGCCGGACACGAGCAGCGCCATCGTCGGCTCGGGGAGCGGCCCGTGCTCGACGATGTCGACCGCGACGTGCGAGGCGAGGTGGTTGACGCCGTAGATCGGCTTGTCGAGCGCGACGGCAAGGGCCTTGGCCGCCGCGACGCCGACGAGGAGGGAACCGGCGAGGCCGGGCCCGGACGTCACGGCGATCGCGTCGAGGTCACGCAGCCCGACACCGGCGTCGTGGCAGGCCCGCTCGATGGTGGGCACCATGGCCTCGAGGTGTGCTCGGCTCGCGACCTCGGGGACGACCCCGCCGAAGCGGGCGTGCTCGTCGACGCTGCTCGCGACGGTGTCGACGAGCAGCGTCTGTCCCTGCACGATCCCGACGCCGGTCTCGTCGCACGAGGTCTCGATGCCGAGGACGAGGGGTTCGTCAGCCATGGGTTCCTCCGATGAGCTTGCGCATGACGAGGGCGTCGACGTCGCCCGGTTGGTAGTAGCGCCGACGGACGGAGATGACCTCGAAGCCAGTGGCGTCGTAGAGGCGACGCGCCGCGGCGTTGTCGGCACGCACCTCGAGGAGCAGGGCCGTGGCCCCCGAGCGCTCGGCCCTCCGGACGAGGTCGTCGAGGATCTGGCGTCCCAGGCCCCGGCCCTGCGCCTCCCGAACCGTCGCGATCGTCATGACGTCGGCCACGTCACCCGCGACGTCGATGCCGCCGTAGCCGACGATGCGCTCGCCATGGCGTGGGTCGACCGGGTCGACCGGGTCGACTGGGTCCAGTGGGTCCACCGGGTCGACTGCGACGACGTAGTCGCGTCGCGGCCGGCCCGCGAGCTCTGCCCACCAGGTCTGCACCGACCACGCATCGTCCGCGAAGAGATCCGCCTCGAGCCGAGCCAAGGTGTCGATGTCGGTCCACTCGAGCTCGCGCAGCACCGCAGTCATCCGAGGGTCGACTTCTGGCTCGGCGGCGCGAGGGCCACGTCGGGGCGACGCAGGTAGAGCGGCTCGAGGCCGTCCAGGTCGTCCCCCGTCGCGAGGCGGCGGACCGCGAGGTCGGCGAGCGCGCCGGCAGACACGTCGAGGGGAAGGGGCCGTATGCCGCTGGGCCGGCCCTCGTCCTCCACAGACGTGCCGAGGTCGGCCGGGTAGAGGAGTGGGCCCCGGCCGGCCACCGGCAAAGATCGCCAGGACGCGTCGAGGTCGGCGGCTCGGCTCACGACCGGCCCAGCCAGCCGCGCGATTCCACTGTCGTCGAGGACGAACGAGGCGGCATACACCTCCTTGCGCCTGGCGTCCGTCGCGACGAGGAGGCCGCCGCGGTGGCCCAGGAGCCACGCCTCGTGGGCGAGGGCGTCGAGGCTGCACAGACCGTTGACGGGGATCCCGAGGGCGAAGGCGAAGGTGCGCGCAGACACGATCCCGACCCGGAGCCCCGTGAACGGCCCGGGGCCGATGCCGACGACGACGCCGGTGACGTCGGTCGGGTCGGCCTGCGCCTCGGCGAGGGCGGAGCGGATGCCGGGGGCGAGGTGCTCTGCGTGCGCCCGCGCGTCGAGCGTCGTCGCCTCCGCCACCACCGTCGTGCCGTTGTGGAGCGCGACGCCGATGGCGGTCGTGGACGTGTCGATGGCGAGGAGGAGCACGGTCGTCAGGCTATCCGGCTGCAGCCGGATGGCCTGAATGCCGGTCCCTCACCTGTGTCCCGCTGGGGTGGCCGGCGGCACCCGGTGTCTGCCGGGAGTGGGCGCGGCCCGGCCAGGGATGCCGACGGCGAGGAAGAGCGCCGCGAGCACGACGAGAGGCAGGACGACGACTCCGGTGGAGCCGCCGATGAGGTCGCGGGGGCCGGGG
>NZ_JAJJPG010000193.1:0-4732 GCF_032907665.1 Intrasporangium sp.
ACCGCGGACAAGACTCCGGACTGGGAGAACCCGTGGATCGAGGGACCCGTCATCTGCAGCGCGGCAGGAGGGCAAGGAATGACCCGTATATCCGTGACCGTCGACGGAGTGGAGTACTCCGACGAGGTGGAGCCCCGGACCTTGTTGGTCCATTACCTGAGAGAGACCGTCGGCAAGACGGGCACCGTCGTCGGATGCGACACGAGCAACTGCGGCGCCTGCACGGTCCACCTGGACGGGAGCAGCGTCAAGTCCTGCAACGTCCTCGCCGTCCAGGCGGACGGGCACGAGGTGACGACCATCGAGGGCCTCGCCGGCGCGGCTGCGTCGGACGGCCAGCTCCACCCGGTGCAGCAGGCCTTCCACGAGACCCACGCCCTCCAGTGCGGCTACTGCACGCCCGGCATGATCATGCAGGCGGTCGATCTGCTCGCCGAGAACCCGAACCCCACCGAGACCGAGATCCGCGAGGGGCTCGAGGGCAACCTCTGTCGGTGCACCGGCTACCACAACATCGTCCTCGCAGTGCAGCAGGCCGCGGGGGCCATGAGCCGGCCGGTGCCGAGCGAGGCCGGCAGCGACACCGGCGCCTCCGGCGTCTCCGGTGTGGAGCGCGAGGGGGTGGCGTCATGACGATCACCGAGGACGCTCCCACCGCCACGGGCGGCAACGGCACCGGCGAGGTCGGCAAGGCCCGCCGACGCAAGGAGGACCAGCGTCTCATCACCGGCCGGACCCGGTGGACCGACAACATCACGCTCCCGGGCATGCTCCACATCGCGATGGTCCGCAGCCCCTACGCCCACGCCCGGATCACTGGCATCGACACGTCAGCGGCCAAGGCGGCCCGCAACGTCGTCGGCGTCTTCACCGGTGACGACCTCAAGGACATCCAGGGCGTCAACGCGAACGCCTGGCCGATCACCCCGGACCAGGTCACGCCGAACCACCTGCCGATGGCGGTCGACCGCGTGGCCTGTGCGGGCGAGATCGTCGCCTGCGTCGTGGCGCGCTCGGCGGCCGAGGCGCGCGACGCCGCAGAGCTCGTCGACGTGGACTACGAGGAGCTGCCCGCCGTCCTCGACATGAAGGAGGCCCTCACGGACGAGAACCTCGCCCACCCGGACCTCGGCACGAACAAGTCTGCGTTCTGGAAGCTCGACTCGAAGGAGGCCGGCACTGGCGGGGACGTCGACGAGGCCATCGCCAAGGCTCGCGAGGACGGCGTCGTCATCGAGCGCGAGTACCGCCAGCAGCGGCTCATCCCGGCGTTCATGGAGCCGCGATCCGTCGTCGTCGACCCGACGGGCGAGCAGATCACGATGTGGTCCGCCACCCAGGTCCCGCACATCCTGCGCTTCCTCCTCGCCGCGACGACCGGGGTCTCCGAGTCGAAGATCCGGGTCATCGCTCCCGACGTCGGAGGGGGCTTCGGGGGCAAGCTGCAGACCACCCCGGAGGAGTTCATCGCCTTCGCGGTCGGCCGGCAGCTCGGCAAGCCGGTCAAGTACACCGAGACCCGCTCGGAGTCGCTCCTGTCCGGCCACCACGGCCGGGACCAGTGGCAGAAGCTGACGCTGTCGGCCACCAAGGACGGCACGGTGACGGGTTTCAACGTCGAGCTCCTCGCGGACCTCGGTGCCTACGTCGCGCTCGTCGGCGGGGGCGTGCCCGTGCTGGGCGCGTGGATGTTCAACTCCATCTACAAGTTCCCGGCCTACCGGTTCAGCGTCCAGACGATCCTCACCAACAAGACGTGGGTCGACGCCTACCGCGGCGCCGGCCGCCCGGAGGCGACCTACGGCATCGAGCGGATGATGGACGAGCTCGCCAACGAGCTCGGCATGGATCCCCTCGAGGTGCGCGAGAAGAACTGGATCACGCACGAGGAGTTCCCGTTCACCACCGTGGCCGGGATGACGTACGACTCCGGCAACTACGAGGCCGCCACGGCCCGGGCACGCGAGCTCTTCGGCTACGACGAGCTGCGTGCCGAGCAGCGGCGCCGTCGCGAGAGCAACGACCCGGTCCAGCTCGGCATCGGCGTCTCGACCTTCACCGAGATGTGTGGGCTCGCGCCGTCCCGGGTGCTCGGGTCGCTCAACTACGGCGCCGGCGGCTGGGAGCACGCGCACATCCGCATGCTCCCGACCGGCAAGGTCGAGGTCGTGACCGGCACGTCGCCGCACGGCCAGGGGCACGAGACGGCGTGGAGCCAGATCGTCGCCGACCGGCTCGGCGTGCCCTTCGAGGACATCGAGGTGCTGCACGGCGACACGCAGATCAGCCACAAGGGTCTGGACACCTACGGGTCACGGTCCCTCGTCGTCGGCGGCGAGGCGCTCGTCCTGGCTGCCGACAAGGTGGTCGAGAAGGCGAAGGTCATCGCGGCGCACATGCTCGAGGCCAGCGCCGACGACCTCGAGTTCTCCGGTGGGCGCTTCGGTGTCAAGGGCACCGACAAGGGCCTGGGCATCGGCGAGATCGCCACGGCGTGCTTCGCAGCGCACAACCTGCCCGAGGGCATCGAGCCCGGGCTCGACTCCGAGGCGACCTACGACCCGGTCAACTTCTCCTTCCCGCACGGCACGCACCTGTGCGCGATGGAGGTCGACACCGAGACCGGCGCGACGAAGATGCGCTCCTACGTCGCCGTGGACGACGTCGGAGTCATCATCAACCCGCTCATCGTCGCCGGCCAGGAGCATGGCGGCCTCGTCCAGGGCATCGCCCAGGCGCTCTGGGAAGGCGCGGAGTTCGACGAGAACGGCACGCTCGTGACCGGGTCCTTCGTCGACTACACGTTGCCGACGGCGGCCGACACGATCAGCTTCGTCACCGACCACACGGTCTCTCCCTCGACGACGAACACCCTGGGCACCAAGGGAGTCGGCGAGGCAGGCACCATCGCTTCGACACCAGCCGTGGTCAACGCGATCGTCGACGCGGTGCGCCACCTCGGTGTCGACGACGTCCCGATGCCGTGCACCCCTGAGCGGGTGTGGCGGGCTGTCCAGTCCGGCGGCGCCGACCGCCAGGTGGAATCCGCGGGCGACGCCCAGCCGCACTTCGGCGCGGCCGCACCCAACCAAGACACCCCTGAGACGGAAGGCGGTGCCCAGTGATCCCCGCATCGTTCGACTACGTCGCCCCGACGACCGTGGCCGAGGCGCTCGCAGCGCTCGCCGAGCATGGCGACGAGGCAAAGGTCCTCGCCGGAGGGCAGTCCCTCCTGCCGATTCTCCGGATGCGGCTCAACACCCCCGGGGTCGTTGTCGACCTCGGGAGGATCCCGGAGCTCCAGGGGATCTCGGAGGAGGGAGACTCGATCGTCATCGGTGCCATGACGCCGTATGCCGCTGTGCTCGCCTCCGAGGCCGTGTCCAGCCACGCTGGGCTGCTGTCCAAGGCCGTTGCCACAGTGGCGGACCCGCAGATCCGGCACCGCGGGACGGTGGGCGGCGCGCTGGTCCACGCCGACCCGGCCGGCGACGTCGGTGCTCCGGTGCTCGCCCTCGGGGCCGAGCTCGTCATCGCCGGGGCGGGCGGCCAGACCCGCACCGTCGCCGCCGCCGACTTCTTCGAGGACCTCTTCACGACGGCGGTCGGTGAGGGTGAGCTGCTCACCCAGGTCCGCATCCCGAAGCACACGGGCTGGGGCTCGCACTACGAGAAGTTCGTGCGGGTCAGCCACCAGTGGTCGATCGTCGCGGTCGCGGCCGCGGTACGCGTGGAGGGAGGCTCGATCGCCGAGGCCCGGGTCGCGTTGACCAACATGGGCGCGACGCCCCTGCGGGCCAAGGCCGTCGAGGAGGCCCTGGTCGGTCAGGCGCCCACGGACGAAGCGGTGCGGGCCGCGGTGGCCCGGGTCGCCGAGGGCACCAACCCGCCCTCCGACCTCAACGGTGCGGCCGACTACCGGAGGCACCTCGCGACCGTGCTGACCCGACGCGCCGTCCTCGCCGCGGCTGGGGCGTGATCTCCGGATGGAGCTGACGCACTCGTTCACGGTGCCGACGTCGGTCGATGAGGCGTGGTCCCTGTTCATGGACCTCGAGCGCGTCGGCGCCTGCTTTCCGGGTGCCACGGTCACGGACGTGTCGCAGGACGACTTCTCCGGCACGGTCAAGGTCAAAGTCGGCCCGATCTCACTGCTGTACACCGGGTCCGGCTCGTTCGTCGCCAAGGACGACGAGGGCCATCGGGCAGTGATCGAGGCGAAGGGCAAGGACAAGCGGGGCAACGGCACGGCCGGTGCGACGGTGACGATCCAGCTCACGCCCGACGGTGGGGGTGCGCGCGCCGACGTCGTCACGGACCTCGCCGTGACCGGCAAGCCGGCACAGTTCGGCCGCGGCGTGATGCAGGACGTCTCCGACAAGCTGCTCGGGCAGTTCATCGCCTGCATCGAGAAGCACCTCGCGGGCGGGCAGGCGACGCCCCCGCCGGCGGCCGGTGAGGAGCTCGTCTCGGAGCCCACGGTCGCGAAGGCGACCGTTCCGCAGGCGACCGTGCAGGACACAGCGGAGGCGGCCAGGCCGGAGGTCGTCACCGAGCCGGTACCGTCGGCCGTGCACGACGCCGGCGAGCCGCCCAGCCTGGCGGAGGAGGTCGACCGGTCGAAGACCGCCGCTGCGGCAGCGGCGGCTTCGCGGCGGCCCTCCCCCGCCGTCGAGGCCGAGGACGATGCCCTCGACCTCGGTTCGGCCGTCCTGCCGGTGCTCATCCAGCG
>NZ_JAJJPG010000194.1:0-4722 GCF_032907665.1 Intrasporangium sp.
ACACGACCAAGAAGATCCTCATGGACAGCGCCCGTGACAAGGCCTGCCCGGGCGGGGGTGGCGTGTACGACTACGCCGCCCCGATTCCGCCGTCCTACAACGCCGAGTGCGTCGGGGACGAGGACTTCAACGGGTTCTACGGCGACGGCATCGTCAATGCCCACAACGCGGTGACCTACTGGTCGAAGAACTGACCGCATCGTGACGGAGGGTCCCCGGCAGCGAGCCGGGGACCCTCCGCCGTCCCCGACCGCCACCCGCCGGAAGCGGTCAGTGGGCCCGCAGCATCAGCTGCGGTCACGCGGGGTGGCGCCATCGACGTGGGACCGGCTGGCCGTTCGCCCTTGACCCAGTCAGCGGCTGACGTCGCGTCCGAGCGCCGCCCGGCTCAGCGGCATACGACCACGACCTTGGAGTATGCCGCTGAGCTGGGTCCGCGCGTCGCCGCGCCCGGCGTGGCACTCAGTCGCGCAAGGGGGGCACCACGCGGTAGTCGACAAAGGTGGCATGGGCCGACTGACGCACGCCGAGGTGCTCGAGGTCGAGATCGAGCTCGAAGCCGTCGAAGAGGCCCTTGCCGCCTCCGAGAATCACTGGGGCGATGATCATCGTCAGCTCGTCGACCAGGCCGGCGGCGAGGGCCTGGCGGATGGCGTCGGCGCCGCCCATGAGGTGGACGTCCAGGTCGCCAGCCACCTGCTTGGCCCGGGCGATGGCGGTAGCGAGGTCACCGACGAAGGTGAATCCCTTTCCTGCGTCTGGTTGCTCATGCGGGCGATGGGTGACGACGAACAGCGGGACGGGCCACGGGTTGCGGTCGCCCCAGCGCTCGGACGCCTCGTAGGTACCCCGGCCGGCGACCACGGCTCCCACGCGCGCCATGACCGACTCCAGCCAGACCTTGTCCTCGGCGGTTGCCTCCCCCCGCGGGCCCTCGTCGTAGGTCCACGGCCCGCCGAAGACCCAGTGGTGCAACCGCTCACCCCCTGTCCCCAGCCCGCGTCCCGGTCCGTCGTCCGGCCCAGCAACGTAGCCGTCGACGGAGGTGGTGATGCCTGCGATGACCTTGCTCATGGAGGGTCCCTCGCTTCTGTGAGGGTTGGGCATGACGGAGGCTGCCCCGGCATCAGGGACGATCCGGGCGACGGCGGAGCAACCAGGCGCAGGCCGTGAGCCCCAGGCCGAGCCACAGCGACACCGCGAGGACGTGGCCACCGACGTCACCCGTGTCCAGCCAGGCATTCCGCACTGCGGCCGTGACATGCGACATCGGGAGCACATCGGAGACGCGTTGCATCACATCGGTCATCACTGCCGGCGGCGGGCCGCCGCCGCCGAGGAGCCACATCGGCATGAAGGCGAGCAGTCCGAGGGCCTGCGCCGACCGCGCCGTGCGCGCTGCGAGGCCGAAGGCGACGCCGAGACTCAGCATGGTCACCATCCCGAGGAGAAAGCACACGATGACCCCGGCGAGGTCCACGACGGCCGGGATCCCATAGATCGGGCCGGCAGCGAGGAGCACCAGAGCCGCTCCGAGGACGACGAGGACGGCGGTCACGAACGCCTGGGCACCGACCACGTTGAGCAGGCTGAGACCGGAGGCCTCGAAGCGTCTGATGATGCCGAGCTCGCGGTAGGAGGCGAGCGCAGTGGGGAGACCGATGAGCGCCACCGCTGCCATGGGCACCGGGAGGTAGGAGGCGACGTAGTAGTCCGTCCCGTTCGTGCCTCCGTAGGCCGGGTCCGCGTCACCGGCGAAGACCCCGGCGAGCACGAGCATCATGAGCGGGGGGAGACGAAGGCGAAGAGCATCGGGGCCCACTCGCGGGTGAGCAGTCTCCCCTCCATGGAGGTCACCGCAAGCAGCGTCCGCGGTGATGAGCTGGTGGCGGTCGTCGAGGTCATGAGCGGACCCCCGCGGTGAGGGTGACGAAGACGTCCTCGAGCGAGGGCCTCACGATGGTGAAGTCGTCCGGCACCACGCCCATCCGGACGAGCTCCGCGGCGACCCGCACCGGCGTCGAACGATCGCCGAGGACCTCGACGACAGGCGCGCACCAGCGCCCAGACGTCCGCCCTTGATCCTGTCCAACCGTCCGGCGTCACGCCGAGCTCGCGGTAGGCGCCCAGCAGGCGATCGAGCGCCCGGACAACTCGTCGACGGTCACGTCCCCACGCCGTCACCGCTGTGTTCATGCAGGTCCATGGGCGCGGCCCCAAAGGGGTTGCGGTTGACCCCACTCGACGTGTGGTAGACCACCAGGTCAGCCAAGTTCCGGTCGTACCTGCGCAGGACCGAGCAGAAGTGACGCGCTGCTCTCTCCCCCAGCCCGTCGTAGATGGCCAAGGCGATCTCCCGGGCCTCGACCCGCGGCCACGCGTCCGGCAAGAGCTCCGACGGGAGGTTCGGATCGGTGACGCGGAACGACAGCCACTCACTGAGAACGGTCGTCCTGGTCACCAAGGCATCCCGTCCGACCAGTCCACCCTTCGAAACGGTAGCCAGGAGCGGCTTCCACTCCCGCGCCCACCCCCGATAGGCCTCGCCCAGCTCGTCCAGCCGGAAGAGCGCCCCCCAGTCCTTGGCCCCGTCCGGGCCCTCGATGGACGACCGCATGACCGTGGCATCCTCGATGTCCAGTTCCTGCAACGCGTGCTCGACGCGGGCCACCACGTCGTGCGGTGACACCCAGATTGCGCCGTGCAGGCAGGCCATGTGCAGCGACTTCAGCCGTGACCTCAACAGCTGCCGTTTGGTTCGCATCCTCTCGGGGATCGAGAACGCGACGACGGTCCACAGCCCGTCCCAGTCGTCGAGCGGGCGGCCGAAATCCAGAGCGCGGCGGATCCGCTGGGGACGGTGCTCGCGGATGCGCTCGGGAACCGAGTAGAACGTGGTCCTGCCGACCTTGTGCTGATCCAGCAGGTCCCTGTTGGTCAGCCGGCGCATGGCCTGCCTGGCATTGCCCTCGCTGATGGAGAACTCGGCGAGCAGACCCACCAGCGCCGCCGACGGCAGGGGCTCCGGACGGCCGTACCAGTAGTCACCCAGCAGAGTGATGAGGATGTACTGCGGCTCCCGGCCGGTGGTGGATCTTGGCAGGTTCAGCCGTCCTGAGGGACTGGTCACGTTCGTGTGTTCCTAACGTCTGTGTTCCCAGCGTCGGCCACGCGCGCCCAATGACGTCGTGACCTCCCCATCCAACCAGTCCGCCACGGTCTGCCGGAAAGCCTGGACGTCGTACGTGCTCTCGTCCGCGTTGTCCGCGTGCATCTCAAGCACCGGCACGCCCGCGGCCCGCAGCGCACGGGTTGTCGCCCAGCTGCCACGAGGATCGTCGGAGACCAGGTGGACCACGCCGTCGACCCCGTGGGTCAAGGCCTGGTTGACGTACCACTCCGCCGACATCGGAGGCACGTACAGATGCTCATGGAAGCCGATGAACCGGCTGGCGAGCGCGCGCAGATGGTTGCTCCCCCGGCGCGCGTACCCATCCGCGGCGATGGACAGGTACATGGACCACACGAACACCGCTCCGTAGGTCTGCTCGAAGTGACGGTAGAAGTTCAGGTCGAACCACAGTCCGCGCCCGATCCACATGAGCCGGTACCTCTCGGGTTCCGCCAGGGCGTACCCGACGTCGATGCGCGCCTGCACCTCCTCGAACAGGCGGCGCGCGGCGTCGCGCGCCCACTCCGTGCCCCGGTGCCACTGCGGGATCATGACTGCGGGAATGCTGTCGTTGATGGCGACGGGGCAGGGCGTCGTCTTGGCCAGCAGGTCACGAGTACGCCGGTTCCAGTCGGCCTGCTCGTTCCCGAGATCCATGATCCGGGCGAGCTTGGCGGGGTCGAACTTCTTCCCGGTCGTCGCCTCCAGCAGCGCGATGAGCTCATGCATTTCGGCGACCATGAGGTCGATCCGGTCCGGTCCGGTCAGACGCTCCCAGTCGGTGGAGAGGGTGTCCCACCAGTTCGCGTCAGCCACGAGAGGTTCGGCGGCGGACTCGAGCGGGAAGAAGGTGATGTCGGGATCGGTTGCCCACGCCTCGAACACCTTTCCCGACACATCGCCGGTCAGCTCACCGAGGATCAGGAAGGGCTTCGGCAGCCCACCCCAGGGGGCCGTTGCGGGGTCCGGATCAAAGAGGCTACCCAGTCCGATGGCGTTGTACTGCTCGGAGTCGCGGGGATAGCCCTCCATGGCCACCAGGTCCAGGTAGCGCTGCGCGCCGCCTTGGGATGCCGCGATGGAGGCCCACCACTGGTTGACCACATAGGGGACATCGAAGGCCCGCAGCAGCTCGTGGGGTGTGTCGGCGTTGACCAGCGCGATCCGTTCCCCGGCGCGAGCGCGCTCATGGAGCTCGACGAACCACTCCCGCTGGTGCTTCAACGCCCGGCGGGCACTTCGCAGCCGGTCCGTCCGAGCCGGGCGCGCGGAGGACGTCATGCCGAGGCTCCCGTTCGTCCCGGAGTCGAGAGGGCCCGCCTCATGGCGTCGGTGTCCAGGGCGGAATAGTGCTGGTTCCGTGCCAGCACCATCGGAACGTCCACCTGTCGTTGTTGGGCCGCGTAGTCCCACAGGGGTGCGTCGTCGCGGTCCCTCACATAGGAGAGGATCAGGTCGGCCCTGGCGTGCTTGGCCGCCTCTGCGGTGTGCCGAGCGCGCCTCTCGATGCTCGCCCGCTGCGGGGTGGGGCCGTTGTCGCGGTAGACCCG
>NZ_JAJJPG010000195.1:0-2922 GCF_032907665.1 Intrasporangium sp.
CGGTGGAGACGCCGCCGATGTCCCAGCGGTCCGCGGTGGCGAAGAGCGGCAGCATGCCGATGGCGGCGTGCTCGGCCGCATGGGCCGCGCCGGGGATGTCGGCCTCCCTGACGCCTACGCTCGCGAGCACCTCGACCGGGACCGTCCACCACATCGCCTTCGTCGCGAGGGACCGTGGCGGCAGGTCGAGGGGGTGCTCTCCGAGGACCTCGCCGCCCGGCAGCCGTCTCAGGAACGAGACGACCTGGTGCGTCACCGTGACGTGTCCGAAGGAGCACCGGAGCGGACCCCAGTCGACCCCCTCGAGCTCTCGGACGATGGCGAACTCGCTCACCGACCGGGCCTGCGTCGTCCAGCCGGGGTCGCCGCGGACGGCGAAGGCGGCGCCCTCGTCGAGGTCGAGCCCGGTGACGATCCAGGACTGTCCCTGGTGGAGGTGGACGGCGCCCGTGTGGACCTGGGCGTGGGCGGACGCCTCGTCGACGGTTCCGACGACCCGGCCGGTGCGCGCTTCGACGATGCGGACGGGCTCGCCGGCACCGCGCAGGGAGAGGTGGTCCGCGGGGCGGTCGTCACGCCCCCAGAACCACCCACGCGGCCGCTTCTTGAGGATGCCCCTGTCCACGAGTGCGTCGAGGAGCGGCCGGGTCTGGGGGCCGAAGACGGCGACGTCGTCCTCCGTGATGGGCAGCTCGGCGGCGGCCGCGGCGAGGTGCGGCCCGAGGATTTGGGGGTTGTCCGGGTCGACGACGGTCGCCTCGACGCCCCGGCCGAAGATGCTCTCGGGATGGTGCACGACGAACGTGTCGAGGGGGTCGTCCGCCGCGACGAGCACCGCGAGCGACCGATGTCCGGTGCGTCCCGCGCGCCCCGCCTGCTGCCACAGGGAGGCGAGGGTGCCCGGCCAGCCCGCCAGGAGGACCGCATCGAGGCCGGTGACGTCGACGCCGAGCTCGAGGGCGTTGGTCGCTGCGATGCCGACGAGGTTGCGGGATCGCAGCGCCCGCTCGAGCTCACGCCGCTCCTCAGGCAGGTAGCCGCCGCGGTATGCCGCTATGCCGGCTTCCCGGGTCACGCTCACCCGGTCTCGGGCGACGTTCGCCACGACCTCGACGCCTGCGCGCGAGCGCGCGAACGCCACCGTCTGCACGTCCGCCTCGACGCAGCCGGCGAGCAGGTCCCCCGTCTCGGTGAGGGTGCTGACGCGACGCGCCAACCCCCGGTCGTCGACGACGAGCGGAGGCTCCCAGAGGGCGAAGGTCATCGGCGCACGAGGCGAGCCGTCCTCGGTGACCGAGCTCAGCGGCATACCGAGGAGCCGTGAGGCGTGCACTCCGGGATCCGCCACCGTGGCGGAGGCGAAGACAAAGGTCGGTGCGGAGCGGTAGCGCCTCGTGACGCGGCGCAGGCGGCGCAGGACCGCGGCGAGGTGCGACCCGAAGACGCCGCGGTAGACGTGGCACTCGTCGACGACGACGTAACGCAGCGCGCGGAGAAAGGAGGCCCAGTGGTCGTGGCCGGGCAGGAGGGAGTGGTGGACGAGGTCCGGGTTCGTGAGCACGACGTTGGCATGGTCCCGGATCCAGCGGCGCTCGTCGGTCGGCGTGTCCCCGTCGTAGGTGGCCGCCCGCACGCCGGGAACGGCGAGCCTCGCGATCCGGTCGAGCTGGTCCGCGGCGAGCGCTTTCGTCGGGGCGAGGTAGAGCGCGGTGGCGCCCCGACCGTTCGGCGCGCGGGTCCCGGCGACGACGTCGGTGAGCAGCGGCATGAGGTAGCCGAGGCTCTTGCCGGAAGCGGTGCCCGTCGAGACGACGACGTGCTCACCCCGGTGCGCCAGGTCCGCGACCTCGCGCTGGTGCCGCCACGGCGAGCTGATCCCCGAGCCGGACAGCGCCGCGAGGAGGGTCGGGTCGAGCCAGTCCGGCCAGTCGGCGTGCCGGGCCGGGCGCGCCGGCAGCTCGTGCACGTGCAGGAGGCGTTCCGGGTTCTCCCCGACGAGCCGACTCAGCAGGGCGTTCGGGTCGAAGGGCGCGTCGTCGTGCGGGCGCCCGCCCCGGGATGTGCCCTGGGATGTGCCCTGGGATGCGTCCGGGCCCCCGGCATCGGGCGACGCCAGGGGCGGCGTCGATGGCGCGTCAGACCCGTTCATGTGGAGCAACCGTATGCCGCCGGGGTACCGTTACGGGCGACCCGGGCATGTTACTCAGAGGTCAGGGAGATACGGGTTCGTTGCGGACGCAACGTCAACGCACACAGTGGAAGGGGCCAGAGGTGGATCTGTCGATCACCCGGGCCGATCACGGTGACCACACGGTGGTTCACCTCGGCGGCGAGATCGATGTCTACACGGCACCGTTCGTCAGGGAGAAGCTGGACGAGCAGATCCACGCAGGACGCACGGATCTCGTCGTCGACCTGAGCGACGTCACGTTCCTCGACTCCACCGGGCTGGGGGTGCTCGTCGGTCGCCTCAAGTTCGCGCGCACGCGCGGCGGGTCACTCCGGCTCGTCGGCACCGCCGAGCGGGTCCTGCGCGTCTTCGCCATCACGGGACTCGACAAGGTCTTCGAGATCCACCCCGATCTCGAGTCGGCGCTCGCAGCCGCCGACGAGGGCGAGTCCTCGACGTCTCCCAGCTCCACCCCCCGCCACGGCTGATCGGGGTCCACCCGGTGGACGCGAAGGTCCCGCCCGGGCCGCCTCCCGCGCCGAACCCCACCCCCGTCGTCGAACCGGACCTCGTCGCCCGGCTGCGACACGACCTCGCGGCGGCCGGCTTCACGGTCGACGGGGTCGCAGAGCGGCTCGGCCCCGTCGCGTCGGCAGCGCTGCACCGCGAGCAACCGCTGCCCGCGATCCTCGTCACGGCCACCCCCGCTGGGTCGAGTGGCCCCGAAAGCTGGGGGCGTGGGCCGGCATTTG
>NZ_JAJJPG010000195.1:3022-4712 GCF_032907665.1 Intrasporangium sp.
GGGTCGAGTGGCCCCGAAAGCTGGGGGCGTGGGCCGGCATTTGAGGCCACTCGACGGGGTGACGGGTCGAGTGGGGAGGGGGGACGGGGCGACGAGGCGGGCGCCATCGACCCGTGCGCGGCCCTGATCCGGCTCTTCGCGCTTGGTCGGCCCGTCGCCCGCCCGGTGCTCGAGGCGGCCCTGCCGACGCTCGGCACCGAGGGCGCTGCCGCGCTCGGGCTGGTCCGCATCACTGGGGAGCGCGTCGTGCCGACCTGCGACCTGCGGCCCTACGCCGACGACACGCACGACTGGTGGGTCGCGTCGGACCTGTCCGAGGCCTCCACACAGCGGCCGCTCCGGCCCGACCACGTCCTCGGCATCGGTGGCGCCTCGACGACGCTCGCCACGTGGACCATTCGCCGCCCCGTCGGTCGAGCCCTCGACCTCGGCACCGGCTCCGGCGTCCAGGCGCTCCACCTCTCCGTCCATGCGGAGTCGATCGTGGCGACGGATGTCTCCGAGCGGGCGCTCGCCTTCGCCCGCTTCAACGCCGCACTGGCCGGTGTCGACGTCGACCTCAGGATCGGCGACTTGCTGGATCCCGTTGCAGGAGAGCGATTTTCCCTCGTCGTGTCCAACCCTCCCTTCGTCATCACGCCACGCCGGGACGACGTGCCGCGCTACGAGTACCGCGACGGGGGTCGCGCCGGTGACTCGGTCGTGCGGTCGCTCGTCAGGCAGGTCGGGTCCGTGCTCGAGCCCGGTGGCGTGGCACAGTTCCTCGGCAACTGGGAAGTGCCCCGAGGCAGCACCTGGCGCGACGTCTGGGCCGAGTGGCTCGACGGGGTGCCCCTCGATGCCTGGGTCGTCCAGCGCGAGGTCCAGGACCCCGGCGAGTACGCCGAGCTGTGGGCGCGCGACGGTGGGCTGCGGCCCGGCTCGAGCGAGCACGACCGGCTCTATGCCGCCTGGCTCCGCGACTTCGCCGCGCGGGACGTCGAGTCCATCGGCTTCGGTGTCGTGACCCTCCAGCGGCCGACGTCGGAGCGCGCGCCCTGGCGGTCCCTCGACGAGGTGGGCGGGGGCGTCGCCGCGCCGATGGGGCCGGCCATCGAGGCCGGTCTCGTCTCCCGCACCTGGCTCGCCGAGCACTCTGACGACGAGGTGCTCGGCGTCGCGTGGTCGTGTGCCCCCGACGTGACCGAGGAGCGGCACGGACGCCCGGGTGCGGAGGATCCGACCCTCATCCTGTTCCGGCAGGGCGGCGGCCTGCGCAGGGTCGTGCGGGCCGGGACCCTCCTCGCCGCCTATCTCGGCGTTGCCGATGGCGAGCTGACGGCGGCCGCGGCCCTCGATGCCATTGCAACCGTGCTCGACCTCGACCCGGCCGCTGTCAGGGGCGAGCTCCTGCCCCAGATCCGCGGGCTCGTCGCCGACGGTCTCCTCGTGTGAGCCCCTCGCCTCCCTCGCGTCGGGAGTCTGGCGTCCGCCCGTGGAACGTGGCGTCCGGAGTGCGGGCCGCCCTTCTGCACAAGGGCCGCCACGTCCCCTGGCCTCGCGGTCAGGAGGGCAGGGCGCGTTGGGAGCCGGCCCAGCGGCATACGCCCCCGGGATAAAGCGTTTGTGAATGAGTGAGCACTCACTCATACTGATCGCCATGGCTTCCACGACCGGGCGCGCGGCGCCGCTGGCACCCGCCGAGCGGCGC
>NZ_JAJJPG010000196.1:0-4704 GCF_032907665.1 Intrasporangium sp.
CGGACTACGACCCGACGACCAACTACTTCAACACCTCGAGTGTCGAGTCCGTGGCGGCGGAGGTGCGCAGGCGCGCCCCCGAGGCGACCATCGTCATCAAGTCGACCGTCCCCGTCGGGTTCACGGTGCGGTTGCGACAGGAATACCCCGGGGCCCGGATCCTCTTCTCGCCGGAGTTCCTTCGCGAGGGTCGGGCCCTCTGGGACAACCTCCACCCCAGCCGGATCATCGTCGGGGACACGTCACCGGAGGCGAAACAGTTCGCCGACCTGCTCCTCGAGGGGGCAGAGGCCGCCGACGTCCCGGTGCTGCTGACCAACCCGACCGAGGCCGAGGCGACCAAGCTCTTCGCCAACACCTACCTCGCGATGCGCGTCGCCTACTTCAACGAGCTCGACACGTATGCCGCGACGCACGGTCTCGACACCCGCTCGATCATCGAGGGCGTGGGTCTCGACCCCCGCATCGGGACGCACTACAACAACCCGTCGTTCGGCTACGGCGGCTACTGCCTGCCCAAGGACACCAAGCAGCTGCTCGCGAACTACGACCAGGTCCCGCAGACCCTGATCAAGTCGATCGTCGAGTCGAACAGGACTCGCAAGGACTTCATCGCCGAGGACATCCTCCGGCGCGGCCCCCGTGTTGTGGGCATGTTCCGCCTCGTCATGAAGGAAGGGTCAGACAACTTCCGCAGCTCGAGCATCCAGGGGATCATGAGGCGGATCACCGACCGCGGGATCGAGGTGATCGTCTACGAGCCGGCGCTCGACGGCGAGGCCTTCAACGCTGCCCGAGTCGTCCAGGACCTTGACGAGTTCAAGCGCGAGGCCGACGTCATCGTCGCGAACCGGCACTCGGACGAGCTGGCCGACGTCCCCGACAAGGTCTACACGCGCGACATCTACGGTCGCGACTGACATGACCGCCGCGGCGCACACGGCGGGCGGACCAGCGCGCCCGCTCCTCGGCGGGAGGGCGCACCTGCTCGAGTTGGCCAGGCACGTCGACGCTCGTGGCGAGCTCGTGCCGCTCACCTTCGCCGACCTCGGCTTCCCGGTGGCTCGGGCCTTCGTTGTGACGGCGCCCGACGGGTCGATGCGCGGCGGTCACGCTCACGCCGCATCGAGACAGCTCCTGCTCCGGGTCCGGGGGACGATACGGGTGGAGCTGCGGGCCGTCGAGCAAGCGGAGGTGGTGCTGCTCGACGAGGAGTCGCCTGCGCTCGTCATCGAGCCCGGCGTGTGGGCGACCCAGACCTACGTCGGTGACGATGCTGCACTCGTCGTCTTCAGTGACGCTGCCTACGACCCGGCGGACTACATCGACCACCCAGACCTGCGCGAGCGTGCCACGTGACGCGGCGCCGGGTCGCCGTGCTGGGGGCGGGGATCATGGGCTCGTCGCTGGCGATCTACTTGGCCCGCCTCGGCGCTGCGGTCACGCTCGTCGACCGCGAGTCCGCACCGATGGCGGGGACGAGTCGATGGAACGAGGGGAAGATCCACCTCGGGTACCTCTACGGCGCGGACTCGACTCTGGGCACGGCCCGTCACATCCTCCCGGGGGGTCTGGCCTTCCGAAGGCTCCTGAGTGACCTCGTCGCTGCCGACGTGAACGAGCATGCGACGACCCGAGACGACATCTACCTCGTGCACGAGGACTCGGTGGTGCCACTCGACGTCCTCGGCAGGCAATTCACTGCCGTGAGCGATCTGATTCGGGCACATCCGCGCGCCGACGACTACCTCACCACGCTCACGGCCGCCCGAGCGGTGCCCCTGACCCGCAGCGAGCTCGACGGGCTCGCCTCGGGACGCATCGTCGGCGGCTTCCGCGTGCCGGAGCGATCAGTGGAGACGCAGTGGGTGGCCGATGCCGTTGTCGGCGCCGTCGCGGCCGAGTCAGGCGTCAGGTTCCGGGGCGACACGACGGTCACGTCCGTCGAGTCCACCGACACGGGGGTCCGCGTCGTCGGGTCGCCCGAGCTCGACGAGCCGTTCGACGCCGCCGTCAACGCGCTCTGGGCTGGACGCCTCGAGATCGACCGGACCGTCGGACTCTTCCCCAGTCACTCGTGGTCACACCGCTACCGCCTCTGCGTCTTCGTCCGGACGCGGCGCCCGGTCGACGTTCCCAGCGCACTCGTCGCGGTCGGCCCGTTCGGCGACGTCAAGAACTACAACGGTCGCGACTTCTACATCTCCTGGTATCCCGCAGGCCTCGTCGCAGAGGGGCGCGACGTGACCCTCGACGTCCCCGAACCGCTGGCCGGAGCACGCCGGGCCCGGTTCGTCGCCGACGTCCGCGCGGGGCTGGGCTCGTGCATGCCGTCGATCGACCGGGTCTTCGAGGAGGCGGCCGAGCTCACCGTCGCTGGTGGCCACGTCTTCGCCCGCGGCGGCGGGTCGATCGGCGACCCTCGATCCGGGCTCCACCGTCGCGACCGCTTCGGAGTCGAGAGGGCCGGCGCCTACTTCTCCGTCGACACGGGCAAGTACTCGACGGCGCCGTGGCTCGCGGAGCGGCTCGCTCGCACGATCATGGGAGTCGACTGACCCTCGCCCGCCAGGGCTCGCACGGGTGACGATTCGAGGAAGGCGCAGATGACACAGCCAGGTGGCAGGACGAGGGTGACGGCCCTCGTCCCGACCTACAACGGCGAGGCCTTCCTCAAGCGAACTCTCGACAGTCTCGCCGCACAGACCTGGCAGGAGCTCGAGATTCTCATCGGGGACGACTGCTCGAGCGACGCGACGCCGGAGATCGTCCGGGCCTTCGCCGAGGAGCACGCCAACGTCGTCGTCGTCGAGAGGGAATCCAACCTCGGATGGTTGCGCAACTCGAACGATCTCATGGCCCGTGCGAGCGGGGAGCTGCTGTTCTTCGCCTTCCATGACGACGTCGTGGCGCCCACCTACGTCGAGCGGCTCGCCGAAGCGCTGGAGAGCCGGCCCGGCGCCGTGATGGCCTTCTCGGACATGCTCGTCACCGAGCCTGACGGCGAGACCTCGCCGGCCGTCTTCGACCTTCTCTCCAGTGCCCACACGGCTCTGGCCCGGGGGCGGGTCATGGCTCGCCGTCCGGACAACTGGTGGGTGCCCAACCGGGGACTGTTCCGCGCGTCGGCCTTCCGCCGGGTCGGCGGTATCCACCCGAACACCCACGGTGAGTACTCGGCCGACTGGACCTGGCTCCTGCACCTGGCGCTGCTGGGCGACTTCGTGCGCGTCCCCGAGACCCTGTGCCACAAGCACTACCAGCGGACCAGCCTGAGCAAGGCCTGGCCGCACAGCCCAGAGCAGCAGGAGGCACTCCGCCGAGCCGGGGCTGCGGAGGTCAGGGCCAGTTCGGCCGGCCCCTGGGTCAAGCTCGTCCTCGTCACCCGCCTGCGATGGGATCTGCGGCGCCGGGTCTGGCAGGTGCTCCGGCGGACCCTCGGCCCGATGCGGCGACGAACGCGGCAGCTCGGTTCACGTCAGGTCTGACCGGCCCCGCTGCTGCAGTTCGTCAACGACCTTCTTGACGTCCTGCGCGCGCTCCTTCGTGGTGACGAGCAGGGCGTCAGCCGTGTCGATGACGATGACGTCGTCGAGGCCGACGATCGCGACCGCACGCCCACTGTCCGCAGCGACGAGTCCCGACGAGTCGATCGACACGACGTCATCCACTCCGGTGATGACGCGAAGCGTCGGCGTCCCGTGCGCCTGGTCCAGAACCTCTGCCAGGGACGAGAAGTCACCGATGTCGTTCCACCCGAAGGAGGCTGGCACCACTGCAACTCGACCCGCGGCCGCTGCAGGCTCTGCGACAGCATGGTCGATGGCGATCTTCGACAGCGAGGGCCAGAGGTCGTGGAGCCGTCGCGGGTCGCTTGCGATGATCCGCAGGTTCGCGGCGAGCTCGGGGTGCGTCTCAGCCAGGAGCTCGAGCAGCGTGGTCGCCCCAACGACGAACATCCCTGCGTTCCAGCGGTACTCACCCGAGCGCACATAACTCTCTGCGGTGGCTGCGTCGGGCTTCTCGACGAACACGTCCACACGGTGCGCACTCGGCGCCCCTGGCACGTCGAGCCGGTCGCCCAGCTTGATGTAGCCGAAACCGGTGGCGGGATGGGTCGGCTCGATGCCGATGGTGACGAGGTCCCCGGTTCGGGCGACAGCGATGGCCTCCGCGACTGCTGCCCGGAAGGCGTCGAGGTCGCTGATGACGTGGTCCGCGTGGAAGGCGCCCAGGATCGCTCCCGGGTCGCGGCGCTCGAGGATCGCGGCAGCCAGTCCGATGGCCGGCATGGAGTCGCGCGGAAGTGGCTCGGCGACCACGTCGTCGCGGCGGAGCATGGGCAGCTGTCCGCGGACGGCGTCCTCGTGGGCCGCGCCGGTGACGACGAGGACGCGGTCCTCGACGAGGGGCACCAGTCGCTCCCAGGTGGCGCGGAGCAGGGACTGACCCGTGCCCGTCAGGTCGTGCAGGAACTTGGGAGAGCTGCGGCGGGAGAGGGGCCAGAGTCGGGTGCCCGAACCGCCCGCTGGGATGACGGCCCAGAAGTCGTCGATCGAGGTCATGGCCCGTAACGGTAGTCGAGTGGCCCCAAACGCACGGGCGCACGTGCCAATCCGGCAGGGGCCGCTGGTCACGTGCAGGCGTTCGGGGCCACTCGACTGCGCCGGCGGGGCGTTTGGGGCCACTCGACTGCGCCGGCGG
>NZ_JAJJPG010000197.1:0-4687 GCF_032907665.1 Intrasporangium sp.
AGCCGAGCCCGCGGCCCGCGCAGCCGAGCCCGCGGCCCGCGCAGCCGAGCCCGCCCCGTCGCACGCCGGCGTTGCCGCGCACGCTAGCTCAGCGGCATACGACACGGTCTTTGACCTCGAGGCGGCCGAGCCCGGGCGGCAGGCGACGTCCGAGCCACCCGCGCCCGGCACGTGGAGCCCGGTGCCGGTGCCCACCCCGACCTACGCGATGAAGGCCAAGGCGGAGCCGCGCTACACCGCCGACGGGATCCCGGCGGACGTCTTCGACACGCCGGAGTTCGCCGACGAGGCCGACGAGCTCGACGACCGGGCGCTCTTCGCGCGCCGCGCCGTCAGCCAGTAGCGCGGACCGCGCCTGCCGCACCCGCTCAGCCCCGAGAGGTCAGGCGTTGGCGGGCGCGGATCCTTCGTCGGCCGACTCCTCGAGCTCATCCTCGAGCTCGGCCTCGGACTCCTTCATGAGCAGGTGCCGGCCCACCGCGTTGAGCACCGCGGCGAACGGCACCGCCGCGAGCGCACCGACGATGCCCGCGATCTGCGAGCCGGCGGCGATGGCGAGGATGACCGCGAGGGGGTGGACGCTCACCGCCTTGCCGAGCAGGAGCGGCTGCAGGACGTGCGACTCCAGCTGTTGCACGCCGATCACGACGGCCAGCATGATGAGCGCCACGCCGAAGCCCTGCGCGACGAGCGCGAGGAGGACCGCGACGGCACCGGAGAGCAGGGCGCCGACGATCGGGATGAAGGCGAAGAGGAACACGAGCACACCGATCGCGAACGCGAACGGCACCTTGAGGATCGCGGCGCCGACCGCGATGCCCACCGCGTCGACGAGTGCAACGACGATGGTCGCCCGGACGAACGCCGACAGCTGGTCCCAGGCGATCTGCCCGGAGGAGTCGACGCGGGGGCGGGCCACGCGGGGGAAGAGCCGCACGACCCAGCTCCAGATGCGCGGGCCGTCGTAGAGGAAGAAGAAGAGGGCGAAGAGCGCGATGAAGATGCCGGCGACGAAGTGGGTTGCCGTCAGGCCCACGTTGGCGGCGGTCTGACCGAGGTTGCCGGAGCTGCTCACGCTGTCCCGGAAGCTCTCGAAGTAGCCGTCGAACTCCGAGTCGGTGATGTTGAACGTCGTGCGCAACCAGTCGCGGATCTGCTCGAGACCGGCGGCGACCTGCGCCGTCACCTCCGACAGGCCACTGCTGAACTGCTGCCCGATGAGGGTGAAGAGGGCGCTGACGAGAAGGATGACCCCGACCACTGTGGTGCCGGCCGCGGCGCCGATGGGCATGACCCGCGCGAGTCGCCGGCTGATCGGCTCGAGCATCGCCGCGAGGAGGACCGCCACGAGGAGTGGGACGACGATCTGCGAGAACTCGCGCAGGAGGAGCGACCCGACGTAGACGGCGACACCGATGACGAGCAGGCGCAGGGACCACTCGCTCGCGGCGCGCACCGCGGGAGGCACCGCCGAGTCCCGACGGGAGTCTCTCGCGGGATCGCGGGACGGGTCGGTGGAGCGGGGCTGGATCGCGTTGTCGGTCACGAGGACACGGTATGCCGCTCAGCTCGCTCCCGTGGCCAGGTGTCGTCGGTTACGTGGTCCGGGGCCGCTCGTGGAGACGCTCGAGCAGGGCGACGGCGTCATGCGGGGCGTAGCCCTTGGCGTCGTTGTCGAAGTACACGTAGGTGTCGTGACCGTCGTCGAGCCAGCGGCGGACCTGGGCGGCCCAGCGGTCGAGCGACTCCTCGGTGTAGCCGCTCGCGTAGAGCTCGGACTCGCCGTGGAGGCGGACATAGCGGAAGTCGCTCGTCGCGTCGTGCATCTGCGGCCACCGTCCGGCGCTGTCGGCGACGACGGTGCAGATGTCGTGGTCGGCGAGGAAGGCCCGCGCCTCCGCAGTGTCGAAGCTCTCGTGCCTCGGCTCGAGGGCGTGCCGGATCTGCCGATGGCTGAGCGCTGTGGTGACGGCCCTGTCGTCGGGGACCTTGTCGTCGTGGCTTCCGGCCAGTTCGGCGGCAGCCGTGGTGCTGCGCGGCAGCAGTGCGAAGAAGGCGCCGAGCCGATCGGGGTCGAAGCGGGTCCGCTCGGGCAGCTGCCAGAGGATCGGCCCGAGCTTGTCACCGAGGACGAGAACTCCCGAGGCGAAGAAGTTCGCGAGCGGGGTCTCGACGTCGCGAAGCTGCTTGAGATGCGTGATGAAGCGGCCGCCCTTGACGGCGAAGACGAAGCCGTCCGGGGTGGCGTCGCGCCACGCCGCGTAGGAGGAGGGCCGCTGGAGGGAGTAGAAGGAGCCGTTGATCTCGACGGAGCTCATTCGCTCAGCCGTGTAGGCCAGCTCGTCCTTCTGTCGCAGCCCACGTGGGTAGAAGTCGCCGCGCCACCGGGGGTACCGCCACCCCGACACCCCGACGAACGCTCGACTCATGCTCCGAGGCTAGTGCGGGCTCACCTCCTTCCTCGGGACGCGGCGCGACAGGGCTGGCTGAGCCGACGCCGAATCTCGGTCGCTCACGAGCGCAGCCGCCGATACGATTTCCCGCCGTGCCCTGCCGCTCGGGTCGACGGGGCCTGAGGCAGCTGTGCCGGGACCGGGCGGCGCCGCGAGAGAAGGGATCTGCTCATGTCCAGCCGTGAGTCCGCGTCCGTTCCGGTGACGTCGGAGCGCCTCGCCTTCGGCGTCGCTGTCGTCGGGGGACCGACCACCGTCATCGACGTCGCCGGCCACCGTCTCGTCTGCGATCCGACGCTCGACCCGCCGACGGACTACGGCTACCTGCGCAAGCTCGTCGGCCCCGCCGTCGACGAGGGCGCGATCGGCAACGCCGACGTCGTGCTGGTCAGCCATGACCTCCACCCCGACAACCTCGATGTCGCGGGTCGCGAGTTCGCCCTCCGGGCGCCCGTCCTGCTCGCCCCGCCGACTGCTGCGCGACGTCTGGGACAGCCGTCGACCCCCCTGGACCCGTGGTCCACCTGGGAGGCACCTGACGGGCGGCTCCGAGTGACGGGGGTTCCTGCCCGCCACGGCCCGGCCGACGCGGAGCTCAATGACGAGGGATTCGTCAACTGCGAGGTCATCGGCTTCGTCATCGAGGCGGACGGAAGCCCGACGACCTACGTCAGCGGTGACAATGCGTCGCTGGAGATCGTCCGCGAGATCCGCGAGCGCATCGGTGCCATCGACTGCGCCGTCCTCTTCGCAGGCTCGGCGTCGGTGCCGGCCAGGTTCGGCGGGAGGCCACTGACTCTCACGGCGGAGCGGGCCGCCGCCGCCGCGGAGGTTCTCGGGTCACCACGCGTGGTCGTCGCCCATCAGCAAGGATGGGGACACTTCACCCAAGGCGCCGAGGACACCCGCGCGGCGTTCCTCGCAGCTGGCATTGCGGACCGCCTGTGCGACGCGCCGCTCGGCCACTGGTGCCTGCCGGTGACCTGATCCGAGGTCGTGGACAAGGAGAGCGGGATGACAACCCAGCAGTGGTCAGCGCGTGAGACGGTGCAGAGAGTGGCCGGCGGTGCGGCCAGTGTCCGGCAGGTCGCGGTCGAGACCGCTGCGCGAATCACACGTGTGGACGGCGCCCTTCGCTCCTTCGTGCACGTCGACGAGCAGGAGCTGGAGGCCGAGATCTCGCGAGTCGAGTCTCTCGCACCACCCGCGGGCACGAGCCCGCTCCGTGGTCTTCCCGTGGCGATCAAGGACCTCATCGACACGCGCGGACAGCTGACGACCTACGGCTCGCCCATCTATGCCGGCCACCAGCCGGATGCGGACGCGGAGGTCGTGCACCGACTCCGCGCGGCTGGGGCGATCGTCGTCGGGAAGACCGTGACGACCGAGTTCGCGCTGTTCCAGCCACCGCCGACCCGCAACCCGCACGACCCCGCACGGACCCCGGGAGGATCCTCGAGTGGATCGGCGGCCGCGGTCGCCGCCGGCCTGGTGCCGGTTGCCCTCGGCACCCAGACGGCCGGTTCCGTCATCCGGCCGGCGTCCTACTGCGGCGTGGTGGGGTTCAAGCCCACCTACGGGCTCATCAGCACGTCCGGGGTGAAGCCGCTCAGTCCCAGCTTCGACACCGTGGGCCTGTTCGCTCGCGACGTGTCGGACGTCGCGCTCGTCTTCGCTGCCATCCGCGCCGACAGTGTGGGCACTGCGGGCACTGTGCCCGGCGCTGGCGGTCCCGGCGGTCCGGCCACCCATGGAGGCGTTCCCGTGGTCGGCATCTGCCGCACCCCGCGCTGGGGGGACGTCGACGCGGAGGCCAGGGCCGCCTTCGACGCGTTGGTCGAGACCCTGTCAGCGATGCCCCAGGTGCGGATACTCGAGGAGGTCGACCTCCCCGACCTGGCCGAGATCGCGGAGGCACACGCCGTGGTCATGGAGCGGGAGGCCCTCGTCGCCCTGCACGACGAGCACACGCACCATCCTGACTCCCTGTCCGCGTCGCTCCGTGAGTACCTCGACCGGGCGTCCTCCCGGACAGACGCGGAGGTGGCGGCGGCAGAGGCACTGATCGACCGGCGACGCCGTGAGCTCGGTGACCGCCCCGGTGGCGCCGACTTCCTGCTCACACCCGCGACGTCGGGAGTGGCACCACCGGCGGACTCCACGGGCGACCCGTGGTTCTGCCGCCCCTGGACGGCACTGCACGTCCCGGCGATCAGCCTGCCGCTCCTTCGTGG
>NZ_JAJJPG010000198.1:0-2747 GCF_032907665.1 Intrasporangium sp.
CCAGCGACCGGCCCGCATCACCCGGGCGACCCGCGCCGCGCCGTCGAGCACGACGACGTCCGCGCGGGCACCGGCGCGCAGCGCCCCCCGGTCAGCCAGCCCGAGCAGTCGGGACGGGCTGCTGGACGCCGACTCAGCGGCATACGGCAGCGGCATCCCCGCGCTCACCTGGCGAGCCACCTGGTCGGCGAGGTGGCTCGTCCCACCGGCGATCGCCCCGACCGACTCGCCGACAGCGGTCGCCAGTCGCGCGGTGCCGCCCGACACGTCGACCGAGAGCCCGCCGAGCGCGTAGGGACCGTCGCCGATCCCGGCAGCGGCGATTGCGTCGGAGACGAAGGCCACCCGCGACGGCCCGACGAGGTCGACGACGGTCCGCACCGTGTCATCGGCGAGGTGGGTCCCGTCGGCGATGAGCTCGAGGGTGATGCCATCGCGAAGGGCGGCGCCGAGCAGCGCGGGGACGGCCCCGGGGGTGCGATGGTGCCACGGGTCCATCCCGTTGAAGAGGTGCGTCGCGAGGTCTGCGCCGGCGTCCACAGCCCGCCTGACCTGCTCGAACGTCGCGGCGGTGTGCCCAATGGCCGCGTGGACGCCCGAGCCGCGAAGGTGGCGGACGAGCTCCATCCCGTGCTCGCGCTCCGGCGCGAGCGTCACCTGGCGCACGTGACCGCGGCCGGCGGCGAGGAGCCGGTCGACCTCGCGCAGGTCGGCGTCCCGCAACAGGCGGGGGTCGTGGGCGCCGCACCGGGACGCCGCGATCCACGGACCCTCGAGGTGGATCCCGTCGACGAGCCCGTCGTCGGCGAGGTCTGCGAGCACCTCGACCCCGCGAAGCAGGTCGGCCGGCGTCATCGTCACGAGGCTCGCGAGCAGCGACGTCGAGCCTCGGGCGTGGTGGTGGCGGGCGGCGACGGCAGCGGAGTCGGCGTCGAGGTCGGTGAACGCCGCGCCACCCCCGCCGTGACAGTGGAGGTCGACGTATGCCGCTGTCATCGTCCCGAGGATCGGCTCGCTCCCGGGGGTGGCCGGGTCGGACGGCTCCACCGGGCGTACCGCTGCGAGGCGGTCCCCGTCGATGACGATCTCGGCGGCGACAACAACGCCGTCGATGAGGGCTGGTCCGCGAAGTGTCGTGGTCATCAGGTCCGATTTTGCCTCGTGGGCAGTTCGGTAGCGTTCTCCCGTGCCTGCGCGACCCCTTTCCGAGCTCGTCCACCCGTCGTGGGTGCCCGTCCTCGAACCGGTGGCGGGGACCATCACCTCCCTCGGGGAGTTCCTCCGGGCCGAGGTGGCTGCCGGTCGCGGCTACCTCCCGGCGGGCAGCGCCATCCTGCGCGCCTTCACGCTGCCCCTCGACGACGTCCGTGTCCTCATCGTCGGCCAGGACCCCTACCCCACGCCGGGCCACCCTGTGGGCCTCTCGTTCTCGGTCGCACCGGACGTGCGGCCGGTGCCCCGCTCCCTGCAGAACATCTACCAGGAGCTCGCCACGGACCTCGGCGCGCCACCCCCGACCAACGGTGATCTCAGCCCGTGGTTCGAGCGCGGGGTCATGCTGCTCAACCGGGTCCTCACCGTGTGCCCCGGCAGGTCGGCCAGCCACCAGGGCAAGGGGTGGGAGACGGTGACGGACCAAGCGATCTCGGGCCTCGTCGCGCGGGGCGGGCCGCTCGTCGCGATCCTCTGGGGCCGGCAGGCCCAGTCGCTCGCCCCGATGCTCGGACAGGTGCCGCGCATCGAGAGCGCCCACCCGTCACCCCTGTCGGCGCGGTCCGGGTTCTTCGGGTCGCGGCCGTTCAGCAGGGCCAACGACCTCCTCGCCCACCAGGGCGCAGCACCGATCGACTGGAGGCTGACATGACCGACCCGTCCGTGCCCATCCACCTCTGGACCCGCTACGTCGCGGTCGGGGACTCCTTCACCGAGGGCATGTCCGATGACGACCCGGCGCTCGTCGGGGACGGCTCGCACGGCGAGTTCGCGGGCTGGGCCGACCGGCTCGCAGCCCACCTGTCGGAGCTGGCCCGCGGCCGGGGAATGGACTTCGGCTACGCCAACCTCGCGGTGCGCGGACGCAAGCTCGCCGACGTCGTCGGCCCCCAGCTCGACAGTGCGCTCGCCCTCGAGCCGGATCTCGTCAGCATCGTCGGCGGTGGCAACGACATCCTCCGTCCGAAGGCTGACCTCGATGCCCTGGCTGCGCAGCTCGAGGACGCCGTGGCGCGGATCCGCGCGACCGGGGCCGACGTGCTCATGGCGACCCCCGTGGACCCCGCGGACGCCCCCCTCGTCAAGGCGACCCGGGGTCGCGCGGCCGTGCACACGGCCAACATCTGGTCCATCGCGAGGCGCCACGGCGCACACGTCATCGACCAGTGGGGCCTGCACGCCCTCCGAGACTGGCGGATGTGGTCCGAGGACCGGATCCACATGACGAGCGAGGGCCATCGAAGGGTCGCTCTCGCCGCCCTCCAGGCCCTCGGTCACGCACCGGCCGACGCGGACTGGGAGACCCCGCTCGACCCCGCGGCGCCGATCAGCCGTCGCGAAGCGCTGCAGGCGAACGCCCAGTGGGCCCGGGAGTACGTCGGGCCGTGGGTGCACCGGCGGCTCACCGGGCGGTCATCCGGCGACAACCGCTCGCCCAAGCGCCCGGAGATCGGCCCCCTCGCCTGACCCCACCCCCGCTCGAGTGGCCCCAAACGCCCGGTCGAGTGGCCCCGAACGCCCGGTCGAGTGGCCCC
>NZ_JAJJPG010000198.1:2847-4687 GCF_032907665.1 Intrasporangium sp.
AACGCCCGGTCGAGTGGCCCCGAACGCCCTCGTCGCGTCGTTCAGCGCAACGCCGACAGGAGCCGGGCAATCCCGGCGTGGATGCGGAAGCTCTGGTTCATGTGTCGGTCGGAGTGGAAGTTGAGCACGACCTGCGCGTCCTGCTCGGGGTAGTGGAAGACGTGGGTGGCCCAGAAGCCGAGGTGTCCGACCGGCCCCGGAAGCCCGCGCATCAACGGTGGTAGCAGCTCGCCGAAGCGGAGCGTCATCGTGCCTGCCCCGTAGTGGATACCGCGGCGATAGCGGTTGCGGGGCCGTGCGAGGTGGGCGACATGCTCCGGCGAGATGAGTCGCCCTCCGTGCAGCGCCTGCTGGAAACGCACGAAGTCATCGGGTGGACCGACGACGTTGCCGCCTGCCCAGTCCAGGCTGACGCTGTGTGCGCGACTGAGCTCATGGCGACCGATCCAGAAGGGCGCGACGTCGAGCCCCGAGAGATCATCAGCGATGAGGGTGGCGTCATACGGGGTCGAGCTGCGCTCCATGCCGCTGGGCTCGAAGATGTGCCGGCGCAGCAGGGTCGAGAGGGTCTCGCCCTCCGCCTCCTCGGCGAGGCGGCCGAGCAGGACGTAGTTGGTGTCGGAGTAGTGGAAGCGCTCGCCGGGGGGCCCGACCGCAGGAAGCCTCCGCGCCTCGTCGAGAAGCTCCGCCGGCGACCAGCGCCGGTTGCGGTCGACGACGGCCGCAGTCGCCGAAGCCGCGGTCTCGTGTCCCCGTGGAGGTTCGAAGAAGTCCGGCAGCCCGCTCGTGTGCGTCAGCAGGTGCTCGACCGCTACATCGCCGGCCACATCGACGCCGGCTACCGCGGGAAGCCTCGCGACGTCCGCGGTGGGCAGCACCGCACCGATGGGTGAGTCGAAGCCGAACCGGCCTCGCTCGACGAGCCGCGCGATGAGAGCCGCCGTCATGAGCTTGCCCGAGCTGGCCGCGTGGAACGGGCGGTCCACGTCGCCGAACTCGAACTCCCAGCCGGGAGCACGGACCAGGACCTGCGGTGGCGGCAGGGTGCGCCCGTTGCCATTGCTGTTGCTCCTGTGGCGCCGGGCCGCGCGCCGGTGCGCGATCCGCTCCAGGCTGGAGCGGAGTCGGCCCTCCTCACGGGCCGACGGCGACGACGCTCTTCCAGTGGCATGCGACATGCGGATGCTCCCGAGCCAGATGGGTCGATATCTCTCGTAGATATGTCTAGTAGATATGTCTGTGAGAGTCAACGGCTTAGACTGCCGGCCATGGCCCATGTGATCCTCGGCCTGCTCCTCATCGCCCCCCAAAGCCTCTATGGCCTGGTCAAGGCATTCGAGGCAGGTGTCTCGCTCTTCTACAGCGCCAGCTCGGGAAGCATCAAACGCGCCCTCGACGGCCTCCTGGCCCAGGGCCTCATCGAGGTGGCCAGTGTCGATCCGAGCGCGCGTGGCAAGAAGGTGTACCGCGTCACGGATTCGGGTCGCGAGGAGTTCCGGTCATGGATGACCGGTGAGCTGGCCGGACCGGACCTCGAGACCGCGGCGCTCCCCCGGCTCTTCTTCCTCGGCCTCCTCGCCCCCGCCGAGCGAGCACCGCTGCTACGAAAGGTCATAGCTCGCATCGAGTCCGACCTCGCCGTACTGCTCGCCCTCGCTCGTCGCCTCGACAGCATCGAGGTGCCGGAGGACCAGCGCGACGTCGCGACCCATCAGCTCGCGACCCTGGACTACGGCATCGCCTCACACCGACTGGCACTCGACTGGTTCCGGGGTCATCTCGCTCGGCTCGAGTCGCCCGAGCGCTGACGATCCAGCCGCGACCGGCCCCTGTGGATCAT
>NZ_JAJJPG010000199.1:0-4636 GCF_032907665.1 Intrasporangium sp.
CCAACAGCTCCCCGAGGCGCCGGACCTGACCCGAGGCCCATAGGTCGTGCACCCTTCGGTACCGCGGCGCTGGTGACCGTCGCGCTGGGTGCGAACGTGATCATCAGGGCGATTCGCGTCACCTGGCGCCCTTGGCGGGCGCGCAGAGGCTGACCGCCCAGCGGCATACGAAGAGTGTCGTATGCCGCTGAGCTCCGTCCCAGCGGGACGCGCCGGCCCGTGGGTCGCTCGGATCAGTCGGGAATGCGGACAGCGGTTCCGGAGACCACGGCTCGGGTGGAACCGGGGGTCAACCCGAGGCCCAGTCGGCTCGGTCGACCCAGGTCCTCCCCCTGCCGGATCAGTAGCTGCCTCGGGCTCGTAGGGGGCTGGGTCGCGATGAGATAGCCGCCGAGTGCGGCCGCGGCTGCCCCCGTGGCAGGGTCCTCCACCACGCCGCCGACGGGGAAGGGGTTGCGGGAGTGGACCACCGAGTCGGACTCCCACCAGAGCAGATTGACCGTGGTCCAGTCCTGCTCGATCATCAGGGCCTTCAGTGCGTCGAAGTCGTAGTCGAGGTCCTGGAGCCGCGCGCGCGAGTGAGTGGTGAGGATGGGGTGGTGGTTTCCGGCGTAGGCCACATGGACTGGCCATGTCGGGTCGAGGTCGGTTGCGGACCACCGGAGCGCGGTGAGCAGCCGGCCGAGGATCTCGTCGTCGATCGGCGAGCTGGAGGTCTCGACGCTGACGAGCCTTGCCTCACGTCCAGAGGGCGAGTCGCGGACCTCGACCGAGACCTCTCCGATCGTCGTCCGGAAGTGCAGCGAGCGTTGCCCGGTGCGTTCCGCGATCGCCACGGCGCTCGCGACCGTGGCATGACCGCAGAAGGGCACCTCCGCCGCCGGGCTGAAGTAGCGGACACCGACGGTTCCATCGGCGGCCGGCACGGTGAGGAACGCCGTCTCCGAGTAGCCCACCTCGGCGGCGAGCTGCTGCATGTCTGCGTCGGCGAGGTCACCCGAGTCGAGCACCACGCCGGCGGGATTGCCCCCGGCAGGGTCGCGGGTGAAGGCGGCATAGCGGAGCAGTTGAGAGGTCATGCCACCATCGTGCGGCCCCCGGAAAGATCGTGTCCAACGATTGTTCGTGATGAGGACCATCGCTGCCATCTATCATTGGTCCATGGATGTCGAGCTGGTGAGGACGTTCCTCGCTGTGGCCCACCATCGGAACTTCTCGGCAGCCGGCCGTGACCTGGCGATCGTCCAGTCTGCCGTGACCGCGCGGATCCACCTTGTGGAGAAGGCGGTCGGCGCCCGGCTCTTCGACCGCAATCCCAAGCACGTGACTCTCACCCAGCACGGTCTGCAACTGCTCGAGCCAGCCCGGTCCCTGGTCGACGCCGAGGAGCGGTTCCTCGCCGCACTGCGGGATGAGAGGCCCACAGGTCGCATCGGCGTCGCCGCGCCCGAATCCATCTGCGCCTACCGCCTGCCGCCCCTCGTCGCAGACCTTGCCGCCACGTTCCCAGGGCTCGAGGTCCACATCATTCCCGCAGGCACCGAGGTGGCGATGGAGCACCTGCTCCAACGGCGCTGCGACCTGGCGCTGTCCCTGGACCCTCCGGCGGCCAACACCAGGCTGAGCACCGAACGACTGGGGACCGAGGAGGTCGGGCTGTGGACCGCGGCAGAGGCACCTCCCCCCGGCACGTTCGACGAGGTGGCATCCGGCGCGCTCTTCCTCCTCGAGGAAGGCTGTTCCTACAGTGACCAGTTCCTGGCCACCCTGCGCAGCGAGACCGGGGAGAACGGGCGGACCACGCGATTCTCGAGCCTGGAGGCGGTCAAGTCATGCATTGCGGCGGGTCTGGGCCCGGGCGTGCTCCCGCAGTTCAGCATCCAGGCACACGACAACCTGGTCCGCGCTGCCATCCCCGTCCCCGACGCAGAGGTGTTCCTCACCCGGGAGTCGGCGCGCTGGCTGTCGCCCGGCGTTGCGGCTGTTGCCGCGGCATTGCGTGCGCTGTGGAGGGACGCGACGGGGTGATGTGGACGGGCCCCACGGCTGAGCGAGGTGGACGCGAGAGGTAGCCAGGGCAGGCGCGGGGCAGGAGGCGAGCAGATCAGTCGAACGGTTGACCCTCGCCCGTGCGACCTGGCGACGCGGCTCCCTAGCGTGGACGGCAGGAACCCATCCGCTCGAAAGGCCTCTCGATGCCCGTCCTTCTCGTCCGCCTCGCCACTCTGTGGACCGCCCTCGGCCTCGCCGGTGGCCTCTACTACCGAGAGCTCACCAAGCACCACGGTCTGGGCGGGACCCGCGAGCTCGCAGGCACCCAGCTCGCCGTCGTGCACACGCACGTGCTCACGCTCGGGACCCTCGTCCTGCTCGTGCTGCTCGTCCTCGTCGCCCAGTTCCCGGCACTGCAGGACGACCGCCGCTTCCGGTGGGGGGTGTGGACCTGGCAGGTCGGCCTCGGCCTCACCACCTTGGGGATGCTGGTGAAGGGCACGATGCAGGTGGCGGACGTCGGCGGCTTCGACTCGCCCGCGCTGGCCGGGGTCTCCGGGCTGGGGCACATGGTGCTGACCGGTGCCTTCGCCCTGCTCTTCCTCGGGCTCGGCCGCGTCGTCCGCGGAGGCACCCGTGCCGCGACGGGCGACCCCACGTCGGTGGCCCACCACGTCGGGTAGCGTCGTGACATGCCGCAGGCCCTGCGGAACCTGACCGTGCTCCAGCACGCGCTCTTCACCGTCCTCACCATCGTCTGCGCCGTCCGTGCGCTCGCGACGGGTGCTGCTGCCCTCCCCGCCCTCGGAATCACCGCCGCGCTGCTCGCCTGGTATGTCGCCGGGGCCGCGACGGCCCACCTGCAGCCCGGAGATGCCGCGGACCGGGGACGGCCGACGCGGGTGGTGGTCCTGTGGCTGTGCGGACTCACGGCGCTGTGGCTCGCGCTCGTCGCGATCTCCCACGAGTACGTGTGGATCGCCTTCAGCCTCTGGCTGCTCGCCGGCCACCTCCTCGTCGGCTGGTGGGGGGCGGGGTACGTCGCGCTCACCTTGGCCGTCGTCGTCCTCGTCCCGTGGTGGGCGACCGGTGGGGCAAGCACTCCGGGCGTCCTCGGACCGACCATCGGAGCCGTCTTCGCTCTCTTCGTGTCGCGCGGCCAGATGCAGCTCGTCCGCGAGGCCACCCAGCGCCAGCGGCTGGTGCGCTCTCTCGTCGCGGCCCAGGAGGAGACCGAGATCCTCCACTCAGAGCTCGCGCGCACCCAACGGGAGTCGGGGGCTTTGGCCGAGCGCGCCCGGCTCTCCCGCGACATCCATGACACCCTCGCCCAGGGCTTCTCCTCGATCCTGCTGCTCGCCCGGGCCGGTCGGGCCGCCCGCGACGAGGCACAGGTCGGCGATCTCCTCGGTCAGATCGAGGAGTCGGCTGCCGCCAACCTTGACGAGGCACGGCGCGTCGTCGGTGCTCTCGCGCCGAGGGACCTCGAGGGGGCCGGGCTCCCTGCAGCGCTGCGCCGCGTCCTCGACACGCTGGCTGCAGAGACCGGTCTGCGCACCGAGCTGAGGGTCGAAGGGGAAGTCGCCGGTTTGCCGACGTCGATCGAGGTCGCCCTGATGCGCACCGCCCAGGGCGCCTTGGCGAACGTGCGGCTGCACGCCAACGCAAGCCGGGTGGTCGTCTCCCTCAGCGACCTCGGTGACTCGGTGCGGCTCGACGTCGTCGATGACGGGACCGGCTTCGACCCTGGACCGCTGACCTGGCCCCCCTCGTCGGTGCCTGCAGGCGGCTATGGCATTCCTTCGATCCGGGCACGGCTCCGAGAGATCGGCGGTGGGCTCGACATCGAGTCAGCACCCGGGGAGGGCACCGCCCTCAGCGCCCACGTGCCCCTGCGGGAAGGTGCGCCGTGACGAGACCCCGGGACATCCGCGTCCTGGTCGTCGACGACCATCCTGTCGTCCGGGCGGGGCTGCGCGCGCTCCTCGAGACCAAACCGGGGATTCTCGTGGTCGGTGAGGCCGCCGACGGTGTCGCCGCGGTGCGGGGGGCCGAGGCCGATCGCCCTGATGTCGTCCTCTGTGACCTCCGGCTGGGTGAGGGGCTCGACGGTGTGGCGGTCACCAAGGCGTTGCGTCACCTCGCCGACCAGCCCCCGCAGGTCGTCATCCTCACGACCTACGACCATGACGCCGACATCGTTCGTGCGGTCGAGGCAGGCGCCGCGGGCTACCTCCTCAAGGACGCCGCGCCTGACGACATCGTCTCCGCCATCGCCCGGGCCCATGCCGGCGAGACCGTCCTCGACGCAGACCTGAGCCGGCGCGTCATCGACACGATGCGGACGCGCCGGGCGGGACTGAGCGGGCGGGAGGTCGAGGTGCTGCAACTCGTCGCCGCCGGTCGCTCCAACAAGGACGTCTCCAAGGAGCTCTTCATCACTGAGGCGACGGTCAAGTCCCACCTCTACCACGCGTTCGCCAAGCTCGGCGTGGACAGTCGCACGGCAGCGGTGGCCGCCGCGCGGACAGCCGGACTCCTCGACTGACCCGGGCCCGGGCTGAGGCGCGTCACGACGGGAGCGAGGTGTCCTCTCGTCGCGCCCGGCCTCGCGTCGGCCGCCGGCCGACGCGGCCCAGCGGGC
>NZ_JAJJPG010000200.1:0-4556 GCF_032907665.1 Intrasporangium sp.
GGTGGCGTCGCGCCTCGCCGGCGGCGACGTGCTCGTCGTGCAGGCGCTGCGCGAGAGCGATGACGCCTGCCGCGTCGGCACCGCTCGTGTTGGCCGCCGTGGCCGCGGGGGCACTCGCCGCGGCACTCGCCGCTTCCATCGCCGCTTGGGACCGCTGGCGTGCCGCGAGCTCCGCGGCGCGGGCGGCCTCCTCGGCAGCCTTGGCCTCCTCGCGCGTCTTGGCGAGCTTGGCCTCGGCGTCCGCGACCTGCGAGTGGAGGGCGTTCAGCTTCGCCTGGGCCTCGTTGAGCGCCTTCTCGTCGACGGCGGAGCGGGCGGCCGCCTCGGCCCGCTCGGCGTCGGCCTTGGCGCGCTCGATGCGCTCGCGCGCGGCCCGCTCGGCGGCGTCTGCCTCGGCCTTGGCCTTGGCGGCCCGGTCCGAGGCCGCCTTGAACGCCCGCTCGGCGTCCTGGATCTTCGCCGTGAGGGCTCCGAGCTTGGCGTCGTCGCCCGGTCGTCCCACCGGGGGCATGGCCTGCGTCGGCCCGTCCCCACCCCGCACCGCCGGCTGGTTCTTGCTCGCGCGGCAGTCGTTGAGCTGCTTCAGGTAGTCGTCACGCTGCTCGATGAGCGACCGCATCTCCGCCACGATCTCGTCCAGGAAGTCGTCGACGTCCCGCTCCTCGTAGCCACGTCGGAACTGCGTGGTCTGGAAATGCTTGTTCAGCACCTGCTCAGGCGTAAGCGCCATGTGTCACCTCGATACAGACGTAATGGTCAAGGGCCAACTTATCTAACGAACAGGTCACGACCCAAAGCCACATGATGCCACCCACACGGGTGGACTGGCTGCACCCGCCCGGTACTGGTTTCGGAGACTGCCCGAATCGTGGACGTGGTCGCCCCGGGAAGCACGCTCAGAAGAACGCGGGGAGGTTGAGCGCGAAGGATGTGAGGAGCATGAGCACGAGGAAGCTGAGGTCGAGCCGCACGCCACCCAGGGTCGGGGACGGGATGACCTTGCGCAGCGCCTTGAGCGGCGGGTCGGTCACGGTGTAGACGGCCTCTGCGAGGACGAGCACGAGCCCGCTGGGGCGCCAGGATCGGGACAGGACCTGCACCCATTCGAGGACGAAGCGGGCGATGAGTGCGACGAAGAAGGTGAAGACCACCACTCCGTAGATGGTCCAGATCACGTCCATGGTGCTCAGTGTCCCTGATGAGGTGCTGCGGCCAGAAATCGGGCCCCACCGCACGACGCGGCGAGGCCCGGATCCGGACGCCGGTGGTCAGCTCTGGTTGAAGAATCCGCGCGTGGTGGCGGCCGGGGTCTCGGGCTCGTCCGCGGCGATCTCGACGTGCGAGGGCGACAGGAGGAACACCTTGGACGTCACGCGCTCGATGGTGCCGTGCAGACCGAAGACGAGGCCGGCGGCGAAGTCGACGAGCCGCTTCGCGTCCGCGTCGTCCATGTCGCTGAGGTTCATGATCACCGGCACCTGGTCGCGGAACCACTCGCCGATGTTCTTCGCCTCGTTGTAGGTGCGCGGGTGGATCGTCGTGATGCGGTTGAGGGGATGCACCTCGGGCTCGCGGACGACGGCGGCCACGGGGCGCTTCGTCGACAGGGGGGTCACGGCGGCGGTGTGCTCCGGCTCGTCCTCGAGGCGGTCCTGGTCGTCGTAGGCGTCGTAGTCGTCATAGCGATCGTGACGCGGGTCCTCTTCGCTGAGGCCCAGGTACACCATCGTCTTGCGCAGTGCCCCTGCCATGCCCACTCCCAAACGGTCGAATTGCAGTTGCCGTCGACGTTACAGAAGTGACGGGCGTGATCCGAGGATTGCGGTGCCGACACGCAGGTGTGTCGCTCCGTGCCGGATGGCCGCCTCGAGGTCCCCGCTCATTCCCGCGGACACCCAGTCGGCGCCGGGATGACGGGTCCGTATGCCGCTCGCCACCTCCCGGAGGAGGGTGAAGCTCTCGTCGGGGTCGGCGTCGAGGGGGGCGACGGCCATGACCCCCTTGAGGACGAGTCCGTCGCGCTCAGCGACGAGATCGGCCAGGTCCGGGACGTCGGCGGGCAGTGCACCACCGCGGGAGGTGTCGCCGTCGAGGCTGACCTGGATGAGGACCGAGACCGGTCTGCCGCGCTCGGCTGCGCCGGCGGCCAGGCCACCGAGCAGCTTGGCCCGGTCGACGGAGTGGACGACGTCGGCGTACTGCGCGACGTGGCGGGCCTTGTTGGACTGGAGCCGTCCCACGAAATGCAGCTCGAGGTCGGCGCCCTCGGGCAGCGCGGCCCGCACCTCGGCGATCTTGGGCGCGGCCTCCTGGTCCTTGTTCTCACCGATCGCCCGGACGCCGAGCTCGTGGAGCAGGAGGACGTCGCTCGCGGGGAAGAACTTCGTGACGACCACGA
The DNA here is from genome assembly GCF_032907665.1 of Intrasporangium sp. Taxonomy (GTDB): domain Bacteria; phylum Actinomycetota; class Actinomycetes; order Actinomycetales; family Dermatophilaceae; genus Intrasporangium. Next base: position 2,399 of record NZ_JAJJPG010000200.1, read on the forward strand.
GGGTGAGTTCGGCAGGATCGCGCCCGGCATCGGCGCAGGCGTCGGCGATGCGTCGTCGCACGGCGGCAAGTCTCGCGGCGAGCTCGTCCCTGCGGGCGTCCGCGCCCTGGCCGGTCACCTCGCCCCCGCCGCGTGGGCCACGACCACGCCGGCGAGCCGGCCGGTGGTGCCGTCTCGGCGGTACGAGTAGAGCTGCTCGTCCTCGCGGGTGCATCCGGCGACGCGCTGGACCGCCACGCCCGCGGATGCGAGCTGCTCGGTGACCCCGGCCGCGACGTCGATCGCGGGCGTTCCTGTCCAGGACGACGTTTGGGAGGTGGGAGCGACGGCCGCGGCTGCCAGGGCCATCTCCTCCGGGACCTCGTAGCACCGGCCGCACACGGACGGCCCGACGATCGCCGCGGGCTGCCGCGCACCGAGGTCCCGCATGGCGGCGACGGCACGGGGCACGATGCCGCCGAGCAGGCCGGGCCGCCCGGCGTGAACGGCGCCGACGACGCCCGCCTCGACGTCGTGCAGGAGCACCGGGACGCAGTCGGCGACGAGGACAGCAAGGGCCAGCTCACTTGTCCGGGAGACGATTCCGTCAGCCTCCGGGGCCTCGCCGGCCCAGGGGCCACTCGCCTCGACGACGTCCGTGCCGTGCACCTGGTTGAGGAAGAGGAGGCGCTCGCGCGTCACCCCGAGCGCCGTCGCAAGGGCTGCCCGGTTGGCCTCGACGGCGTCGGGGTCGTCACCGACGTGGCCCCCGAGGTTGAGCCCGGCGTAAGGCCCGGCACCCCGATTCGCTGCGCGATCGGTGAACGCCGCCTCGATGCCGGGACCGTCGTCGCGCGCGCGGATCGTGGCTCGCCAGTAGAACACCGCCTCAACCTATCCTTCCGGCACGGTCCGGGCGGACGGAGACGGCCATGGCCGCGATGCGGGACCCGGCCGGGCGGGCCGGGTCCCGCATCAGGGCCTCACTTGAGGAAGTCGGGCACGTCGAGGTCGTCGCTCTCCTCGAAGGTCACCTGACGCGGCGGCTGCGCCGGGCGCGGCTGCTGGGCCGGCTGCTGCGCTGGTTGCTGGGTCGGCAGTTGCTGGGAGCCCGCAGGCGCCGGCGCGGGCTGCTGGCCAGGTGCGTGCTGGCCAGGTGCGTGCTGTGCCGACTGGTGGGCAGGAGCCTGAGCCTGAGCTGGAACGTGAACCGGCTCGGCGGGCGGCTGCGCCGGGATCTGGTGTCCCTGCGGGGCGGGCGTGGCGGCGTGGTTGTTGTGCGCCGGTTGCGACGCCTGGGTGCGCTGCCCCATGACCTGCCCGAGGGCGCGGTCGTCCTGACGCTTCGTCGGACCCCCACCGTCGAAGCCTGCGGCGATGACCGTCACGCGGACCTCGTCACCGAGGGCGTCGTCGATGACGGCGCCGAAGATGATGTTGGCCTCCGGGTGGGCGGCCTCCTGGACGAGGCGCGCGGCCTCGTTGATCTCGAAGAGCCCGAGGTCGCTGCCGCCCTGGACCGAGAGGAGCACGCCGTGAGCGCCGTCGATGGAGGCCTCGAGCAGCGGCGAGCTGATGGCCAGCTCGGCGGCCTGCACGGCCCGGTCCTCTCCCCGGGCCGACCCGATGCCCATGAGGGCCGAGCCCGCGCCCTGCATGACGGACTTGACGTCGGCGAAGTCGAGGTTGATCAGGCCGGGCGTCGTGATGAGGTCGGTGATGCCCTGGACGCCGGAGAGGAGCACCTGGTCGGCGGACCGGAAGGCGTCCATCATCGAGACGTTGCGGTCGCTGATCGACAGGAGCCGGTCGTTGGGGATGACGATCAGCGTGTCGACCTCCTCGCGGAGCGACCCGATGCCGGTCTCCGCCTGGTTGGCCCGGCGGCGCCCCTCGAAGGTGAACGGCCGGGTGACGACGCCGATCGTCAGGGCGCCGAGCCCACGCGCGATGCGGGCCACCACGGGCGCGCCTCCCGTGCCGGTGCCGCCGCCCTCACCCGCGGTGACGAAGACCATGTCGGCGCCCTTGAGCACCTCCTCGATCTCCTCGGCATGGTCCTCGGCGGCACGCTTGCCCACCTCGGGGTCGGCGCCCGCGCCCAGGCCGCGGGTCAGCTCACGACCGACGTCGAGCTTGACGTCGGCATCACTCATGAGCAGCGCCTGGGCGTCGGTGT
>NZ_JAJJPG010000201.1:0-4429 GCF_032907665.1 Intrasporangium sp.
TCCGCGAGCCAGCTCAGGTAGTCCGGTCCGCCCATCCCCCACAGGCCCGGCCAGCCGTCAGCCGCGCCGAACCCGTCAAGCGGGGTGATGTAGTCGACCATCCGCTCAGGCGTGTGAAGCCATCCCTCCGTCGGTGCTCGACGCCGGCTGACGCAGCGGCGCTGGGTCGCGAGAGACCATCCTGTCCGACGCGTGGTTGCGAGTCCCGGGGACCGGCTCCGTCCGATTGTCGCCAAACCTTGCCTACGTGTCCCGCGGGCTGGGTTGGCTGCAACCCGGGGAGGCAGCTAATGCCGCGCCGAGGACTGGCGGCCTGTGTGCCTGATCCTGCCGATTGTGAACCACGATGAGAGCGCGAGATGTGGAGTGGGGGTGAAGACGATGTCGCAGCTCCAACAGAAGTGTTCTCGGCGCCCGTCGCACGTTCGCCGTCATGGCGATCGGACTCATGCGACTGCTCGCTCGGCGCGCGCCCAAGGCAAACCTTCACGGCTGGGCCGCGGCGGTCGTCGACCCGCGTGGACCAGCATGATTGGGGGGAGCCTCAATTCGTGACGAGACCGAACTCACCACTGTCCGCAATGCCCCACTTCCCGGGGTAGTGTGGGGGTCAGGAAGTCAACCGCGCAGGTCCCGCAGTGACCGCTGGTCGCGTCCGTCGTCTGGGCGGGCCGGGCGTCCAGACTTCCGCAGTGGGGTTCATTTCCGCATCGTCCCGGCAGCTTCGCCTCGGCGATGTATGAGCCGTCACCAGACGTCCCCGGGGAGTCCTCGCGTATTCGCGAACAGGCCGCCGATCATGACTGATACGACACTCGATGTTGTCCTCCCGCAAGTGACCACACTCGCGGCACGCGTCGTCGACGCGCGCCGCACCTACGGGGTCGGGGGAACCTCGGTCCACGCCCTTGACGGTGTGACCGTCGGGTTCCCGGCCCGCGCCTTCACGGCGATCATGGGCCCCTCCGGGTCGGGCAAGTCCACGCTGATGCACTGCATGGCCGGTCTGGACACACTCTCGTCGGGACAGGCCTTTGTCGGCGAGACCGACCTCGCGTCGCTGACCGATCGCGAGCGCACCATCCTGCGTCGGGATCGCCTCGGGTTCGTCTTCCAGGCGTTCAACCTGCTGGCGCCCCTGACCGCCGAGGAGAACATCACCCTTCCTGCCGACCTTGCCGGGAGGCACGTGGACCCTGTCTGGTTCGACACAGTCGTGCAAGCCCTGAGGGTGGCCGACCGACTCGAGCATCGCCCGTCCCAGCTCTCCGGCGGACAGCAGCAGCGGGTGGCCATTGCCCGTGCGCTCGTCGAGCGGCCCGAGGTGGTCTTCGCCGACGAACCCACCGGTGCACTCGACTCGAGAGCCAGCGCCGAGCTGCTGACCTTCCTCCGCAACGCGGTCGACGACCTCGGCCAGACCGTTGTCATGGTGACGCATGACCCGGTGGCGGCCGCCTACACCGACCGCGTCGTCTTCCTCGTCGACGGCCTCGTCGTCGAGGAGCTGGACAGGCCGACGAGAGACGCCGTGCTCGACACGATGAAACACCTGGGCCGTTGACATGCTCCGGCTCGCGCTCCGCAACCTGCAGCAGAACACTCTCAGGCTCATCCTCACCACCGCGGCGATCGCGATCGGTGTCGCCTTCGTCTCCGGCACGTTCGTGCTGTCCGACACCACGAACAAGGCCTTCGACCAGCTCTATACGGGGCTGACGGCCAGCACCGACGTCGTGGTCCGCTCAGAGGCCGCGTACACCGACTACAGCTTCCAGTCCGAGGCCCGCCCGATCCCGGAGGCCCTCGTGGGCACCGTCGCCGCGATCGACGGAGTCGAGGTGGCCGAAGGCTCGGTCACGGGCTTTGCGCTCCTGCTCGACAAGGCGGGCGCACCGATCCAGCCCGGTGGCGCTCCGACCCTTGCCTCGAGCGTCGGCGGCAACGCAGCCCTCGCCGGCGACTTCACCCTGCGCCAGGGCCGGATGCCCAGTGGCCCCAGCGAGATGACCATCGACGCCAGGTCCGCCACCGGGGCCTCCTATGTCGTGGGGGACATGGTGCGGGTCCTTCTGCACGATGGCAGCCGCGCGTTCACGCTCGTCGGCATCACCGGGTTCGGGGACAGCGACAGCCTCGCAGGGGCAACGCTCGCCGGGTTCGATCTCACTACCGCCCAGCAGGTGCTGGGCAAGACCGGCACCGTCGACCAGATCTCGGTCATGGCCGGCGGGGGCCTCGACGCGGGCGACCTCCTGTCCCGAGTGGCCGCGGCCGTGCCGCAGGGAATGGAAGTCCTCAGCGGCGCAACGCTGGCCGATGAGGGTGCGGCCGCGATGCAGTCCGGCTTGGCGATCTTCACCCAGGTGCTGCTTGCCTTCGCCGCCGTGTCGCTGCTCGTCGGCTCTTTCGTCATCTGGAACACCTTCAACGTGTTGGTCGCCCAGCGACGCCGCGAGGTCGGCCTGCTGCGCGCGGTCGGCGCCACCCGGCGACAGGTGCTCGGCGGCATCCTCGTGGAGGCCGCTGCCGTCGGGCTGCTCGCCACCGTGCTGGGCCTGCTCGCGGGCGTCGGCCTTGCGGTCGGCATCCGCCGGCTACTGCTGCTCGTGGGCGTCGAGGTGCCCACCACCACGGTTGCCCTCGAACCACGCACCCTCATCGCCGCTCTCGCGGTCGGTGTCGGGGTCACGATGGTCGCCGCCGCGATCCCCGCGTGGGGTGCGACCCGAGTCGCGCCCATGGAAGCTCTGCGGGACGTCGACCCGGCCCCCGACAGGGGCAGCTCTCGTCGAGGTGTGGTCGGCGGTGTCGTGCTGTCAGCCGGCACCCTCGGCCTGGTCGCGTGCGCCCTGGTCGGAGGCCAGCGCTCGCTCACGGCACTGGCGAGCGTCACGGCATTCGTGGGGTTGGTCCTCTCCGGTCCGTCCTTGGTGCGGGGCACGGCTCGGCTCGGCTCCTTCGGCCGACGCGGTGGCGGATGGCGGTTGGCGGTTGGCGGCACGCAACGTGTCCCGTTCCCCGCGACGCGCCGCGGCCACGGCCATGGCGCTGACCATCGGTGTCGCCGTCGTGGCGGCTGTGGCCGTGACCGCGACCTCGCTGCGGGAGTCCGCGGGACAGACCGTGTCCGCTGGCAACCGGGCCGACTTCGTCCTCCAGCCGGTTGGGACAGGGGCGGGCATCAGCCCAGCGGCCGCCACCGCGGTGCGCACACTCGAAGGGGTGGACGCTGTCGTGGAGCTGAAGTACTCCGGTGCCAAGATCAACGGGACGCGATCCACCATCGTGGCCGTCGACGCCACCAACCTCGGCCGAGTCCTGGACGTCACGACCCGGGAAGGCGCCCTCGACCTGGGCCCGGGCTCGATCGCGATCGCCAGCACCGAGGCGACGGCACTCGGCGTAGGGGTCGGGGACACGGTTGTCGTGACCTACCCCGAGTCCGGCCCGACACGGGTCACCGTCACGGCCATCTTCGCGAACACCGCGACCGGGTTGATCAACTCTGCCTACCTGGTCTCGACTGCGGACTTCCGGGTCAACGTGACCTCGACTCTCGACCGAGTCGTCCTCGTCGCCGCCGCCCCTGGCGCCGACCTCACCGCCACCGAGGCGCGGATCACCCAGGCGCTCGTCGCCTATCCCAACATCACCGTCAGCGACCCCGCCCAGCTCACCCAGGCCGCACAGGAGTCGACCGACCAGCTCCTCGGCCTCGTCACCGCCCTGTTGCTGCTGGCTGTCATCGTCGCCATCCTCGGCATCGTCAACACGCTCGTGCTCTCCGTCCTGGAACGCACGCGTGAGCTCGGGCTGATGAGAGCGGTTGGCGCCACGCGTCGCCAGATCCGCACGATCGTCAGGCGCGAGTCCGTCCTCATGGCCATGCTGGGCGCCGTCACCGGCGTCGGACTCGGCACCCTGTCCGGAGTCGCACTCAGCCGAGCACTCGCCGACGAGGGAATCACCACGGTCGCTGTCCCGACCACCCAGCTGCTCCTCTATCTCGGGGTCGCGGCCGCCGTCGGCGTCCTCGCAGCCATCGGCCCGGCCCAGCGCGCCAGCCGCGTGGATCTCCTCACGGCCATGACACCTGAGTGACTCCGCCGATCCGCCTCAGCGGAGGGGGCGGTGGCCGCCGATCCGCAGACCGGTGCGGCCGTACGCCGCTCGGAGGCCACACGCAGTTTCTCGGACTCGAGGTGCAGTTGAGCGCCGTGCCCTCGGAGGCGAAGGACCTCACGGGGCGGCCGTGGACGCAGTCACCTCTCGACCGGCGAAGTCTCGTTGCGCACTCTTGCCGCCGGACGGCTGCGGCGCAACGGGGGTTTCAGACCTTGCGCGGCACGTTCCCGCCGAGGCTGAACATCCAGCGCATGACCTTGTGGCCCGGGTCCGAGGTCGGCTCGAACATGAGCGGGCAGCC
>NZ_JAJJPG010000202.1:0-4424 GCF_032907665.1 Intrasporangium sp.
AAAGGCGGTGCAAGCTGCTCGAGTGGGGCGTCGCGACCTGCTCTCCCCGTCTCAGGCGTTGCGAGCCAGGCCGAGCTCGGCGGGCGAGGCGAGCGCCGGGTGCTTCGGCAGCACCCGGATGCTGTAGCCGAAGGATCCGGTGCGCGTGAGCAGCTGCTCCCCCGCGAAGTGGTAGGTCCCGTTGTCGTAGCCCTCGACGAGCTGCAGGGACGCCGCGATCGGTTCGCGCAGCTCGTCCGTGTCGGAGACCCGCCCGTGCACGAACTGCACCGCGACGTCCTCGGGCGTGAGGCCGCCGAGGTCGACGTAGGCGCTGACGTGCAGCGTGTCGCCGATCTGCGGCGAGTCGGACACGCCGGAGGGCTCCACGTGGTCGACACGCACCCGCGGCCACGCCTCCCGGACCCGGGCCTTGTAGGCGGCCAGCTCACGAGCACCCTTGAAGTCGGGGCCGTTGAGCGCACGGCCGGCACCGGCGGCCGGGCTGTAGAGCCGCTCCGTGTAGTCCTGGACCATGCGGCTCGCGAGGACCTTCGGCCCCAGCGTCGTCAGGGTGTGGGTGATCATCGAGATCCAGCCGTGCGGCAGCCCGGCCTCGTCGCGGTCGTAGAAGGTCGCGGCGACGTTGTTCTCGATGAGGTCGTAGAGCGCGGCGGCCTCGAGGTCGTCGCGCCGGTCCGGGTCCTCAACCCCGTCAGCGGTCGGGATCGCCCAGCCGTTGTGCCCGTCGAACCACTCGTCCCACCATCCGTCGAGGATGGACAGGTTGAGGCCGCCGTTGAGCGCCGCCTTCATGCCGGACGTGCCGCACGCCTCGAAGGGACGCAGCGGGTTGTTGAGCCAGACGTCGCAGCCGGGGTAGAGGCGCTGCGCCATGGCGATGTCGTAGTTCGGCAGGAAGACGATCCGGTGCCGGACCTCCGGGTCGTCGGCGAAGCGCACCATCTCCTGGATGAGGCGCTTGCCCGTCTCGTCTGCGGGGTGCGACTTGCCGGCGATGACGAGCTGGACCGGACGCTCCGGGTGGAGCAGGAGACGCTTGAGGCGCTCCGGGTCGCTGAGCATGAGGGTGAGCCGCTTGTAGGTCGGCACGCGCCGCGCGAAGCCGATCGTCAGGACCTCGGGGTCGAGCACGTCGTCGACCCAGCCGAGCTCGGCGTCGGTGGCGCCGCGCTTGAGCCACGACGACCGGACCCTGCGGCGCACCTCCTCGACGAGCGAGGCCCGCATGCCGCGCTTGACCTGCCAGATGGCGTCGGCCGGCACGTCGCCGACCCGCTCCCAGGCATTCTCACCTGCGACGTCCGCGGTGCCGAGGTGGTCGCGCGCCGCGTCGTAGACGGCACGGTCGACCCAGGTCGGCGCGTGGACGCCGTTGGTGATGCTCGTGATCGGCACCTCCTCCTCGTCGAACCCGGGCCACAGGCCCTCGAACATCTCGCGGCTCACGTGGCCGTGCAGCTGGGAGACGCCGTTGGCGCGCTGGGCGAGGCGCAGCCCCATGACGGCCATGTTGAAGATCCCCGGCTGGCCGCCCTCGTAGTCCTCCGCGCCGAGCGCCAGAAGTCGCTCGACCGGGACTCCCGGCATGGCGTTGTCGCCGCCGAAGAAGAGCTCGATCTTGTGGGCGTCGAAGCGGTCGATCCCTGCGGGCACCGGCGTATGGGTCGTGAAGACGGTCGCGGACCGGACCGCCTCGAGCGCCTCGTCGAAGGTGAGGCCGTGGTCGCGGACGAGCTCGGCGATCCGCTCCACTCCGAGGAAGCCGGCATGGCCCTCATTGGTGTGGTAGACCTCCGGCGCGGGCGCCCCGGTGAGTCGCGACCAGATTCGCAGGGCGCGGACGCCACCGACACCGAGGAGCAGCTCCTGCTCGAGGCGGGTGTCCCCGCCGCCGCCGTAGAGCGACTCGGTGACCTTGCGGCCGCTCTCGTCGTTGCCGGGGACGTCGGAGTCCAGCAGGAGCAGCGGCACGCGGCCGACCTGGGCGCGCCAGACGTGGGCGTGGAGGACACGGCCCGCCGGCAGGTCGATGGACACGACGGCCGGCTTTCCGTCGGCCTCGCGGACGAGGGAGAGGGGCAGGCCGTCGGGGTCGAGCACCGGATAGGACTCGAGCTGCCAACCGTCGCGGGAGAGGGACTGCTTGAAGTAGCCGGTCTGGTAGAAGAGGCCCACCCCGACGATCGGCACCCCGAGGTCGGAGGCCGTCTTGAGGTGGTCGCCGGCGAGGATGCCGAGACCGCCGGAGTACTGCGGGAGGACGGCCGTGATGCCGAACTCCGGGCTGAAGTAGGCGATCGCCGTCGGTGCGGCGAGGCCGGCTTCCTCCTGCTCCCGGCTCCATGACTGGTACCAGCGCTCGTTGGTGAGGTAGCTGTGGAGGTCCTCGTTGGCCGCGACGACCCGCCCGACGAACTCGTCGTCGGCCGCGAGGGCGTCGAGCTCGTCCGCGGACAGGCGCGACAGGAGTCGGACGGGGTCCTCCTTGGTGTCGGCCCACTTCTTCGGGTCGATGCTGGCGAAGAGGTCGCGCGTCGGCGGGTGCCACGACCAGCGCAGGTTGCTGGCCAGGACGCCGAGGCCCTCGATGCGGGTCGGCAGGACGGTGCGGACGCTGAAGCGACGGATAGCCTTCACGAGGGGACAGCATAGGCCCACGGCAAGATCTTGCAATCCTTGCAGTCCCTTTCCACAACACGCAGCCGTATGCCGCTGGGCTCGCTCCCGCTCCTCGTGACCTCGAGCGTTCGGGGCCACTCGACGCGCGGCCACGCACTCGAGTGGCCCCGCCGTCCACGACCCGGCCCAGCGGCATACGGAACGGCTTGGCAGAGGGGCGCCACGCGAAGTCCACGCGGCGCGCGGTGGGTGAGAATCGACGCTCATTCGATACGGTCGATCCGTGACTGGCTCACCCCCGACACCCCGTCCGAACCAGCCCCGCCGGCGGCCCGACAAGGCGGCCGCGAAACCTACGCCGGACCCCACCGCAACACCGGTCGCAGAGGTCGGGGTGACCGACGACAACGAGGCCGGCGCCGTGCACCTCGCCCCGGGGTCCCCCGTCAGCGCGCCACCGACCGTCGAGGGGATGCCCGGCGGCGCGATCCCCTTCGGGCGGATCCCGGTGCTCAACGTCCGTCCGCTCGTCGACTGCGGCGACCGCCCGGCCAAGTGCGTCGTCGACGAGGACTTCGTGGTCCGCGCCACGGTCTTCCGCGAGGGCCACGACGCGGTCAACGCGACCACCGTGCTCACGGACCCCGACGGACGGGACCACTACTACGCGATGCACTGCGACAACGTCGGACTGTCCGAGTGGAGCACGACGGTGCGCGCCGACCGGCCGGGCTGGTGGACCTACCGCGTGGAGGGCTGGTCCGACCCCTACGCGACGTGGGTGCACGACGCAGGGATCAAGATCGAGGCCGGCGTCGACGAGGAGCTCATGTGCGCCGAGGGGGTCCGCGTCCTCGATCGGTTCGCAGAGGCCGTCCGGGGCCTCGGCGTCGACGCCGGTGAGATCGACAAGGGCATCGCCGCGCTCCAGGACACCAGCATCCCGGCAGCACACCGCTTCGGCGCCGCCACCTCCCCTGAGATCGCCGGGCTCGCCGCCATGGTGCCGCTCCGCGAGTTCGTCTCCCCCACGCAGCGTCACCACCTGCTCGTCGAGCGGGAGCGCGCACTCTACGGCGCGTGGTACGAGATGTTCCCGCGCTCCGAGGGCGCCGTGCGCGATCCGGAGACCGGGACGTGGACGTCCGGCACCTTCCGCACCGCGGCGCAGCGTCTCCCCGCGATCGCCGACATGGGATTCGACGTCGTCTACCTCACCCCCATCCACCCCATCGGGACCACGGCCCGCAAGGGCCGCAACAACACCTTGGCCGCCGGTCCCGACGACCCCGGATCGCCCTACGCCATCGGCTCGCCCGACGGCGGCCACGAAGCCATCCACCCCGACCTCGGCACCTTCGAGGACTTCGACTTCTTCGTCGCCGAGGCCGGCCGCCATGGGCTCGAGGTCGCCCTCGACATCGCGCTCCAGGCCTCCCCCGACCACCCCTGGCTGCAGAGCCATCCCGAGATGTTCACGACCCGCGCGGACGGCACCATCGCCTACGCCGAGAACCCGCCGAAGAAGTACCAGGACATCTACCCGCTCAACTTCGACAACGACCCGGCGCGGGCCTACGCCGAGGTGCGGCGCGTCATCCAGGTGTGGCTCGACCACGGCATCCGGATCTTCCGGGTCGACAACCCGCACACCAAGCCGGTCGCCTTCTGGCAGTGGCTCATCGCCGACGTCGCGCAGGACCACCCCGAGACGATCTGGCTCTCCGAGGCCTTCACCAAGCCGGCCATGATGCACGCCCTCGCCAAGGCCGGATTCCAGCAGAGCTACACGTACTACGCGT
>NZ_JAJJPG010000203.1:0-1852 GCF_032907665.1 Intrasporangium sp.
GACGACCTCGACGCGGTCGGCCGGCTCACGGTGCGGGCCTATCTCGACGAGGGCCACCTGCCGCCCGAGGCGGTCTACGCCGAAACCCTGGCCGACGCCCGGTCCCGCGCCGAGGGGGCCGAGCTCTGGGTCGCGGTCGACGACGCGGGCGGCCGGGTGCTCGGTTCGGTGACCTTCGCCGCGCCGGGCTCCGTCTATGCCGAGATCGCGGCGTCCGACGAGGCCGACATCCGCATGCTCGCAGTCGACTCCTCCGCCCGCGGGCGAGGCATCGGCGAGGCGCTCATGCTCCGCTGTGTCGAGCGGGCGCGGGACCTCGGCCTCGTCGCCCTGGCCCTGTCGACCCAGCCCTCGATGCGGGCCGCGCACCGGATCTACGAGCGGCTCGGCTTCGAGCGGGCTCCGGAGCGCGACTGGGAGCCGACGCCCGGCATCTCTCTGCTCGCCTACCGGCTCGACCTGGCCTCTCGTCGCTGATCACTGACCGGAGGTGTGCCAAGGGCGCGGGATGTCGCGCCTGTGGCACGCATCAGCTCGGCCGGGCGAGGCGGTCGATGACGCCGAGGAGCAGCGCCTCGCGGACCTCCGGGGGCAGGACGTCGAGCAGGGCGTTCACCGGGGCCATCCGCTGGGGAAGGGCGAGGCCCCCGGACCCGTCGGTCAGGCCGGCGACGCCGAGCAAAGCGGTGAACGTCTCCTCGTCGAGGTGCTCGGGGTCGATCGCACTGGCGGCCACGACGAGCTCCTCGGTCGGTGCCGTGGGCCCGAGCTCGGTCGCGGCCCGGGTGGCCGCCGCGAGGTCCTCGGCGATCTCGGCGGATGAGCCGGCCGTCGCGGCGCTGAGGCTGAAGTGGAGCGTCGCGGGCAGCCGGCCGAAGGACATCTGGGGCTGCGCGTACCAGCCGCGGGACAGGAGCTCGTCCGAGATCGTGAAGACGTCGCAGGTCTCGTCGGCCGTCACCGCGAGGAGGGTCGAGTCCGGGGGCGCGGCCAGCGAGAGGGGGGTCAGCTCCGCCACGGCAGCGGCCAGGTCGAGGGTCGCCCTCCGCGCCTGGCGGGCCAGGTCGGCATAGCCGTCCGACCCGATGCGCATCGCGACGGCCCACGCAGCGGCGATCGGCCCGCCGGACTTCGTCGACTGCATGGTCGTGTTGAGCATGGTGTAGCCGGGCCACCTTGCTGAGGCGAACAGGTGCGACCGGCGCAGCTCGCTGGACGCGTGGAGCAGGATCGAGATGCCCTTCGGCGCGTAGCCGTACTTGTGCAGGTCCACCGAGAGGCTCGTGACGCCCTCGACGGCGAAGGTCCACGGCTCCTGGTCCGGCTCGTCGTGGCGCAGGTGGGGCAGCACCCAGCCACCGATGCAGGCATCGACATGACAGCGCACTCCCGCAGCCGCCGCGGCCGCGGCGATCGGACCGACGGGGTCGATGACGCCGTGGGCGTAGGAGGGAGCGGAGACCGCGACGAGGACGGTCCGGTCGTCGATCGCCGCGGCCATCGCCTCGGGGTCGGCCCGCTTGGAGTCCGGGTCGACGTCGACCATGACGGGCTCGACCCCGAAGTAGTGCGCCGCCTTGTGGAAGGCGGCATGGGCCGTCGTGGGCAGCACCATCCTCGGCGCGGTGATGTCGGGGCGTGCGTCCCGGGCGGCGAGGACAGCCAAGAGGATCGACTCCGTGCCGCCCGATGTCGCGACGCCGGCGAAACCGGGCGGGGCGTCAACGAGCCGGCCTGCCATGCCGACGAGCTCGTTCTCCATCTGCAGCAGGGACGGGAAGGCGGTCGGGTCGAGGCCGTTGGTCGACGCGAAGGCCGCCAGGGTCTCGCGGCCGATCTCGTCGGCCTCGGC
>NZ_JAJJPG010000203.1:1952-4408 GCF_032907665.1 Intrasporangium sp.
CGTTGGTCGACGCGAAGGCCGCCAGGGTCTCGCGGCCGATCTCGTCGGCCTCGGCGACGCCCGAGTCATAGACGTAGGCGAGCGTGCGCCCACCGTGGGTGGGCAGGTCGTGACCCCGCAGCCCGGCAAGTCGCGCCCTGATCTCGTCGAGGTTCATGCCGGTTCACTCTCTTCGTCGGGGAAGCGGTGCAGGGTCAGCAGGGACAGGCCGACAAGGACGGCCGGGACGATCGAGAAGCCGAGGACGATGGCTGTCAAGGCCGAGTCGCCCTGCGTGACAACCGAGCCCGCGCTGGAGGAGGCATAGCCCCCGAGAGCGAGCACAGCGGCATACACCCCCGGTCCGAAGGCGAGCCCGAGCGTCTCCCCGGCTGTCCACACTCCCGTGTAGAGGCCGATCCGCGTGCGCGCGTCCGCGCTCCGGCTCGCCACGTCGGGCAGCATCGCCATGGGGAACATCTGGGCACCGGCATAGCCGACCCCGACCACGGCCACGCAGCCATAGATGGCAGCGTGGGGCAGCGACCGCGCCAGCACGAGGGCGAGGGCGCCTCCGCCGAGCAGGAGCGAGGCTGCGAGGTAACCCCGCTTCTTGCCGAGGCTCGTGCCGTAGCGCTGCCACAGCGGTGTGACGAGCAGGGCCGGGGCGACGAAGCACACGAAGAGCAACGTCGCCGACAGCGGCGTGCCGATGATCCACCGCGACACGTAGTCGACCCCCGCGAGCATCGCCCCGGTCGCGAGCGCCTGCACCACGAACGTCGTCAGCAGCAGCCGGAACGTCCTGTCGGAGCGCACGATCCGCAGCTGGTCGCCGAAAGACACCTCGGCAGGAGTGTCGTGCAGAGCCGGCGCGGACCGAGTGCCCCGCCAGGCTCCCCAGGCACCGACGGCGATGAGCAGCCCGACGAAGAGGCCCACCGCGCGGTAGCCCCACTCCGGGCCGAGCGCGTCGCGGATCGCCGGCGACGCGCCGCCACTGACGAGGATCGCGAGCGCGAGGATCGCGACCCGCCACGTCATGAGCCGGGTCCGCTCGTCGTAGTCGTCGGTCATCTCGGCCGGCATCGCGACGTAGGGGACCTGGAAGAACGAGTAGGCGGTCGCGCAGGCGAGGTAGGCGACGGCGACCCACGCGGCGCCCGCCCACGCCGGGGAGGTCGGCCCGGCGAAGAGGAGGACGAAGCACGCCGCGAGGAGCAGACCTGCGCGCACGAGGAAGGGGCGGCGCTTGCCGTCAGGGTGCTGCGACCGGTCGCTGATCCGTCCAGCGATGGGGTTGAGGATGACGTCCCACGCCTTGGGGGCGAAGACGATGACCCCGGCGAGGCCGGCGGCGATGCCGATGTGGTCGGTCAGGTAGGGCAGCAGGAGCAGGCCCGGCACGGTCCCGAAGGCTCCCGTTGCCACGGAGCCGACCCCGTAGCCGCGTCGCACCGAGGGGTCCAGCCCGCCTGCCCGCGTCGTCGCCCCCACCATGACGGCACCCTAGCCCGGCACGCGGTCGCTGTGTGGTGCCAGAAGGACAGTCCCCTGTTCGCTCGGCGCCACTCGGGTCAGGGTCGCACCGCGGTCAGTCCGACGAGGCGAGGATCGTCGATCGACGCAACCGCCGTGAACCCGTGACGATCGAGACCGGTGGTGACCGCGTCGACGATGCGCGCGGCGGGTTGCGGGCCCTCGGCCCCCCACGCGAGGACGACGAGGCCGCCGGGCCGCAGCACGCGGCGCAGCGCCTCGAGCTCGGCGTCGGCGGGACTCGTCCAGAACACGTTGACGTTGACGGTGAGGGCCCGGTCCACGGTTGCATCCCGCCCGCGCAGGTCGCCGAGCGATCCGGTCACGGCCTCGAGCCGTCCGGCCTCGGCATGCTCGGCGTTGCGGGCCAGCGTGCGCTGGGTGGCGACCGCCGAGCGGTCGAGGGCGATGAGCCGTCCGGCGCCGAGCCGCGAGCAGATGAGCTGCGCCGATACGCCGTTGCCGCCGCCTGCCTCGAGCACCACGTCACCGGGCTGCGGGTCGAGCACCTCGACGGCGGCTGCGATCCTAGGAGGCACGGGCACAGTCCGCGCACCTCCCCAACAGAGCCGCGTGCGTGGTGTCGAGCTCGAAGCCGAGCTCCTCGCGCAGCCGCCGCCCGGCCTGCTCGAGGACGTCGGCCGGGGCGTCCTGGACGCGCCCGCACACCGCACACTGCACGTGGAGGTGCCCGTGCGCGTGTGGCGTCGACCTGTCCGGGCCGTATGCCGCTGGGCTCGCCCCACGAGCGTGCTCGCTCGGGCGCGCGGCGAGGTGGTAGACCGTCGCGCTGCCCCCGAGGTGGACGTGCGAGAGGACCCCGGCCTCGGTGAGGGACGTCAGGGTGCGGTAGACGGTCGCGCGGTGGACCGCGGGCGCGAGGACGGCGACCCGCTCGCCGATCTGCTCGGCCGAGAGGTGCTCGTCGGCGAGGTCCG
>NZ_JAJJPG010000204.1:0-1261 GCF_032907665.1 Intrasporangium sp.
ACGGTGTCGAACTGCTCCAACAACTACGGCCCCCGCCAGCACGTCGAGAAGTTCATCCCCCGTCAGATCACGAACATCCTCGAGGGCACGCGACCCAAGGTCTACGGGTCCGGGCTCAACGTGCGCGACTGGATCCACGTGGACGACCACAACGACGCGGTCATCGCGATCCTCGAGCAGGGACGCCTCGGCGAGACGTATCTCATCGGGGCGGACGGGGAGCGCAACAACCTCGAGATCGTCGCCATGCTGCTCGAGCTGATGGACAGGCCGTCCGACTGGTTCGAGCACGTCGACGACCGCCCGGGCCACGACCTGCGCTATGCGATCGATGCGACGAAGCTGCGACGCGAGACCGACTGGCGGCCGCGCTACCCCGACCTTCGTGCGGGGCTCGCCCAGACGATCGACTGGTATCGGGCCAACGAGTCGTGGTGGAGGGACGCGAAGGTCGCCGCCGAGCGCACCTACGCGCGGCTCGGCCGGTGAGCGCGTCCCTGCGCATCCTCGTCACCGGCGCGACCGGCATGCTCGCGCACGACCTGGTCCCCGCCCTCCGTGCAGCGGGGCACGTCGTCACCGCGATGGGCCGCTATGACCTCGACGTCACCGAGCCCGCCGAGTGTGTCGCCGCGGCCGCCGGACACGACCTGCTCGTCAACTGTGCGGCGTGGACCCGCGTCGACGACGCCGAGCGGGCCGAGGCGCAGGCGTTCGCGGTCAACGCGGTCGGTGCCGCGAACATCGCGCGGGGTGCCGCACAAGCTGGAGCGCGGGTCGCCCACATCTCCACCGACTACGTCTTCGACGGACAGGCGACACGGCCGTATGCCGCTGAGCACCCTCCCGCACCACGGTCGGCGTATGGACGCACCAAGCTCTCAGGCGAGTGGGCGGTCCGTGCCCTCTGCCCGGACAGCTGGGTGGTGCGCACGGCCTGGCTCTATGGCGCGGGCGGGCCGAACTTCGTGTCGACCATGCTCCGCCTGGCCGGAGATCGCGGCACCCTTGACGTCGTCGATGACCAGCGGGGGCAGCCGACGTGGACCCGCGACCTCGCGGAGCTGCTCGTGAGGATGATCGACGCCGACGCTCCGGCCGGCACCTACCACGGCACGGCGTCCGGCGAGACGACGTGGCACGGCCTCGCCCGAGCGATCTTCGAGGCCGGGGGCCTCGATCCGCAGCGGGTCCGCGCCACGTCGTCCGACGCCTTCCCCCGGCCGGCCCCACGACCGGCCTACAGCGTGCTGAGCCATGC
>NZ_JAJJPG010000204.1:1361-4397 GCF_032907665.1 Intrasporangium sp.
GGGCTCGGGGGCTCACGCACTGACCCGCGAGACGGGTCAGTGTGTGAGTCGTCCTACTCGCCGGATCCCTCCGTCGCGCCGGGGCTGCGAAGGACGCGCGCTGCCAGGGCATGCGCCGCCTCGCAGCTGCGGAGGAGGTCACCTCCGTTGCGGAGGTAGGCCGTGAGGAATCCCGCATTGAAGGCGTCGCCGGCTCCGGTGAGATCGCGCACGTCCTCCACAGGCGGCACGGGCACCGTCGCGACGACCTCGCCGTCCTTGATCAGGGTCGTCGCGTCCTTCCCGCGCCTGGCGAGCAGCAGCGCGCCGGGTAACCGGGCCAAGCCCGGCCCCGGCACGCCCTCGTCGGCGAGCCCGAGGAGCCGGCACTCGTCCTCGTTGGCGCTGATGAAGTCGGGGCGGCACCGCTCGACGAGGTCCAGGAATGCGGCGACCCCGTAGTGGTCGATGAGGCCCGCGGAGGACATGTCCAACGACACGAGCGCTCCCCGGTCGTGCTGCCGCACGACCGCGTCGAGCACCGCGCCCGCAGTGGGTCCGGTCTCGAAGGAGTAGGCGGTGACATGCAGGATCTCCAGGTCATCGAGCCACGACGGGTCGATGGGCTCCAACAGCGCGCTGGCCCCCCTGGACGGGAACATCGTGCGCTCGCCGTGCTCGTCGATGAGCAGGACGATCGTCCCGGTCTGCCCACGCACCTGCAGCCGGACGTCGACCCCGTGGCTCGCGAGCTCCTCCCGCAGGGCATGGCCACCGAGGTCGTCGCCCACGCAGCCGATGAACCGCGTCGGATATCTCGACCCCGCGAACGCCGCGACGTTGGCTGCGGAGCCTCCCCTGCGCAGGACGATCTCCGACTTCGTGTCCGTCGCCCGGCGCTGGGGCTCGAGCTGCCAGATGACGACGTCCTGGACGACGTCGCCGATGACGCCGAGCACTACTGGGTCCGCTGGACGAGAGCCGTGGCGACCTCGCAGGCCAGCCGGATGTTGTTGCGGTAGAGAGCCACGTTCGCGTCGAGGCTGCGGCCGTCGGTGGCGCGGCGAATGTAGTCGAGCAGGTAGGGCGTTGATGCCTGCCCCCCGATACCGTCGCGCTCGGCTGCGGCCCAGGCCGCCTCGATGACGCCATCGAGCTCGCCCGGGTCGAGCTGCTCGGCCTCGGGCACCGGGTTTGCCACGAGCACGCCGCTCGGGACACCCAGGGCCCGCTGGGTCGTGAGGACCGTGGCGATGTCCTCGGGCGTGTCCAGACGGGCTCCCACGGGGTAGCCGGAGTCGACGACGTAGAAGCCGGGATAGCGGTTCGTGCGGTAGCCGACGACCGGGACGCTCAGCGTCTCGAAGCGCTCGAGCGTGGCGGGGATGTCGAGGATCGCCTTGGCGCCGGAGCTGATGAGCACGATCGAGGTGCGCGACATCGCGATGAGGTCGGCCGACTCGTCGAACGTCTTGTCCGCGCCGTGGTGCACACCGCCGAGGCCACCGGTCGCGAAGACGTCGATGCCGGCCGCCCGGGCCAGGAAGGCCGTTGCCGCGATCGTGGTGCCGGCGTTCTTCCTCGTCACCGCACCGATCGACAGCTCCCGGATCGAGGCCTTGTCGGCGTCGTCGTCCGCCCCGAGCTCGCGGATCTCGTCGTGGGTCAGGCCCACGACGGGCGTCCCGTGGTGCACGCCGATGGTCGCGGGCACTGCGCCCGCGGCCCGGATGATCTCCTCGCCCTCGATGGCCACCTCGACGTTGCGCGGGCGCGGCAGACCGTGGGTGAAGATCGTCGACTCCAGTGCAACGACGGGGGTGGCCGCTTCCAGGGCCTCGGCGACGTGCTCTCCGATGCGGATGACGGACGGGACGGTGGTCGACATGGCGATCCTCTCGGGAGCGTGGGCGTTCGTGCGATGGCGGCTCACCCCTACGCTACGGGCCGCCACGGTTCTCGTCTGGCGGTCGCCGTCTCACGCACCCGTCCGTTGTGATGGGATGCCGGGATGGCGAGGAGAAGCAGGGACCGCGGGGATGGCCTGCTGCTCGTGGCCCTTGGCCTGGCCGCCGGCCCTCTCGTCGCGCTGGGACTGGCGCGGTTCGCCTACGCGCTGCTGCTGCCGGCCATGCGCGACGACCTCGACTGGTCCTACGCCGCCGCGGGTGCCATGAACACGGCGAACGCGGCCGGCTACCTCGTCGGCGCGCTGGCCGCCACGTCGGTCGCGAGGGCGGTCGGGTCGCGGCGTGCCTTCCTCGCGGGGACGGCGATGACCACCGTCGCGCTCTGCCTGCCGGCCGTGACCTCCGCCTTCCCGGTGCTCTTGGTCATCCGGTTCGTCGCCGGCGTGTCCGGCGCCTTCGCGTTCATCATCGGGGCCGCTCTCGTGGCCGAGGCGAGCCACCGGGGATCACGCGGTCGGGCGGCGCTGCTGCTCGGTGTCTACTTCGGCGGCTCCGGGACGGGGATCGTCCTCGCGGGACTGCTCGTCCCGCTCGTCCTCGACCTCACCGGTGGCAGCGGATGGCGACAGGGCTGGCTCGGGCTGGGCGCTCTCGGCGCCGTGGCCACCGTCGCGGCCGTCCTCGCCGCCCGCCATGTCGGCGACCCTGCCCCGCCTGAGGACCACGCGCGTCGGTGGGACCGGCGGCAGATCACCTGGCTGGTCACGGCGTACACGTGCTTCGGCATGGGCTACATCGCCTACCTGACCTTCATCAGCGAGTACCTCACCGAGAACGGCATCGTCGGACCGGTCATCGCCGGGTTCTGGGCCGTCGTAGGCGTCACCGCAGCCGTGTCAGGGCCGCTGTGGGGTCCGGTGCTCGGCCGCCTCGGCGGCTCCCGCGGGATGGCCGTCGTCATGGTCGTGCTCGCGGTGGGCACCGTGCTGCCGGTGGTGTTCGGCGGACCCATGGCCGCGTACCTGTCCGGGCTCGTGGTCGGGGGCAGCTTCCTGGGTGTGGTCACCGCAGTCACCATCTCGGTGCGGGAGATCCTGCCGCAGCCGCTGTGGACGGCAGGCCTGGCCTTCGCCACCATCGCCTTCGG
>NZ_JAJJPG010000205.1:0-4228 GCF_032907665.1 Intrasporangium sp.
GCAACCCCTCAAACCAGATCCAGCAGCCGCAGCCGGTCCGAATTCGACTGGCAGGCAAAGGAGCTCGTGTGCGATGCGATTCCGCACGGCTCGAGCTCGGTCACAGCAGCAGACCTGCTCTTGGCGAAGATTTTACGAAGAGTTGACTTCCCGGTCGGCACTGACGGAGGGGAGCGTCAGGACGGCGTCATGGGCGAGCAGGAACTGCCTGCGGAGGCCGGATGCGTCAGGGGCGGGGCGCCACACCCTGGCGGATGAGGCCGTAGACGAGTCCGTCGGTCAGGGCCCGCCACGACGCGGCGAGGATCGAGCCGGCAACGCCGATCGTGTCCCAGGACGTCTCACCGTCGGACGTCTCGATGAGCACGCGGGTCACGGCGTCGGTGCCGTGCGAGGCGTCGAGGATCCGCACCTTGTAGTCGATGAGCTCGAGCTTCTCGATCTCGGGGTAGGCCTTGGCGAGGGCCTCGCGGAGAGCGTGGTCGAGGGCGTTGACCGGGCCGTTCCCCTCCCCTGTCGCGAGGTGTCGCGCACCGTCGGCATAGAGCTTGACCGTCGCCTCGGAGACCGCGTCACCGCTCACCGTGGAGTCCGTCATGACGCGCCAGGACTCGACCGAGAAGTAGGTCGAGCAGCCCGGCTGCAGCGCTTCCCGGACCATGAGCTCGACGGTCGCGTCGGCTGCGTCGAAGGTCCACCCGCGCTGCTCGAGGTCCTTGACGCGGGCGAGCACGTCGACGACGACATCGGGCCGGCCTGACAGGTCGAGTCCGGCTTCCCTGGCCTTGAGCTCGATGCTCGCCCGTCCGGCCATGTCCGAGACGAGGGTGCGCATCCCGTTGCCGACGACCGCCGGGTCGAGGTGCTGGTAGAGATCGGGGTCCACCTTGAGCGCGCTCGCGTGCAGGCCTGCCTTGTGCGCGAAGGCGCTCGACCCGACGTAGGGCTGTCGGCTGTAGGCCGGGACGTTGGTGACCTCGCTGATGGCGTGGGCGACGTGCATGGCCTTGCGGAACGACTCGGGCGCCATCACGTCGAGGTGGAGCTTGAACTGGAGGTTCGCGGCGACGGTGATGAGGTCCGCGTTGCCGGTGCGCTCGCCGTAGCCGTTCATCGTGCCCTGGACATGCGTCGCCCCTGCCCGGACCGCCGCCACCGAGTTCGCCACGGCGCAGCCGGTGTCGTTGTGGCAGTGGGCCCCGACACGGGCGCCGGTCGCGGCGATGACGTCTGCGACGACCTCCTCGACGACGTGCGGCAGCATGCCGCCGTTCGTGTCGCACAGCACGACGACCTCGGCGCCCGCCTCGTGTGCCGTCCGGACCACCGCCAACGCATAGTCCCGGTCGAGATGCCAGCCGTCGAAGAAGTGCTCGGCGTCGAGGAAGACGCGCTTCCCTGCGGCGACGAGGTGACTCACGGTGTCGCGCACCATCGCGAGGTTCTCGTCGAGGGTGGTCCGCAGGGCCTCCTCGACGTGGCGCACGTGCGACTTCGCGACGAGGCAGACGACGGAGGTCCCGGCGTCGAGCAGGGCGGCGACGAGCGGGTCCTCGGCGGCCGTGGAGCCCGCCCGTCGCGTGGCCCCGAAGGCGGCCAGCGTCGCGTGACGCAGGTGCAGCTCGGTCCTGGCACGCTCGAAGAACTCCGTG
The DNA here is from genome assembly GCF_032907665.1 of Intrasporangium sp. GTDB lineage: Bacteria > Actinomycetota > Actinomycetes > Actinomycetales > Dermatophilaceae > Intrasporangium. The sequence continues at coordinate 1,653 of NZ_JAJJPG010000205.1, forward strand.
TCCTTCGGGTTCGCCCCCGGCCATCCGCCCTCGATGAAGTCCACCCCGAGGTCGTCGAGCAGTCCGGCGATGGCCAGCTTGTCCGACACCGAGAGATTGAGGCCCTCCTGCTGGGCGCCATCGCGCAGGGTGGTGTCGTAGACGTGCAGCGCTTCCATGACCGTTTTCGTCCTTCGCCTCGGGCTGTGCGGGTGTGTTCGCGCGCTCCTCGGTCATTGATCCGTATGCCGCTGGGCTCGGTGTGCTTCGCGGCTCTCCTCAGCTCGTGGCCGGGGAAACAAAAAGACCCCCCAGGGGTGGGAGGTCTGCGCGACGAGGGTTGCTCGTCGCGCTAGGTGATAATGACCGTGCTTGTGGCAGGCCTGAGGAGGTGCGTCACAGGGTCATCGTGACAGGCGGGTCCGGCTCCTGAAACCGTGCGTCCGCATGGTGGACTTCCCAGGGCACGGTGCGCCGCAGCCGGCGCGGCGGGATCTGGGACAGGGGCGGGATCGGCGCGGAGCTCACCCGCGGGCGCGGCCGAGCCGAGCGGCATACGCCCTGGCAGCGGCGATGAGCGCCTGGAAGAGCCGCGGGTCCTCGCCCTCCTCGGGGTGCCACTGCACTGCGAGCCGGAAGCGTGCCAACGGGTCCTCCATCGCCTCCAGCGTCCCGTCGGGCGCCCAGGCCGCCGGGAGATAGCCGGGATGGGTCGCGACCGACTGGTGGTGGTAGCTCGGCACACCGACCCGCGATCCCAGCAGATCGGCAATCCGGGTTCCGGCAACCGTGTCGACCGGATGGCTCCCGTAGGTCGCCGGCGCCGGCGCGTGGTCGTCATGGGCGACCCGCTCCGGGACGTGCTGCTCGAGCGTCCCCCCGGCGGCAACGGCCATCACCTGCATGCCTCGGCAGATTCCGAGGACGGGCAGGTCGAGCTGGGACGACACCTGGGCGATGGCCAGCTCTGTCGTGTCCCGGTCGGGTCGTGACGCCTGGACGGTCGGGTGGCGGGCAGCCGCATAGAGCTCGGGTGCCACGTCAACGCCCCCGGCGATGATGACGCCGTCGAGACGACCGAGCAGGGCCCGCACCAACCGGTGGTCGTCGTCGGCGGAGTCGAGCCGAGGCGGGATGAGCACGGCGATCCCACCGGCCTCCTCGACCTTCCGGACGTAGGAGTGCGGGATGAGCGCCGACGGCACATCCACCCAGATCCCCTGGGTCGTCGGTTCCAGGTAGGAGGTGATCCCGATGATGGGTGTGTCGGACACCGCGATCTCCCTGCTCAGAGCGGCGTGACGTAGGCGCCGGAGATCCCACCATCGACGAGGAAGGTCGACGCCGTGATGAAGCTCGACTCGTCCGACGCGAGGAAGAGCACGGCGTTGGCCATCTCCTCCGGCTCGCCGAAGCGTCCCATCGGCACATGGACGAGCCGGCGCGCCGCACGCTCCTCGTCGGCGGCGAAGAGCTCCTGGAGCAGTGGCGTGTTGACGGGTCCGGGGCACAGGGCGTTGACCCGGACACCGTCGCGGGCGAACTGCACGCCCAGCTCCCGTGACATGGACAGCACCCCACCCTTGCTCGCGCTGTAGGAGATCTGCGAGGTCGCTGCACCCATGACGGCGACGAACGACGCCGTGTTGATGATCGAGCCCCGCTTCTGCTCAAGCATGTAGGGCAGGGCCGCCTTGCAGCACAGGTAGACCGAAGTGAGGTTGACCTCTTGCACGCGTCGCCACGCCTCGAGATCGGTGGTGAGGATCGAGTCGTCCTCGGGCGGGCTGATGCCGGCGTTGTTGAAGGCGATGTCGACCGAGCCATAGGTGTCCTTGGCGACGCGGAAGAGCGCGTCCACCTGCTCCTTGTCCGTCACGTCCACGAGCACGAAGGTGCCGGACACCTCCTCGGCGACGCGCACGCCGTTCGCCTCGTCGAGGTCCCCGATGACGACCTTCGCACCCTCCTCCGCAAACCGCCGCACCGTGGCCAGCCCGATGCCCGAGCACCCACCGGTGACCACCGCGACCTTGCCGTCGAGCCTGCCTGCCATGTTCTCCTCTTTCCTCACTCGTTCCCCACTCGTTTCCTCACTGGGCTCACTCGGTCGAGATGAAGACGTTCTTGACGTCGGTGAAGGCATCGAGGGCATCCGGCCCCAGCTCGCGTCCGAGGCCGCTCTGCTTGAAACCGCCGAAGGGCGTCCAGTAACGAACCGAGCTGTGCGAGTTGACCGACAGGTTGCCCGCCTCGACGCCCCGCGCCACCCGCAGCCCGGTGCCGAGGTCGCGGGTCCAGATCGAGCCGGACAGGCCGTAGGCCGTGTCGTTGGCCTTCGCGATCGCGTCGGCCTCGTCGTCGAACGGCATCACCGCGACGACGGGCCCGAAGACCTCCTCCTGCCACACGCGGTCGGTCGTGGACCGGGGCAGGACCACGGTGGCGGGGTACCAGTAGCCCCGACCCTCGGGCGCCTGGCCGCGGAACGCGATCTCGACCGTGTCATCCGAGTCCTCGACGTAGCTGCACACCGTCTGGTGGTGCCCGGCGCTGATGAGGGGTCCCATCTCCGTGGCCTCGTCGCGGGGGTCGGC
>NZ_JAJJPG010000206.1:0-4106 GCF_032907665.1 Intrasporangium sp.
GGTATGACCACCGCAACGAAAAAGTCCCTGGTGGTGCTGGGCGCGGGCACGGCCGGAACCATGGTCGCGAACAAGCTCCGCCACCGCCTCCCGAAGACGGACTGGAAGATCACGATCGTCGACAAGAACGACATCCACGACTACCAGCCCGGTTACCTGTTCATCCCCTTCGGGATGAACACTCCAGAGCAGATCCGCAAGTCGAAGCACGCGTTCATCGGAGATGGCGTCGAGCTCGTCCTGGCCGAGGTCGACAAGGTCGACCCGGAGGCCAAGTCCGTCGCTCTGATGGACGGCCGCTCGCTCGCCTACGACTACCTCGTCGTCGCCTCGGGCACGAGCCCGCGACCTGACCAGACCCCAGGGATGCTGGGCGACGAGTGGCACAAGTCGGTCGGCGAGTTCTACACGTACGACGGGGCGGTTGCCCTTCGCGACCAGCTGCGCGGCTTCACCGGTGGCCGTCTCGTCGTGCACATCACGGAGCTGCCGTTCAAGTGCCCCGTGGCGCCTCTCGAGTTCACCTTCCTCGCCGACGACTACCTGCGTGGACGCGGCCTGCGGGAGAAGACGGAGGTCGTCTTCGTCACGCCTCTCGACGGTGCCTTCACCAAGCCCGTCGCGAGCAAGGAGCTCGGCTACATCCTCGAGGAGCGAGGTGTCACCGTCGAGACGGACTTCATGGTCGAGAGCATCGACCAGGAGCGCAAGGTCCTCGTCTCCTACGACGAGCGCGAAGTTCCCTACGACCAGCTGGTGACGATCCCGCTCAACATGGGCGCGGAGTTCGTGGCCCGGTCCGGTCTCGGTGACGACCTGAACTACGTCCCGGTCGACAAGCACACGATGCAGTCGACGCAGCACCCGGAGATCTTCGCCCTCGGCGATGCCAGCAACATCCCGACGTCGAAGGCGGGCTCGGTCGCCCACTTCTCCGTCGAGATCTTCGTCGAGAACTTCATGCAGCTCATCGAGGGCAGGCCGATGACCCACTCCTTCGACGGGCACGCCAACTGCTTCGTCGAGTCCGGGGGCGGCAAGGCCCTGCTCCTCGACTTCAACTACGACACCGAGCCGCTCACCGGGACGTTCCCGATCCCCAAGGTCGGCCCGATGACCCTGCTCAAGGAGTCGCGCGCCAACCACATGGGCAAGCTCGCGTTCCGCCACATCTACTGGAACATGCTCCTTCCCGGCCGTCCCCTCGGCCTCCCGTCGGCCATGTCCATGGCCGGCAAGATCCCCGCCGGCGCCTGACCACAAACGAAAGGACGTAGCGCCATGCCCACCACCACCATCGCCGGCCACCAGGTCGAGGTCAACGACGAGGGCTTCCTCCAGAACCCTGACGACTGGGACGAGCAGCTCGGAGCCGAGTTCGCCCGCCTCATCGGCGTCGACATGAGCGAGGAACACTGGAAGCTCGTGAAGTTCCTCCGCGAGGACTACAAGGCCATGGGGGAGACCCCCACCCTGCGCCGGGTCAGCACACAGCTCGGTCTGCCGGTCAAACAGCTGTTCACGATGTTCCCCGGAAAGCCGGCCAAGAAGATGTCCTACGTCGCCGGTGTGCCGAAGCCCAAGGGCTGCGTCTGACCCCGATCCGGAACCGACGACCCAGCCTCACGCCAGGAGCACACCATGACGACCCAAGAACCCATGACCGAGACCCCGTTCGTCCCGTCCTTCGACGAGCCCACCGATGAGGGCCGCAAGCTCGCCATCATCTGCAGCAAGGGCACGCTCGACATGGCATACCCCGGCCTCATCCTCGGCAATGCCGCCCTGGGTGAGGGGATCGAGACCCACCTGTTCTTCACCTTCTGGGGTTTCGACATGATCAACAAGAAGACCCAGGGCAGCCTCAAGGCGACGCTGCTCGGCAACACCGCCATGCACATGCCCCAGGGCCTCGGCGGTATCCCGGGAATGACCCACCTCGCAACGTCCCAGCTCAAGAAGGCCATCGCCGAGCTCGACATCCCCGAGGTGCCCGACTTCCTCGACCAGATCGTCGCGTCCGGTGGTCACCTGTGGGCGTGCCGACTGTCCGCGGACATGAACCACCTCAGTGAGGCGGATCTTCGAGACGACGTCGAAGGCATCATCTCGGCGTCGGACTTCATCGAGATGACCGCGGGCGCCCAGCTGCTCTTCATCTGACAGCTGGGTCTGGAGGGCCCGGGGCGAGCGCATCCGCCCCGGGCCCTGCCCTCGCCCACTGACCCGCCAGACGGGTCAGTGGGCGAGCCAGTCAGGGGCGGGCATCTTCACACGATCTCCAGAGGTCGTACGCGACCCTGCCGCAGGGCCGCTCCTAGGCTCGAGCCATGAGCCGAATCCTCGTCGTCGAGGACGACCCGACGATCAACCAGAGCGTCACCGACCGCCTTCGCGCCGAGGGCTTCGACGTCGTCCAGGCCTTCGACGGGCCGGCGGCGGTCGCCGCCCACCACGAGCACCAACCGGACCTCGTCCTGCTGGACGTCATGCTGCCGGGCTTCGACGGGCTGGAGGTCTGCCGGAGGATCCAGGCCGACCGCCCCACCCCCGTCCTCATGCTCACCGCCCGGGACGACGAGACGGACCTGCTCGTCGGCCTCGGCGTGGGCGCGGACGACTACGTGACCAAACCCTTCCGGCTGCGCGAGGTCCTGGCCCGGATCAGGGCCCTGCTGCGCCGAGTCGAGCGGGCCCGTGAGATGGCTGCCCAGCCTGCCCCGGGCATCGACATCGACGGACTCAGCGTCGACCGTGCGACCCGTCGTGTCTCCGTCGACGGAGAGCAGGTACACCTCACCCCGCTCGAGTTCGACCTGCTCCTCGCTCTCATCGAGGACGCGGGGACCGTCCGATCCAGGGATGACCTGATGCGAGAGGTGTGGGGCTGGGCGGAGGCCGCCCGGACGCGGACACTGGACAGCCACGTGAAGTCCCTGCGCGCGAAGATCGGCGCCCACCGGGTGCGGACGGTCCACGGCGTGGGGTATGCGTTCGGGGACGGGTCATGAACACCGAGCGACCTCTGGACGGGCTGCGCTCCATCAAGGCCAAGCTGGCCGTCCTCGTCGGACTGGGCATCGTCGCCGCCTCGGTCGTCTCCGAGGCGGGCGACCGGGCTGGCGTCCCCGCCTGGCTCACCGTTCCGGTCACCATCGCGGGAGGTCTGGCCGTCGCCCAGTGGCTGGCGCGCGGCATGACCTCCCCGTTGCGCGAGATGACCGCGGCGACTGCAGTGATGGCGACCGGGGACTACTCGAGGCGGGTGACTGCGACGTCGGCGGACGAGGTGGGCCAGCTGGCGCGCGCCTTCAACACGATGGCGGCCGACCTCGCGACCGCGGACCAGCAGCGCCGCCACCTCGTCGCCATGGTGTCCCACGAGCTGCGCACGCCACTCACGGCGCAGCAGGCCCTGCTCGAGAACCTCGTCGACGGCGTCGTCTCGCCCGACGACGCGGTGCTGCGCACCGCCCTCACCCAGGCCGAACGGCTCAGCGACCTCGTCTCGGACCTGCTCGACCTCAGCCGAGTCGACGGCGGCCTGAAAGGCCTCGCCATCGCCCCCGTGGACGTCGCCCAGCTCCTCTCACAGGCCGTGGCGGAGGCCCGCGCGAGCGGGGCCGACCAGCGGCAGGTCACGCTCGAGACGATCATGGACGGGGAGCCCGCTGCGAGCGGCGCGGGTCACCTCGACGATGCCTTCCTGCGCGTCGAGGCAGATGCCGACCGGCTGGCGCAAGTACTCGCAAACCTGCTCGACAACGCCATTCGGCACAGCCCGGTCGGCGGCTCCGTCCGGGTCCGGGCCATGGGGCTCGACGCGGAGCGGTGGGCCCTCGAGGTCAGTGACGACGGACCCGGCATTCCCGCCGATCGCGCCGAGCGGGTCTTCGACCGCTTCGGCTCATGGGGGGGCTCAGGTGGCGGGACCGGGCTCGGGCTCGCGATCGCCAGCTGGGTGTGCGAGCTCCACGGAGGTTCCATCGCCGTGCTGCCATCCGAGCCCGGGGCCACCGGGGCGCGGGTTCGGGCGGTCCTCCCGCGCCACCCCCCCCCCCCCCTCCCGCCCCCACCACCCACAGCCGTCCCGCGCCACGCACCCC
>NZ_JAJJPG010000207.1:0-4099 GCF_032907665.1 Intrasporangium sp.
GCCCACCACTCGCGGTGGAAGGACGCGGGAACGATGACGTCGTGGTAGATGGGCCAGAGCGTGTCGTTGCTGAAGCCCTCGTAGAAGTCGCGGACCTCCTCCGCGCTGAGGCCGACCGGGCGCAGGTGCATACCGTTCTCGTCGAAGGGCGCCGGAGGCTCCCCGGCGTCGCCGGCCCAGCCCACCCACGCGCCCGGGTTGGTCTGCATCACCGACTCCATGGCGGTGACCAGGCCACCGGGGCTGCGCCGCCAGCCGACCTTCCCGTTCTCGTCGACCTGTTTGTCGACGGGGAGGCGGTTCGCCGCGATGACGAGGTCGAATGTCTTTCTGCGGGTCGTCACCGAATCAACTCCTGGCGGTGCACGGTCAGAGGGCATGCCGCGACCTGGGGCCCAAGCCGGGCGTGCGGTAGACGTGTCTCACTCTATCGACCCAGCTCTGGCGCCCCGGGTAGTCCCGTTCTAGGGTCGACTCAGGGCGTGCAGCGGTCGCGTCGCCCGCACAACTCGGATGTACCCGATCCGCGAGGAGGGCAGCGTGAAGATTTCGGATGTTTTGCGCAACAAGGGTGATGGAGTCGTCACCGTCAAGCCCGACGACACCGTTTCGGCCCTCCTCGCCCTGCTTGCGGAGCACCGTATCGGCGCTTGCGTCGTCAGCGCCGACGGGGTGCACGTGGACGGGATCGTCAGCGAGCGCGACGTCGTCCGTCATCTGCACGCGTCCGGGCCGGGCATCCTCGAGGGCACCGTGGACGCCATCATGACCAAGGAGGTCACGACCGGCACCGCCCGCGACGACGTCGCCGACATGGCGGGCACGATGACCGAGCTGCGCGTGCGCCACGTCCCGATCCTCGACGGCGACGGGAAGCTCACCGCGATCGTCAGCATCGGGGACATCGTCAAGCACCGTCTCTCCGAGCTCCAGTCGGAGCGCGATCAGCTGCGGGACTACATCACGCACTGATAAGCGAGCTCCGCAACTCACGCGGCGCGGGCCCGACCCGGGCTCGGTTCGCCCACTGGTCATTTACCGTAGGGGCATGGCTGCGCACGATCGGACCCGCTGGGTGCCCGCACCCGCCACGGGTCCGCGGCGCGCCGGGCCGAACCGACCAGCCGATATCGAGCGGCCCCGGCATGAGCGCATCGGCACATACCGGCTCGTCGAGGAGATCGGCGAGGGCGGGATGGGTGTCGTCCACCTCGCCCTCGACCCCCGGGGCCGAGCCGTCGCCATCAAGGTGCTGCGTGCCCATGTCGCGAGCGACGACGAGGCGAGAATGCGCCTGCGTCGGGAGGTAGACACGCTCTCGCGGATCCGCGACCACCGGGTGGCCAGCGTCATCGACGCCGACGTCACGGCCCCGCGTCCCTACATCGTGACGCGCTACGTCCCGGGGCCGGCCCTGGACGACTGGGTGGAGGAGCACGGCGCGCTCGATCCCGACGCACTGCTCCGCCTCGCGTGCGGGACTGCCGAGGCCATCCGGGCGATCCACGCCAGCGGCGTCGTCCACCGGGACATCAAGCCCGGCAACGTGCTGCTCGAGGACGGCGAGCCGGTCCTCATCGACTTCGGCATCGCCCACATCCAGGATGACGTTCGCCACACCATGGGTGGCCTGGTCATGGGAACCCCCGGTTACCTCTCCCCGGAGCTCGTCGAGGGAGCTCCGATCACGGACGCGACCGACTGGTGGGGGTGGGCTGCGACCATCACCTTCGCGGCTTCGGGCCGGCCACCCTTCGGGCGGGGGCGCATGGACGTCGTCCTCGCGAAGGTTCGTGCAGGCGAGGTCGACCTCGACGGCGTCGACCCTCGCCTCGTCCCGCTCCTGCGTGCGTCCCTGGCCCCTGACCCCGCCGGGCGACCGCACGCCGACGACGTCATCAAGGCCCTGTCCCGCTTCGCCGCGGGGCGGGCGGCCACCGTGCCCAACCCGCGTGGCGGGACCTGGGACGACCCCGCCCACAACGGGAAGGCGCCGACCGGACCGACGGAGGTGTTCCAGCCGCGCAGCACCGCGGTCCTCCCACCGGCCCTGCACTCCTCCGGGCCCGCCGCACCTCCCGTCGTGGAGGCTCCTTCCCGACGGACCCCACCCCGTGCCTGGCGGGCCCCGCACACCGAGGCGAGCCCAGCGGCATACGGCCATGGAGATGAGGTCGAGGAGTGGGAGGAGGACTACGACGACGGGTGGGACGAACCCGATCAGCCTGAGCGGGAAGGCGATCCGCGCATCGGGCTGGCGAGGCGGACCGGCACGCTCCTCGCAGCAGCGGTGGCCTGGCTCGGGGCGCTCGCCCTCTGGCCGGGCATCGCCGTCGCCGCCGTCGTCGGCTGGTCCGTGGTCGCCCGTGGTGTGGACCGATCCATGACGGGCCTCGTGCTGAGACGCTACGACCGCGGTCGGCGCCCCAGCGACGTGCCGTGGGCTGTGGTCACGAGCCCGTGGCACGTCCTCGTCGGGGCGGTCGCCACCGCCGTCGCCATGCTGTTGCCTGCCGCGGTGGCGGTCGCCGGAGTCTTCTCGGCGGCGCTGCTGCTCAGCGGCGCGACCGGCAGCGACCTTGATCCCGGAACGCCCCTCACGCTCGTCGTCGGCGGAGGGCTCGCGGTGGCCGTGATGTGGTGGGGGCCCGGCGGGGCGTCCCTGCGTCGGGGATCGCGCTCGATCGTCCGTCGCCTGGTGCCGATGGGTCTCGCGGCTCAGGTCGTGGCCGGGGTGCTCGCAGCGGGCGGGGTGGTCCTCGCACTCGTGGCCCTGAAGGGCGGCACGAGCACGTGGGTGCCATTCGACGGGAACCCGTTCGGGCCGTGAGGCGGGCAACCTAACCAGACTTCGAGTAAAGAGATGGTCAAGGCAAGATCACGAAAAGATCTCGGGCTGGCTTGTCTCTCGTCGAATCGTCACGTAGCGTCATCCCTCGTGGCCTCCGGTCAGCCCGCTCAGGCGGGTCGAAACCGGGCGGCCTCACCACATTGGCTCCACACGGTGTGGCACGAAAATTTCACACAGCCACCCACAGCAAGCGGTCCCTGAAGCGCCGAGCCTCGCCAGCCAGGGACGTCAACCGGACACTCCGGCCGCGCGAGGACGGGGGACCCAACATTGCCGGCGCACAGCCGGCTTGGGGTGAGGTCGCGAGAGCGACGGGGCCAACCTGACGGCCCCAACCCGACAGCTAACCCCGCAGGCGCTCGTCAGGAAGGGATACACCCATGCACTACCAGTCGAAGCACGCTGCCCAGAAGCGGCTGCGCATGAAGCACCGCGTGGCGGGCGTCGGCCTCGCCAGCGCCGCCACCGTCATCGGTGGCCTGGCCACCGCGGGCTCCGCGAAGGCCGAGGGCTCCGTGTGGGACCGCGTCGCCCAGTGCGAGTCCAGCGGTAACTGGAGCATCAACACCGGCAACGGCTACTACGGCGGCCTGCAGTTCTACCAGCCCACCTGGGCCGGCTACGGCGGACTCAAGTACGCGCCACGGGCTGACCTCGCGTCGCGCTCGGAGCAGATCGCCGTCGCCCAGCGCGTCCTCGCCTCCCAGGGCCCCGGCGCCTGGCCGGTCTGCTCGGTCCGAGCCGGCCTCACCAGGGCCAACGGCGGCGCCACGAGCGCCCCGGTGAAGGCGAGCCGCTCGACCACCAAGACGACGACCACGAAGAAGACGACGACCAAGAAGTCGTACGCGCCGAAGAGGGCCAAGACGGTCAACAAGGCGCCGGTCGTCTCCACGGCCAACGGCCCGAAGATCACCGTGCGCGCCGGCGACACCCTGTCCAAGCTCGCCGCGAAGCACGACGTGCGCGGCGGCTGGCAGGCCCTGTTCAGCGCCAACCGCGGCACGATCAGGAACGCTGACCTCATCTACGTCGGCCAGGTCATCCGCCTCCCCTGAGGCAGACCCAGCCCCTGAAGCCGGGCGGCCTCGTGACCACTACCCCCTGGGTGGTCGCGGGGCCGTCCTTCTTTTCTCGTATGCCGCTGGGCTCGGTTACGCTTTCGGCGTTCCTCGCCTGCCCGGCGGGGGCCCGCTGGCGTGGCGCAATCGGTAGCGCACCTGTCTTGTAAACAGGTGGTTAGGGGTT
>NZ_JAJJPG010000208.1:0-4090 GCF_032907665.1 Intrasporangium sp.
TCACGGGTCAGGTGACGGCGGCCGGCAAGGTGCCGCCGGCCAAGGTGCTCGTCGTTGGCGCCGGGGTCGCTGGACTTGCCGCAATCGGCACGGCTGGCAGCCTCGGCGCCATTGTTCGTGCCACCGACGCCCGGCCCGAGGTCGCCGAGCAGGTCGAGTCGATGGGCGGCGAGTTCCTCCGCGTCGAGGTCGGCGAGCAGCAGGTGAGCGCCGACGGCTACGCCCGCGAGATGGGCGAGGACTACAACCGCAAGGCCGCCGAGCTCTACGCCGAGCAGGCCAAGGACGTCGACATCATCATCACGACGGCCCTCATCCCCGGGAAGCCGGCCCCGCGCCTGATCACCGGCGAGATGGTCGCCACCATGAAGGCCGGCTCCGTCATCGTCGACATGGCCGCCGCCAACGGCGGCAACGTCGAGGGCTCCGTCGCCGACGAGCTCGTCGTCACCGCGAACGGCGTCAAGATCATCGGCTACACCGACCTCGCCGGCCGGCTCCCCACCCAGGCCAGCCAGCTCTACGGCACCAACCTCGTCAACCTCATGAAGCTGCTGACCCCCGGCAAGGACGGGCAGCTCGTCCTCGACTTCGACGACGTCGTGCAGCGCGGCATGACCGTGGCCAAGGACGGCGAGCTGCTCTGGCCACCGCCGCCGATCCAGGTCTCCGCGGCGCCGGCCCCCGTCGCCGCCGCACCGGTCGTCGCGAAGGAACCACCACCGCCACCGGACCCGAGACGCAAGTTCGTCTGGATGGGCATCGGCGCGGCCGTCTTCGCCCTCATCGCGGCCTTCTCGCCGGCGAGCTTCCTCGCACACTTCACGGTGTTCGCGCTCGCCGTGGTCGTCGGCTTCTACGTCATCGGCAACGTCCACCACGCCCTCCACACGCCGCTGATGTCGGTGACCAACGCGATCAGCGGCATCATCGTCGTCGGCGCCCTCATCCAGCTCGGTGTCTCCGGCGCCTCGACGGCGGTCCTCGCGATCGCCTTCGTCGCGACCCTCGTCGCCAGCATCAACATCTTCGGTGGCTTCCTCGTGACCCGCCGCATGCTCACGATGTTCCGGAAGGGCTGAGCCGTGGAAACCTCCCTCATCACCGCCGCCTACATCATCGCGGCGCTGCTGTTCATCTTCAGCCTCGCCGGACTCTCGAAGCACGAGACCGCCAAGGACGGCAACGTCCTCGGCATCGTCGGCATGGCCCTCGCCCTCCTCGCCACGCTCTGGCTCGCCGGCCGTTCGGCCGACTGGCTCAACTGGGGCCTCATCGCGGTCGCCGTCGCGATCGGTGCGGTCATCGGCGTCAACAAGGCGCGCAAGGTCGAGATGACCGGCATGCCCGAGCTCATTGCGATGCTGCACAGCTTCGTCGGTCTGGCCGCGGTGCTCGTCGGCTACAACTCGTTCCTCGAGGGGTCCGGCGACGCGGTCCACAGCGTCGAGGTGTTCCTCGGTGTCTTCATCGGTGCGGTGACGTTCACCGGCTCGATCGTCGCCTACCTCAAGCTGTCGGCGAAGATCTCCGGCGCGCCGCTCATGCTGCCCTTCCGGCACTGGCTGAACCTGCTCGCCGGCATCGTCTCGGTCGTGCTCATGGTGTGGTTCGTCGCGTCGCACTCGATCGTGCCGCTCGCGATCATGACCGCGATCGCCCTGGCCTTCGGCTGGCACCTCGTCGCCTCCATCGGCGGCGGCGACATGCCGGTCGTCGTCTCGATGCTCAACAGCTACTCCGGATGGGCCGCGGCTGCCGCGGGCTTCATGCTCGGCAACGACCTGCTCATCGTGACGGGTGCCCTCGTCGGCTCCTCCGGTGCGTACCTCTCGTACATCATGAGCAAGGCGATGAACCGCAAGTTCCTCAGCGTCATCGCCGGTGGCTTCGGCTCCGACGGTGGGGCGCCGACCGGCGACGTCGACTACGGAGATCACCGCGAGACCAACGCGTCCGAGGTCGCCGACATGCTCGTGCACGCCCGCTCGGTCGTCATCACGCCCGGCTACGGCATGGCCGTCGCGCAGGCGCAGTACCCCGTCGCGGAGCTCACCGCCCAGCTGCGGGAGAAGGGCGTCAACGTGCGGTTCGGCATCCACCCGGTCGCGGGTCGACTGCCGGGCCACATGAACGTCCTGCTCGCCGAGGCGAAGGTGCCCTACGACATCGTCCTCGAGATGGACGAGATCAACGAGGACCTGCCCGAGACGGACGTCGTGCTCGTCATCGGCGCCAACGACACGGTCAACCCGGCGGCCCAGGACGACCCGAACAGCCCAATCGCCGGCATGCCGGTGCTCGAGGTGTGGAAGGCCAAGGAGGTCGTCATCTTCAAGCGGTCGATGGCGGCTGGCTACGCCGGCGTGCAGAATCCGCTGTTCTTCCGGGAGAACTCGGCGATGCTCTTCGGTGACGCCAAGGACCGGGTCGAGGACATCATCAAGGCGATGTGACCCGCCGGCCCAGCTGACCTGCCCTCTGCGGGTGGCGCCTCGCCGAGTGAGGCGTCACCCCGCACTACGCCAGCCCCCCAATGCCCGGCGCACTCGTCCACTCACCCGCCACGTGAGTCAGTGGGTGCCACTGCCACGCAGGTGAGTCAGTGGGCTGGCGGGGGAGAGAGCCGAGTGTCGGTAGCGGGTGCCATGCCAGTGTGACCCGGAGCAGCAGCGGTCACTCCAGACCGGCCAGGCCGGTCAATCGGCGTGCGGTTCGTGCCGAGGCACGTTGTCCTGCTGGCGGATCGGCACCGGACCCGTGTCCGCAGAGCGACGGCGGCGACGGATGTCCTCGCTCTCGTAGAGCGACTCCCCGCCGCGGACGCGCCGCAGCGGGATGGCGCGTGAGTAGCTGTCGAGGCGGTCCTGAATGGGGTTGTGGATCGGAGGCACGTCCGGATAGTGCGGGGTGCCGTACCTCGGGGGTTCGCCCTGTCGTGCCCCGCCGGCGGACCCGGGATCCCTCGGGCCGCCCGAGTCGGGTCCACCCGAGCCGCCGGGACCGCCCGAACCATCATCGGGCCCGTGTCCTGCGCCGTCGACCGGTGGGCCGGAACCGGTGCCGTCGTCCTGGATCTCGACCACGGTCGCCGTCCCCGGAGGTGGGCCGATGTTGAAGATGACGGCGCAGATGGCGCGGTAGGTCTCATCGGGTCGAGGCACCCAGTCGACCTGCCGCATGGCCTGGTCCTGCCCGGCGCTCTCCATGATGAAACGGCCGTAGCCGAGGAGCTGGCCTTGGATCGACCTGACATAGCTCATGTCGGTGACCTTGATGAGCGGCATCATCGCGACCTTGTGCGTGATGATGCCGTAGCGCAGGAGCAGGCGCTTGTCCGTCGCCACGAACCAGTCATGGCGCCACTCGAGCAGTCGCCACAGGAGTGCCGCGAGGGTGAGGAAGAAGAGGATCCACAGGGCGTTGCCGACCGGTTGGGTTGCGGGCGTGAGGTTGGCGTCGACGAACACCGCGAGCAGGAGCGCGGCGACGCAGATCCCCACAGGCTTGAGCAGCCTCGCCCAGTGAGAGTGAACCGCGGTGACGAGCTGCTCACCGGGCAGCAGGATCGGCGAGAGTCCCGCAGGGATCTCGTCAGTGCGCCGGAGCATTGCCATGGTGGCCGCCGCGGACAGCTAGTTGCTGTTGAGCAGGGTGTCGAAGAAGCGGAGGATCGCGTTGAAGCCGTCGACGACCACGCCCCAGGCGTTGCTGACGATGCCGGCCGCCTTGTCCGGGGACGTGAAGATCGCATAGATGAAGAACGCGCCCACAAGTATGAGGATGATCTTCTTGGCCTTGACCATGGCGTTCGCTCCTCAGCGTGACGGACGGCCGCGGCGTCGCACGGCACACGTGTGGGACCAGTGTGCCCGAAGTGACGCGTGAGGACGTGGAGGGTCAGGGGGTGTGTTGGGCCAACAGTAGTCTGCCCGGGCGCGATCGTCCTCCTGCGTCCTCCGTCGGGGCGGCTTGTCGCACCCCACCGTGGTGCGGACCGGGGCGACCCCTGGTGGTGAGCCCAGCGGCATACGGCCTAGTCGACGACCCCGTAGAGGCGGTCACCTGCGTCGCCGAGGCCAGGCACGAT
>NZ_JAJJPG010000209.1:0-4050 GCF_032907665.1 Intrasporangium sp.
GAGAAGGTCATCGGCACGATCCGCTCGCGCACGCACCACTACCCGTTCCGGCTCGTGCCGCCCGCGAAGCTCACCGCCTACATGGAGCGGCTGCTCGAGGCCGAGGGCGTGCCCGTCGCACCCGGCGTGCTGTCCTTCGTGACGCGTGCGGGCGGCGGGTCGGTGCGAGACTCCCTGTCGGTCCTCGACCAGCTCATCGCCGGATCGGGGCCGGAGGGCCTGACCTACGAGAGCGCCGTGTCGCTCCTCGGTTTCACCGACGGCGAGCTGCTCGACGCGACCGTCGACGCGCTCGCGGCGGGTGACGGGGCCGCGACGTTCCGGCAGATCGACAAGGTGATCGAGTCGGGGCACGACCCGCGCCGGTTCATCGAGGACCTGCTCGAGCGGCTCCGCGACCTCATCATCGTCGCGGCCGTGCCCGACGCGGGGCAGGTGCTGCGCGGGGTTCCCGAGGACCAGCTCGAGCGGATGCGGGTGCAGCAGTCCGCTTTCGGGCCGGGCGCCCTGTCGCGGGCGGCCGACATCGTCAACGCCGGCCTCACCGAGATGACCGGCGCCACCGCCCCGCGGATGCAGCTCGAGCTGATCTGTGCCCGCATCCTCCTGCCGGCGTCGTCGGGTGAGGGCGGCTACGGCGCCCGCCTCGACAGACTCGAGCGCCGCCTCGAGGTCGGCGGGGTCCCGAGCGCGGCGGCTGTCTCGCCGGCGGACCCCCCACCTGGCCGTATGCCGCCGAGCTCGCCCCCACAGGACACCGCGGTCCCAGCGGAGCGCCCAGCCCCGTCGAGGGCGCACGAGGCACCAGGCGCAGCGACCACGCGGGCGCAGGACGTGCCGCGACCCGACCAGACGTGGGCGGAGGACGTGCCCCGAGCCGACCAGACGCGGGCGCAGGACGTGCCGCAGCCCGACCGCCCGAGTGCCGATGCTGTTCCGCGACCCGAGCGGACGAGTGCGCAGGACGGGCCCCGACCGGATCGGACGGAGGGCGCCAAGGACTCACCTCCACCACCGGGGGCTCAGGGAGGGGCGCCGGCAGGCGCGCCGGCCACCCCCACTGTCGACCGCGCGCCGGCCGGTGGCATGGACACCGACGCGATCCGCCGGGCCTGGCCCGACGTCCTGGGCCGGATCTTCTCGCGGCGCCGCATCACCTGGACGTTCGTGTCGCAGCATGCCCAGGTCGTCGCCTACGACGGCTCGACCTTGACGCTCGGCATCGCCACGGCGGGCTTGACCAACACGTTCCGATCAGGCAACCACGCCGAGATCGTGCGGCAGGCGCTCATCGACGAGCTCGGCGTCGACGCTGTCGTCGACGGGGTGCACATCGCCGACGGAGGCCAGGGGACGTCCGCGCCGGAGGCCCCGTCCTCCCCGCAAACCAGGCCCCAGGACGACGGTCCCTCCGGCCGCCGGTCCCTCGAGGACAACGCGGGGTGGGGGAGCGTCTCCGCGCCTGCGCCCGACTGGGCGACGAGCCCTGAGCCCGAGGAGTCGAGCGGCCCGCCAGTGAACCGCCGTGCTGCCGATGTCCCCGACGCGCCGGGTGGGCAGAGTCGTCAGGTCGCCGGCGCCGGCGAGCCTGGCTCCGCCCCGGATCCATCCTCAGCGGCTGCCACGCCCGCGGGAACGCGAAGCCCGTCAACATCCGAGACCTCACCTCGCGGTGCGGGTGTGGTGCGCGAGTCGCTCGGGGCCGCCCGGCGCGGCGTGGTCACGGCCGCGAGCGGTCCGACGGCCCCGACGACCGACGACACCGCGGTCAGCGACGACGACGAGGACATCGAGCTGTCGGGCGACGTCGGTCGATCCGTCATCGAGAAGGTGCTCGGCGGCCGAGTCATCGCCGAGACCGAGGACTGAGAGTCGTCGACGTCGCGGCGGTCGCCTGGGTCGCTCGCAGGGTTCGTCTGATGGGCGCCGCGGGCACCGGTGACACGCCCACCCTAGAGTGAGCCGCATGCTCTACAGCCTCGGTCGAGGGGTTCTCGTACCACTCAGTCGCGCGCTCTACCGCCCGACCATCGAGGGAACGGACAATGTGCCGCGGACGGGCGGTGTCATCCTCGCGAGCAACCACCTGTCCTTCATCGACTCGTTCGCGATCCCGCTGGTGTCGCCGCGTCGGGTGCGTTTCCTCGCGAAGGACGAGTACTGGGCGGGGGGCGGCGTCAAGGGCGCGCTGCAGCGTGGCTTCTTCGACTCCGTGGGGATGGTTCCGGTCAACCGGCATTCGCCGACGGCCGCCCAGGAGAGCCTCGACAAGGGCCTGGAGCTGCTCAAGGCAGGCGACGCCTTCGGGATCTACCCCGAGGGGACCCGCTCTCGGGACGGCCGTCTCTACCGCGGGCGCACCGGCGTCGCCTGGCTCGCACTCAACGCTCAGGTCCCGGTCGTCCCGGTGGGTCTCATCGGCACGCAGGACATCCAGCCGGTCGGGTCCCGGTTTCCGCGGCTGGCCAAGGTGACAGTCCGCTTCGGCCGGCCCATCGGGGTGGAGGCCTACGCGGGTTTGCCGGCGGGACGGGCCCGGCGCGTGCTGACCGACGACGTGATGGACGCCATCGCAGCCCTGACCGGCCAGGAGCGGGTGGACGGCTACAACGAGGTGCCCACATCCGAGAACCTCGACTGAACCGGCTGAGGGTCTGGCGCGAGTTCGGTCCCAGCCGGCACCGCCTGTCGCGAGCGGCGTGCCGGGAGCTGTCGCGCGTGGGGCATAGGCTGCAGGGGTGTACGAAGGCGCGGTGCAGGACCTCATCGACGAGCTCGGCCGACTCCCCGGGGTGGGCCCCAAGAGCGCGCAGCGCATCGCGTTCCACCTGCTCCAGGCGGACTCCGAGGACGTCACGCGACTCGTGACGGCGTTGGCGGAGGTCAAGGCCAAGGTCCGCTTCTGTGAGGAGTGCGGCAACGTGGCGCAGGCCGAGAGGTGCCGCATCTGTGCCGACCCCCGCCGTGACCGGTCGTCGATCTGCGTGGTCGAGGAGCCGAAGGATGTCGTCGCGATCGAGCGCACGCGTGAGTTCCGCGGCACCTACCACGTCCTGGGTGGCGCGATCAGTCCGATCGACGGGATCGGACCCGACGACCTGCGCGTCCGCGAGCTCATGCAGCGCCTGGCCTCCGGCGATGTCCAGGAGGTCATCATCGCGACGGACCCCAACCTCGAGGGCGAGGCGACCGCCACCTACCTGTCCCGACTGCTGCGGGACGTCGGCGTGACCGTGACCAGGCTGGCCTCGGGGCTGCCCGTCGGCGGGGACCTCGAGTACGCAGACGAGGTCACGCTCGGCCGCGCCTTCGAGGGCAGGCGCCGGGTCGACGCCTGACCGGGCCACCCGGCAGACTGGACCCGCGAGCGACACCGAGCTCAGCGGCATACGACACCCCGGACCCGACAGGGGGCCTCTCAGATGACCACCGACGACACCACGCGCGACACCAGCACGGGCGAGCCCGCTTCGACAGCGGCGGCGGACGACCTGAGCGGTCTGGCCGACCTCACGGCCCAGGAGGCGAGCGCTTACCTGACCGCCGTCACCGAGGTGGCGTCGGGGAACTCTCCCGACACCGCCATCCCGCTGCTCACCTTGGCGCTGTCGCAGGTGCTCGTCGCGGGCGCGAGGCTGGGCGCGATCCAGGACGTCGTCCTCGAGGAGCGGTACGAGGCCGACCCCGGCCCGGACGACGACCCCGACCCGCTCCGGGACGGGCTCGCGAACCTGCTGGCCGGCATCGACGACTACGTCTACGTCGTGGATCCGGTCACCTCGCCGGAGCGCGTCGGCGGGTCGATCACCAACGACCTCGCCGACATCGCCCTGGCCATGACTCACGGGCTCAAGCACTACGCGGCGGGGCGCAAGGTCGAGGCGCTCTGGTGGTGGCAGTTCAGCTACCTGTCGTCGTGGGGCGACCGGGCCCTCGCGTCGATGCGGGCGCTGCACTCGATCCTGTCGCACCTGCGTCTGGACGCCGACGAGGAGCGGGTCGCCGAAGCGGAGTTCGACGCGCTCCACCCCTGATCTCGTCCCCTCACGC
>NZ_JAJJPG010000210.1:0-4021 GCF_032907665.1 Intrasporangium sp.
GGCGACCACCGTCTTTCGGACCCCGGCCCGATCCTGGTCGGCGCTCCCTCTCCCATCCCGGGCGACGAGAGCGCCTGATCAGGGCCGGTCGAGCGCACTCCACAAGCGCATCGACGACGGTCCCATCGTCACCTCGGTGCCCGCCGGCACGAGTGGTCCCGCCGGCGCCGGCCGTTCCTCCGTGCTGTCCCACAGCGGCTCGTATGCCGTGGTGCCGGGTGCCCGCGGCAGCGTGACCTCCGCGGCCCACGCGCTTCCGTTGACCTGCAGGAGCGCCGATCGGTGGCCGAACCACGCCCCGTTGAAGAGCGCCTGGAGCGCATCGACGGCCGGCCCGTCCCAGCGCCGGCCCATCTCGTCTCCGTCACCACCGAACCACGCGAGGTCGGTCGACCCGTCGGGGTGCACCTGTCGGCCGGAGAAGAAGTGCCGCTGGCGGAGGACGGGGTGGTCCCGCCTCAGTCGCACGAGGTGTCGCACGGTCTCGAGCAAATCGTCCTGCCACGGCTCGAGATCCCATGAGTACCAAGAGATCTCGTTGTCCTGGCAGTAGGGGTTGTTGTTGCCGTGCTGGCTCCGGCCGAGCTCGTCGCCGCCGTTGATCATGGGCACCCCGCTCGAGAGCAGGAGCGTTCCCATGAGGTTGCGCATCGACCGTCGCCGTGCCGCGTTGACCGCGGCGTCGTCGGTCGGCCCCTCGATGCCGTGGTTCCACGAGCGGTTGTCGTCGGAGCCGTCCCGACCGCCCTGGCCGTTCGCATCGTTGTGCTTGACGTCGTAGGTGGTCAGGTCGGCGAGGGTGAAGCCGTCGTGGGCGGCCACGTAGTTGACCGAGGCGATGGTGCCGCGGTCGCGCACCCCGAAGAGGTCCTGGGACCCGGCGAGCCGGGTGGCGAGGTCGCGCACGCCGTGCCCGGTCTCCCCGGACGTCGAGGCCGCGAGGTCACGCAGCCAGAACGTGCGCACGCTGTCGCGGAAGCGGTCGTTCCACTCGGAGAAGGGGGGCGGGAACTTGCCCGTGTGCCAGCCGTGCAGGCCGACGTCCCAGGGCTCGGCGATGAGCTTGACCCGCGACAGGACCGGATCGGTCCGCAAGGCGACGAGGAAGGGGTGGTTCGGGTCGTAGGCGTCGTCCCGGCCGCGGGCGAGCGCAACCGCGAGGTCGAAGCGGAACCCGTCGACGTGGCACTCGTTCACCCAGTAGCGCAGGGAGTCGAGCACCATCCCGGCGACGACGGGATGGGTGAGGTCGAGCGTGTTGCCGCACCCGGTGACGTCGATGTCCTGCCCACGCGCGTCGAGCCGGTAGTAGGCCCGGGCGTCGAGGCCGCGCCAGGACAGGGTCATGCGGTCCTGGGACTGCTCGGCGGTGTGGTTGTAGACGACGTCGAGGATGACCGCGATCCCGGCCGCGTGGAGCAGCTTGACCATGCCCTTGAACTCGTCGAGCACCCCCTGCGGGTCGTCGGTCGAGGCATAGGCGGCATGTGGGGCGAAGTAGCCGAGGGTGTTGTAGCCCCAGTGGTTCGTCAGCCCGCGCGCGACGAGCTCGGGCTCGTGGGTGAAGGCGTGGATCGGCAGGAGCTGCACGGCGGTGACACCGAGACTGCGGAGGTGCGCGATGAAGGCGGGGTGAGCCAGCCCGGCGTAGGTCCCCCGGAGGCGCTCGGGAACCTCGGGGTGCCTGGCGGTGGCGTTCTTGACGTGCACCTCGTAGACGACCGACTCGGTCAGCGACCACGTGGGGGGCTCGTCGGCTCCCCAGTCGAAGGTGTCGTCGACGACGACGCACCGGGGGACGTATGCCGCTGAGTCACGTCGGTCGGGCACGGTGAGGTCGCCGGTGAGGTCGGGTCCGACGCAATGGGCGAAGAGCGCGGGATGCATCGTCACGACCCCGTCGAGCGCCCGGGCGTAGGGGTCGAGCAGGAGCTTGTGCGGGTTGTAGCGCAGGGCACGCTCGGGCTCCCACGGCCCGTCCGCCCGGAAGGCGTAGCGCTGGCCGACGCGGACGTCGGGGACGGTGTCGAACCAGGAGCCGTGGGCGCGGTGGCGCAGCGGAACCCGGCGCTCGGTCTCCCGTCCCAGCGCGTCACGGTCGAAGAGGCAGACCTCCACGCCCGTCGCGTGCCCGGCGTAGACGCAGAACCGGCCCCCCTCCGGGGTGAGACGAACCCCCGGCTCGGGCGGGACATCAGGTGTTCCGGGCGGAGGGGGCACGGGTCCCAGCCTAAGGTGGCAGACGGCGTGCACCTCCGACCGGTCCGCCGGCAGCCGGGCGGCCGTGCTGAGGTTCGGGCGGTTGCACCTGGCGCCGCGTATGTGACGAGGAGGCGCCCCCCTCGTTACGGTGGGGCCATGACCGATCCGACTTCGCTGCCCAACTTCCAGCCGCCCGCGTCCCCGCCGAACGGCGCTCCCCAGGGCGAGACGCCCGTGCGCGACCGCATCCTCGCCGTGCTGGGGGATCTCGGGGTCGAGGCCAAGGTCGACAACGACGGCGACCTCGAGTTCGCCGTCAACGAGCAGACCCTCTTCGCGCGCGTCGCCGAGGGGGAGATCCCGCTCGTCCGGTTCTTCGGCCAGTGGCAGCTGCAGGATCCGGTGTCCTCCGACCGAAACGAGCGCCTGGCGCGCTGCAACGACATGACGCTGCAGCTCAACGTCGTCAAGCTGTGCCTGGTGCAGGAGAGCCTCGTCGTCTCCGCGGAGCACGTCGTCCCCGACTGGGCCGACCTCAAGCTGCTCACCCCGCTCTCGATCAACCACATCCTCCAGGCGGTGCAGTTCTTCTTCCAGTCCTGGCTGCCGGCGGACGACCAGGCCCAGCCGGGCGACGGAACCACGCAGGGCGGCCAGTGATGGGCGAGTTCGTCCGGCTCGAGGTCGAGGACGGCATCGGCACGATCCGGCTCGACCGTCCGAAGATGAACGCCCTCAACGTCCAGGTCCAGGAGGAGATCCGCGACGCCGCCATCGAGGCGACCGACCGCGAGGACGTCAAGGCCGTCATCGTCTACGGCGGCGAGCGCGTCTTCGCCGCTGGTGCCGACATCAAGGAGATGCAGACGATGTCCTACACGGACATGGTCGACCGCTCGGGCCCGCTCCAGGCGTCGATCACCGCCGTCGCCCGCATCCCCAAGCCCGTGATCGCCGCGATCACGGGATACGCACTCGGTGGCGGGTGCGAGCTCGCCCTGGCGTGCGACTTCCGCGTCGTCGCCGACGACGCGAAGCTCGGCCAGCCCGAGATCCTCCTCGGCATCATCCCCGGGGCCGGGGGCACGCAGCGGCTGTCGCGTCTCGTCGGGCCGGCCAAGGCGAAGGAGATCATCTTCGGGGGGCGCTTCCTCGACGCCCAGGAGTCTCTCGCGATCGGGCTCGCCGACAAGGTCGTGCCTGCCGCCGAGGTCTACGCCGCGGCGCGGGAGTGGGCCGGCCAGTACGTCGGCGCGGCGACGTATGCGATCCGTGCGGCCAAGGAGGCCGTCGACCGCGGTCTCGAGGTCGACCTCGAGACCGGTCTGGAGATCGAGCGGATGCTCTTCGCCGGCCTCTTCGCGACACGGGACCGCGAGATCGGGATGGCGTCCTTCGTCGAGCAGGGCCCGGGCAAGGCGCAGTTCGAGGGCAAGTAGCCCGAGGACCGACGCATGATCGAGCTCGACGTCCTCGTCTTCTACTCACCTGTCGGGGCGACCGACGACGTGCTCGCGGCGCTCTTCGCCGCCGGGGCGGGGGCGATCGGCGACTACACCGAGTGCGCGTGGTTCACCGTGGGCACCGGACAGTTCCGGCCCGGTGCCGGCGCCGACCCCGCGATCGGGACGGTGGGGGACCTCGAGCGGCTGCCCGAGCACCGCGTCGAGGTCACCTTCCCGAAGGGGCTGCGCCGCGAGGTCGTGGCCGCGCTCCGCGGCGCGCACCCGTACGAGGAGCCAGCCTTCCACGTCATCGAGACCGCGCCCGCCGACCCCGACTGAGCTTCGGCCGCCACAACTTCGCCGGGGCGGTGCTT
>NZ_JAJJPG010000211.1:0-3996 GCF_032907665.1 Intrasporangium sp.
CCGATCGGTGGTGGTTGGGCGCGGGTCGTGCCCGCGGACGGCCGGGCCGAGCCACGGTGCGGCCCGAGGGCGGGCGTCTGTCTGCTCACTAGACTGCTGGCATGACGGCACCCACGGTCTTCGTCCTCTCGGGACCCAACCTCGACCGGTTGGGCACCCGCGAGCCCGACGTCTACGGCTCGGACACGCTCGACGACATCCACGCCGCGGTGCAGCGTGAGGCCAGGGACCTCGGCCTGGTGGCGGACTGCCGCCAGACGAACCACGAGGGCGAGCTCATCGACTGGCTCCACGACGCCGTGGATGCCCGGGTCGACGTCGTGCTCAACCCCGGGGCGTTCACCCACTACTCGTATGCCGTCCGGGACGCGTGCGCCATCGTCACGACGAGCGGCCTGTCCCTCGTCGAGGTCCACCTGTCGAACCCGGCCACCCGCGAGGAGTTCCGACGCACCTCCGTGATCGCGCCGGTCGCGACCGGTACCGTCGCCGGGTTCGGCCTGCAGTCCTACCTGCTCGGGCTGCGCGCCCTCGTCTGAGACGCCACGGGAGGAACGGGACCGTCTGCGCAAGGGACCGTCAGCGCAGGGGGGCGGGGAGCGGCTCGGCGTGCAGGACGGTCAGCTCCGAGACCGCGCGCGTGAGGACGACGTAGAGGCGGCGCAGGCCGGTCCGCTCGTCCGCTTCTGCGGCCGAGATGGCGGCCGGCTCGACGACGACGACACGGTCGAACTCCAGACCCTTGGCCACCGTGGCGGGGACGAGCTGGATCGGGTGGTCCGCGTCGTCCCCGTGGTCAACGTCGAGTCGCCCGTGGGACAGCTGTCGCACCTCGAGTGCCGCGCCGAGCCGGTCGAGGACGGCGTCAGCGGCGATGATGCCGGTCGAGCCGGGTTCCCCCGCCCTCTCGGCGAGCAGACTCGCGAGACGGTCGTCGAGAGCGCCCTCGTCGACCCGGACGACCGTGAGCACGCCGGGGTTGTCGCGAACCGAGGTCGGCGGCGTGAGCCCGCTCGACATGTGCGGCAGCAGCCTCGCGGCGTAGTCGATGACTCGCCCGGGCACGCGGAAGCCACGGTCGAGCTCCACGAGGTCGTGCGACGGCTTGCCGAGGTGGCCCATGGCCTCGACCCACGACCCCGTCGCCCAGGGCGTCGTGCCCTGGGCGAGGTCGCCGAGCACCGTCACCGACCCGGTCGAGCACCTGCGACCGACCGCGCGCAGCTGCATGGGGGACAGGTCCTGGGCCTCGTCGAGGATGACGTGGCCCAGACTCGGGGTGCGGGAGAGCAGGTCGGCGAGCTCGTCGAGCAGGACGAGGTCGGCGCGAGTCCACCGCGCAGAGCCCTTGGTGCGTGGCGGCCGAGCCCAGTGGAGCAGTGCCTGCTCCTCAGCGGTGAGATCGCCTGCTGCCGCCGTCGCCAGCACCGCTGGGTCGGACCAGAGCCGGTGCAGGACGCCCGCCGCGTCCAGCGCCGGCCACACCGATGCGACGTAGGCCTTGACCGCCGGTGACTTCGCCACGGCGTCCTGGACCCGGTCGTCCGGGGCCTCGCCGGATGACTCCATCGCGAGGAGGACGTGGTGGGCGAGCCGCTGCGGCAGGAGCGCCCGCGCCGCCTCGTAACGGACATCGCGCGCAACGAGCTCGTCGAGGACGTCCTGGACCTCGTAGGCCGGCACTCGCCATTTGCGCACCCCGCGCGGGACGACGAGCGGCTCAGTGGCCCTGCGCACCTGGGACCAGACGGCCCGGGACAGCACCCGGGCCAGACGGGCGTCACCCTTGAGCGCCGCAACCGCCGGTGGGTCCTCGGCCCGGACCTGAGCGTGGGCGACCAGGGACTCGATCGTCGCATGACCGACCCGGAGCTCGCCGAGCGAGGGCAGGACCGCGCCGATGTGGTCGAGGAAGGCACGGTTGGGACCCACGACGAGTACTCCTGAGCGGTCGAGGCGCTCGCGGAACGAGTAGAGCAGCCACGCCGCCCGGTGCAGGCCGACCGCCGTCTTGCCCGTGCCGGGCGCCCCTTGGACGCAGATGCTCGTGTCGAGGTCGCTCCGGACGATCTCGTCCTGCTCGGGCTGGATCGTCGAGACGATGTCACGCATGGGACCCGTGCGCGGCCGCTCGATCTCGGCCGCGAGCAGGGCGCTGTGACCCACGCCCGCCCCGGTCGCGAGGTGCTCGTCCTCGAGGGCCGTGAGTCGGCCGTGCTCGACGCCGAAGCGCCGCCGGCGCACGACGTCCATCGGCTCCGAGACGGAGGCGCGGTAGAAGCCGGTCGAGATCGGTGCGCGCCAGTCGACGACGACGGGGTCACCTGACCCGTCGGACACGTGGCGGCGGCCGATGTGGAAGGTCTCCCCGGTGGGGTGATCCGCAGAGGCAGCCGTGTCGATCCGGCCGAAGAACAGGGTGGTCCTCGGGTCGTCCTGCAGCGAGGCGATCCGGCGCGCCAGGACGCGGGAGAGGACCTCACCGGAGATCGCATCGCTGGCCCGCGAGGCATCCAGTGACTCCGCAGCCTCCCGCATCCGGGCCAGCTCGGCGCGGGCCCGGTCGAGGTGGGCCTGCTCGCGAGCGAGCTCAGCGTCGAGCACGTGCACGGGAGACCTCTCTGCGAGGCAACGCACCGAGCGCCGTCCACCGCACTCGCATCGAGGGCGGAACGGGCTGTGGTCGATCAGTGCGTTGCGGGACCGGAACGAGCAGGCCAGCCTACCCACCGCCCCGCTTCGGCGCACCGCGATTCCGCGTGTGGCCCACCGGTGCCGCCGGTCGAAGGAGAGCTGCGCCCGGGGCCGCTACGCTGCCGGCGTGGAGTGGCTCGCGGCAGGTCGAGAGGCGGACGTCTACGTCCTCGGCCGAAACCGAGTGCTGCGTCGCTACCGAGATGGTCGTGCCGTCGCTGATGAGGTGTCCCTCATGAGCTGGTTGCGCGACGCGGGCTTCCCGGTTCCACAGGTGTTCCCGAGCCGAGGTGATGCCCTGGTGATGGAGCGGATCGAGGGCCCGACACTCGCCCAGGCGATCATCGCGGGCATCTGCGAGGCCGAGGATGCCGGACGCCTGATGGCGGCCCTGCACGACCGACTCCATGCCCTGGACGCTTCGGCGGCACCCGTCCCGGTCGAGGGCCGGCTCGGCGAGCGGACGCTGCTCCACCTGGACCTGCACCCGCTGAACGTCCTGCTCCGCGGCGGTGATCCCGCCGACCCGGTGGTGATCGACTGGACGAACGCCGCCCTCGGCACGGCGGGCCTGGACGTCGCCCTGTCCGCGGTGATCATGGGCCAGGTGGCCCTTGCCCCGGAGTCCGCGGGGCTGGTCGCACGTGAGGTCGGGCGGCGCCTGCGGGAGTACCTCGCCGGCTTCCTCACCGGGGTCGCCGCCGCTGCGGTGCCCCACCTCGAGTCAGCAGCTCGACGTCGGTCCGCCGACCCGAACCTCACCGAGGCCGAGCTCGCCACGGTGGCCCATGCTGCCGAGCTCGTGCGGCTCCTGGCCGAAGGTCGCGATTCCGTGATCGAACAGCCACGCGGCTAGACTTGCGCGGCAACTTCCCAGCCCAGTCCGTTGAACGAGCGGGGCACCCGCGGGCACCCGCTCGCGTGAGCGAGCCCAGCGGCATACGAAAGCGACTACTCACTGATGGCAACGACCAACGACCTGAAGAACGGCATGGTGCTCAACCTCGAGGGACAGCTCTGGTCCGTCGTCGAGTTCCAGCACGTCAAGCCGGGCAAGGGTCCCGCCTTCGTGCGCACCAAGCTGAAGAACGTCCTGTCCGGCAAGGTCGTCGACAAGACGTTCAACGCGGGCGTCAAGGTCGAGACGAGCAACGTCGACAAGCGCACGATGCAGTACCTCTACAAGGACGGCGAC
Source organism: Intrasporangium sp. (assembly GCF_032907665.1). GTDB lineage: Bacteria > Actinomycetota > Actinomycetes > Actinomycetales > Dermatophilaceae > Intrasporangium. The sequence continues at coordinate 3,890 of NZ_JAJJPG010000211.1, forward strand.
GACTTCGTCTTCATGGACACCGACACCTACGACCAGATCCACGTGTCGGAGACCACGGTCGGCGACTCGGCGAACTACCTCCTCGAGAACCAGAACGCCATCGTCGC
>NZ_JAJJPG010000212.1:0-3936 GCF_032907665.1 Intrasporangium sp.
GCGTCCCAGATGTCGCTCGAGGAGTGGTCGGACGGACCGGGCGCGACCGTGTCGGTGCAGGCGCTGGAGGACCTGGTCGCGATGTTCCGCGCCTATGAGCGCGGCGGCCTGGTCGGCGACGGTGCCCCGCTGGAACGGCTGCTCGGCCGACCCGGGACGACCTGGCGGGGGGTCCTCGAGCGCGAGGTGGCGGCTCGGGCCACGCTCAGGCCGTAGCCGCTCAGGCCGTAGCCCCTAGGGCCGCAGCAGCGTGCGCATCGCCTCGACCGCCCCCGAAAGGTAGCCCTCGACGACGACGCGGTCGGTGTCACTCAGCGACCGGTCCAGGTCGGCGAGCGCCTCGAACATCGGCTTGAGCCACCCGATCACCTCGGCGCGCCCGGAGTCGGTGACGACGACGACGGTCCGGCGCCCGTCCTCAGGATGCGGCCGCCGCTCGGCGTGACCCCGGCCGACGAGCCGGTCGACGACGCCGGACGCCGCAGCCGAGGTCACGCGGAGCCGGCGAGCGAGCTCGACCGGGCCCATCGCCTCGCTCGAAAGGTGCTTGAGGGCATGGAGCTCGGAGACGGACAGGCCGGCCCGCCGCGCCACCGCCTCCGGGAGGGCCTCGGCGACGTCGAGCAGCTCCTGGAGCGTCTCCAGCGAGCGACTGGGTCGCCAGGCAGGGACGCCTTCAGTCATCGCGGCCGAGGGCACGGGCGATGTGACGTTCGACGTGGCGTTCGCCATTTCGCTAACCAACTTAGTAAGATCCTTACGTACTTTCACCATCCTAACGGAGACCTCGTGTCGCACTTCGCTGCCCGCCTCACCGCCCGCTGGTGGGCCGGGATCATCGCCACTCTGGCCCTGCTCGCCTCCGGTGCCGTCATCGGCCTGGTCGGGGACGCGGAGCGCTCGCCCTCGCCCACCGACTCCCTCGCGGCGAGCTCCGACAGCGCAGCCGCGGCCGAGCTCCGCGAGCGGCTCCCCGAGTCCGATGGCTCGACGGCCGTCGTCCTCTTCAGCCGGGACGGTGCACCGCTGAGCAGGGCCGACCGGGCGATCATCGAGGAGCGCGCCCGGCAGCTGCCTGGCGCGACGGGGATGCCGGCCGTGCCGAGCGAGGACGGGACGGCCGCCCTTCTCGTCCTGCCGGTCGACGCGGCCGACGCCTCGGCCGCCTCCGACGCGGTTGCCGAGATCCGCACGGCCGCCAAGGACGGTCTGCCGGACGGGCTCTCCGCCCAGGTCACGGGCCCGGCCGCCGTCCAGGCCGACCTTGCCGCGGTCTTCGACGGCGCGAACCTCCGCCTCCTCATCGCGACCGCCTCGATCGTCGCCTTCCTGCTCGTCATCACGTATCGCAGCCCCGTCCTGTGGCTCATCCCGCTCACCGTCATCGGCATCGCAGACCGCCTCGCCACGGTGCTCGCGACCCACACGCTGCGCGGCCTCGACATCGCCTGGGACGAGTCCACCGTCGGAATCCTGTCCGTCCTCGTCTTCGGCGCCGGGACCGACTACGCCCTGCTCCTCATCTCCCGGTATCGAGACGAGCTGCGCCGCCACGCCGACCGGCGCCGCGCCATGGCCACCGCCGTGTCGCGAACCGCCGAAGCGGTCCTGAGCAGCGCATCCACCGTCGTCCTCGGTGTGCTCACCCTCCTCCTGTCCGCCTTCCCCGCCACCCGCGGGCTCGGCGTCGCGTCGGCCGTGGGAATCGTCGTCGCGGCGGCGTTCGCGCTCATCGTCCTCCCCGCCGCGCTCGTCGTCTTCGGTCGCTGGGTCTTCTGGCCCAAGATCCCGCACGAGGGAGAGCCGTCCCTGGCCGACTCCCGATCGCTCTGGCGCCGCATCGGTGACATCGTGGCTGCCCGGCCCAAGACGGTCGTGACCCTGAGCGCAGTCGGCCTCCTCGCCATGTCACTGGGGGCCCTGGGCGTCAACACCGGACTGTCCGCATCCGACCAGTTCCTCGAGAAACCCGAGGCCATCTCGGCATCCGAGCGTCTCTCCGAGTCCTTCCCGGCCAGCTCGGCCGACCCGGCGGCCGTCGTCACGACCGCCGACGCCCAGACCGTGCTCGCCGCCGTCGAGCAGGCCGAAGGCGTGGCCTCGGCCCGGATCCGCGCAGCGGGCAACGGCGTCACGCAGATCGACGCCGTCCTCACGGGCGCGCCGTCATCGGACCAGGCGCGTGAGGACGTCGCGAGCCTGCGTGCCGCTGTCGCCGACCTCCCCGAGACGCATGTCGGCGGCACGGAAGCAGTAGCCGTCGACGTGGCGGAGGGAGCCGCTGGGGACCGGGCGCTCATCTTCCCCCTCATCCTCGTGCTCGTCCTCGTCGCCCTCATGCTGCTCCTGCGCTCGGTCGTCGCACCGATCATCCTCGTCAGCACGGTCGTCGTGACCTTCGTCGCGGCCCTCGGGTTGTCCTGGGCGCTCTTCACCCAGGTCTTCGGCTTCCAACGCCTTGACGACACTGCCCCGCTCTACGCGTTCGTCTTCCTCGTCGCGCTCGGCGTCGACTACAACATCTTTCTCGTCACCCGGGCCCGTGAAGAAGCGCGCGAGCACGGGACGCGGAAGGGGATGCTGCGCGCCCTGGCCGCGACAGGTGGGGTCATCACGAGCGCCGGCATCCTGTTGGCCGCCGTCTTCGCGGTCCTCGGCGTCCTGCCGCTCGTCGTCCTCGCCCAGATCGGCGTCATCATCTGCGTCGGCGTCCTCCTCGACACCCTCGTCGTGCGCACGCTCGTCGTGCCCGCCATCGCCCTGATCCTGGGCGACCGCTTCTGGTGGCCGCGCCGTGTGTCCGATGTGCCGAGTCAGCCTGAGGTCACGGCGCACCAGCTCGCCTAGCAACCTAGCCAGGGGCGATGGGCGTCCCGGCCAGAGCCGGCCGGAGACCGCCATGATGAAACACGACCTCAATCCGACTGAGATCTCGTCGTCATGCTTGGCGAATCACGACAAGTCGCGTCGTCACCACCTGTCACCACTTGCCGACGTGAGGTCGAGAAGGAGGCTGGCACTGTCTCCCAAACGGCACAGGGCCGGACAGCACCGCCGACTTCGCGTCGGCGGATCAATCGTGGAGGTCCCCCATGGCACGCCCGTCCTTCTCCCGCATCGCCATACCGATGGTGACTGTCGCCCTTCTCGCCAGCGCCTGCGGTTCCGACGAGCCCGCCTCCGGGGGCGCGACGAACGGGTCCGGCGACGAGGCCCCCCGCATCGCTGCGATCTTCTCCGGATCCACGACGGATGCCGACTACAACGCACTCGGCCTCATCGCCCTGCAGGAAGCGCAGAAGAACCACGGGGCCGAGACGGCACACTCCGAGAGCGTGCCGGTGCCGGACGCCGAGCGGGTCATGAAGGAGTACCTCGCAGACGGCTACACGGTGATCTGGAGCCACGGAAGCCAGTACTTCGAGGCGACCAACAAGCTCGCGAAGCAGTACCCGGACGTCACCTTCATCGGCGAGTTCGACGACAAGCCCAAGGAGAACGTCCCCAACCTCTGGGTCCTCGATCGCAACTTCCACACGGCCTTCTACCCCATCGGCATCCTCGCCGCAGCCCAGACGAAGTCGGGGAAGATCGGCTACGTCGGAGGGCTTTCCCTGCCCTTCTCGTACTCGGAGGTGCATGCCATCAACCAGGCCATCAAGGACAGCGGGTCCAACGCCACGGTGACTCCCGTGTGGACCGGTGACTTCAACGACCCCACGAAGGCGCAGCAGATCACGTCTCAGCTGATCGGCCAGGGGAACGACGTCATCGTCGGGTCCCTCAACCTGGGCATGGTCGGCGCCTTCCAGGCGGTCAAGGGCAAGGACGTCGATGTCGTGGTCACGGCCAAGTACACCGACAAGTCCCAGTTCGACCCCGAGCACTACGCCACGTCGACGATCTACGACTTCACCAAGCCGTTGGACGACATGC
>NZ_JAJJPG010000213.1:0-3924 GCF_032907665.1 Intrasporangium sp.
GGGGGGTGGGGGGGCGGCGTCCTGCCTGGGCGTTCTGGGCTCATCGGGGCGGACCTTTCTCGGACAGGAGTCGGCGCACGGCCTCGACGGGGATCGGGAGCCAGGCCGGACGGTTGCGGGCCTCGTAGACGACCTCGTAGAGGGCCTTGTCGAGCTCGAGCACCCGGATCAGCCTGTGGTCGTCGGTGCCGAGCTCGCCGGCGATGGACCCGTACCCATCGAGGAACGCCCGGCGACAGGCGGCCGCCCACGCGTTGGCTGTCGCGTCGTCGGAGGGGGTCTCGTCGGTGAGGCGGACCGACCCGGCGGCGTAGTCGAAGGAGCGGAGCATGCCCGCGATGTCACGGTGGACGAGGTCGGGGCGTACCCGCTCGGCGAGTGGCCGGAGCGGCTCTCCCTCGAAGTCGAGCGCGACCCAACCCCGCTCCGGAACGTCGAGGACCTGCCCGAGGTGGAAGTCCCCGTGGATCCGCTGGAGAGGTGGCCAGGCCGCCGACCGCACCTCGGCGAGGAGCAGCTCGACCTCGTCCCCATGGGCGCCGAGCTCCGGCACCGAGGCGACGGCAGCGGCATACCGCTCCCGCATCGATCCGACCAACGCCTCACGCGCCTCCGTCGTGGCCTCCTCGCGACCGAGAGCCGCGGCGAGCGACGCATGGATCTCCGCGGTCACGACGCCGAGGTCCCGAGCCCGGGCGGCGAAGTCGCTGCCCGCTGCGGCAGCGACGAGGGCGACTCGCCAGGCGTCCTCGACGCCCGGGATGAACTCCTGGGCGAAGGCGAGGTGGCCGTGGTGCTCGCTGCCCGAGCCGGAGGGGTCGTCCCAGGCGCCGGAGAGGTGCCCGAAGGTTGCCGGCACGCGGTCCGAGCCTGCTGCGGTGAGCGCGGACTGGACGACGACGTCGGGGTTGTCACCGTCCTGGAGGATGCGGAAGACCTTGACGATGAGGGGCTCGGCCGGACCACCGCCGGGCGCGGCCATCCGGCAGATGATCGAGGTGTTCGACTGCTCGCCCGTGAGCACCGTCGACGAGGTCACCGTCCCTGCCGTCAGCCCCGTCGGAGAGCCGAGTGCAGCCGCGTTGCTCCCGCGCGAGGCCCGGGCTTCGTCGCTCCGGCCACCTGTGAGGATCGTATCGACCAGGGCGGCGACGTAGACGGGGTCGTGGGGTCCGTCGTAGACCCATCGGCGACCGAGCACGCTGTGCTCGGTGGTTCCGACGAGGGCCTGCTCGGCACCCGCGAGAGGCGCGCCTCGGTAGGTCACCGGGACCTGGTAGACGACGACCGGAGAGGCGGCCCGGTCGGCGACGAGGTGGATTTCGACGCCGACCTCGCCCTCCGGGTCCTCGAAGCGGAAGCCGCCGACTCGCTCGAGCTGCGGCGTGTGGCCCTTGCCCGCATACCAGCGCTGGTCGGGCATCCATCGGGTGAGCAGCTCGAGCTTCGAGGGCACGATCGAGGCGCCCTCGTGGATGGTCGCCATCAGGGTCCCTCCTCTCCGCCGCGCAGCTGCAACCAGAAGAAGTCGCGTGACCCCAGGGTGATCGTCACGCGGCCGTCCGGCGCGACCCAGGGGAAGCCGCTGCCGCCGAAGAGGTCCACGAGCTGCCGGCCCGCGAAGCGCTCCGGCACCGTGATCGTGGCGGCCTGCGGCCGGCTCGACAGGTTGTTGACGCAGAGCACCGACTCGGCGGGGTCGCCGCTCTCCCCGTCCATCGACCGGACGTAGGCGAGGACCGCCTCGTTGTCGGCGGAGACGATCTCGAGGTCGCCGAGCCCGAAGACCGGGTGGCGGGCGCGGACCTGGAGCATGCCGCGCAGCCAGTGCAGCAGGGATGCCGACGAGGCCATCTGCGCCTCGACGTTGACGTTGTTGTAGTGGTAGACGAGGCTCGAGATGACGGGGAGGTAGAGCTTGCCTGGGTCGACCGTCGAGAACCCTGAGTTCCGGTCCGGCGTCCACTGCATCGGAGTGCGGACCGCGTCCCGGTCGATGAGCCAGATGTTGTCGCCCATCCCGATCTCGTCGCCGTAGTAGAGGCAGGGCGACCCCGGCAGCGAGAGCACGAGTGCATGGATGAGCTCGATCTCCGGGCGCGAGTTGTCGAGCAGGGGAGCGAGGCGGCGACGGATACCGACGTTGGCGCGCATTCGCGGGTCGGGGGCGTACCAGCCGTACATGGCGGCCCGTTCCTCGGCGGAGACCATCTCGAGGGTGAGCTCGTCGTGGTTGCGCAGGAACGTCCCCCACTGGGTCCCGGGCGGAATGGGCGGGGTCTCTGCCATGACGGAGGTGATCGGTTGGGCCTTCTCCTCACGAAGGGCGTAGTAGAGCCGCGGCATCACCGGGAAGTGGAAGCACATGTGGCACTCGGGCGCCTCCTCGGACCCGAAGTAGTCGACCACCTCGGCCGGCGGCTGGTTGGCCTCGGCGAGCAGGATGCGCCCCGGGTACTCCTCGTCCACCATGGCCCGCATGCGGGCGAGGAACTCGTGGGTCCTCGGCAGGTTCTCGCAGTTCGTCCCCTCCTCCTCGAAGAGGTAGGGGACCGCGTCGAGGCGGAACCCGTCGATCCCGAGGTCCATCCAGAAGCGGACGATGTCGAACATCGCCTCCTGCACGGCCGGGTTCTCGAAGTTGAGGTCGGGCTGGTGGGAGAAGAACCGGTGCCAGAAGAACTGGCGACGCACGGGGTCGAAGGTCCAGTTCGAGACCTCGGTGTCGACGAAGATGATCCGGGCGTCGGCATAGCCCTCGTCGGTGTCCGACCACACGTAGAAGTCGCCGTAGGGCCCGTCGGGCTCCGCGCGGCTCGCCTGGAACCACGGGTGCTGGTCGCTCGTGTGGTTCATCACGAGGTCGGTGACGATCCGGATGCCCCGGGCGTGTGCCTGCGACACGAGCTCGGTGAACTCGGGCAGGGTGCCGAACTCCGGAAGCACGGCCTTGTAGTCGGCGATGTCGTAGCCGCCGTCGCGCAGCGGCGATGCGTAGAAGGGCGGGAGCCACAGGCAGTCGACGCCGAGCCACTGGAGGTAGTCGAGCTTGCCGATGAGCCCGGTGAAGTCTCCGGCGCCGGAGCCCTTCGAGTCGGCGAAGGCGCGGACGAGCACCTCGTAGAAGACGGCCTTGCGAAACCAGTGCGGGTCGTACTTGAGGCCGGGCTGGGCGAGGTTGAGACCCTGCATCGGTCAGTGGCCCTTCACGCTGAGGATGTGGACCGGCTCGGAGTCGGGACCGAGGCGCACGAAGTTGTCCTGGCGCCAGGTCCACGTCTGGTTCAGCACGTGGTCGTGGGCATCGAACGTCGACCAGGTCGCCATCCCCAGGGCCTCCATGTCGAGGTGCACCCAGGTCTCGCGCGTCGCGTGGGGGTCGAGGTTGGCGACGACGAGGACGGTGTCGCGCTCGCCGTCGACGACCCGCGTCTTCGAGTAGACGAGGAAGCTGTCGTCGTCGGCCCGGTGGAAGTGGAGGTTGCGCAGCCAGCGCAGCGCAGGGTGCCAACCGCGGATCTCGTTGAGCCGCTTGAGGTACCACGCGAGGGAGCGTCCCTCGAGCGGCCCACCGGGCTCGTAGAGGTACCACTGGCGGTCCTTGTACTCGTACTTCTCGTTGTCGAGCTGCTCCTCGGCGCCGGGTCGCGCGACGTGCTCCATGAGCTCGTAGCCGCTGTAGATGCCGTAGGTCGGCACCATCGTCGCCGCGATCGCCGCCCTGAGCTTCCAGGCTGTCGGTCCGCCGTACTGCATGTAGGGCGTGAGGATGTCGTGCGTCGTCGGCCAGAAGGACGGTCGCATGTACGTGGCCGCGTCGCCGGACAGCTCACGGCCGTACTCCTCGAGCTCCCACGCCGCGTTGCGCCACGCGTAGTACGTGTAGCTCTGCTGGAATCCGGCCTTGGCGAGGGCGTGCATCAT
>NZ_JAJJPG010000214.1:0-3901 GCF_032907665.1 Intrasporangium sp.
CCGAGCGCCTCACCGTCTTCGTCATGGGCACGAACGACCTCAACAAGGAGCTCGGCGCCGAGCTGGTGCCCGGTCGGCAGCCGCTGCTCACGGCGCTGTCGATGACGCTGCTCGGTGCCCGGGCGGTCGGCGTGGCCGTCATCGACGGTGTCTGGATGGACGTCAAGGACCTCGACGGTCTGCGTGACGAGTGTGTCCAGGGCCGGCAGATGGGGTTCGACGGCAAGACCCTGATCCACCCGGGGCAGGTCGAGGTGACCAACGAGGTCTTCGCGCCGAGCGCCGAGCAGGTCGAGGACGCCAAGGGCCTCATCGCGGCCTTCGAGGAGGCGGTCGCCCAGGGCAAGGGCGTCGCGACGTACAAGGGCAAGCTCGTGGAGAGCCTCCACGTCGACACCGCCCGCAAGGTGCTCGCGACCGCCGAGGCGATCGAGGCACTCGACTCCTGAGGGAGCCTCGCCGTCAGTGCTGGCCGAGGCCGGCCTCCCGGGCTCGGATGATGACCTCGGCACGGTCGGTTGCCTGCAGCTTGGACAGGATGCTCGAGACGTTGTTGCGCACGGTCTTCGGCGCGAGGAAGAGGGCACTCGCGATCTGCGCGTTGCTGCGGCCGGCGGCAATGAGGTCGAGGACCTCGCGCTCGCGCTCGGTGAGCATGGGGAACTCCGCTGCTCCGGGGGAAGCCGCCGGCGCGGTGAGCAGCTCGCCGATGCGGGCGGCGAGGCTGGCCCCGAAGACGACACCGCCCGAGTGGATGGCCGCGATGGCCCGAGTCACCTCTTCCTGGGCAGCGCCCTTGACGAGGTAGCCACGGGCTCCAGCGCGGATGGCCGACAGGAGGGTGCCGTCGTCCTCGCCCATGGTGAACACCAGGACGCGGACGTCGGGGTGCTCGGCGAGGATCCGGCGCGTGGCCTCGATCCCGTTGAGGACTGGCATCTGCAGGTCCATGACGACGACGTCGGGGCGGTGCTCCGCGACGAGTGCCACCGCCTCGGCCCCGTCGGCTGCCCGGGCCACGACCTCGATGTCCGGGTGTGGCTCGAGGAGAGAGGCCAGCCCGTCCCGAAACACGGGGTGGTCGTCGGCGATGAGCACCCGAATGGGGTGGCTGCGGGTATCGGTCACGCGATCCCTCCCTCGCTCGTCGGCAGCCATGCTCGCACCTCAGTACCGCCCGTGGCGGGACACCGGACCTCACACTGGCCGCCCAGCTCCTCGGCTCGCTCCCTGAGGGAGCGCAGCCCCACGCCGGCCACGACGTCCGCCGCGATGCCCTGACCGTCGTCGACCACAGTGACGACGAGCTGTCCGGCCGAGCGGCTGAGCCGGACCGTGCAGTGCGCGGCGGCGGCGTGTCGGGTGACATTCGCGAGGGCCTCGGAGACGATCCGGTAGGCGGCGACCTCGACGGCTGCGGGCAGGCCGGCCAGGTCGTCGGAGGCGACCTCGACCACGAGTCCACCCGTGCGGGCTCGCTCGGCCTGCTGGTCGATCGCGGCGCGCAGTCCGAGGTCGTCCAGGGCCGGCGGGCGGAGGCCGTGCACGAGGCGTCGGACGTCCGCGAGCGCCTCGGTGATCTCGCTGCGGGCCTGCGCGATGAGCCGGATGCTGCGTTCTGGGTCGGCCGCGACGGCGTTGCCCGCGGCGTCGAGGCGCATGGCGACCCCGCCAAGGACGGGCCCGAGCCCGTCGTGCAGGTCTCGCCTGATCCGGCGTCGGTCCTCCTCCCGGGCGAGGACGAGCTGCTCGCGGGCGTGCTGGAGCTGCTGTGCGAGCACGGTGCTGCGCACGGCGATGGCAGCTTGGCGCACGACGTCGAGCAGGAGGTCACGGTCGCGACGGGAGAGCATGGACCGGATGCCGTCGTCCGGCAGGCTGATCGTGCCGATCGGCTCGCCGCGGTAGGCCATCGGGAAGTCGCGGGTGGCCGCCGTCTCGCGGCCGTGGGTGGCGGTCAGCCGCTCGCCGCCGCCGATGACGACCTCGACCCCGACATAGGGCAGACGGAAGGCCTCGGACACGGCGGCCGCGAGGGTGGGGAGCTGCTCGGCCAGGCTGGGGGACTCCTCGAGCCGCGCGGCGAGGGTCGACACGACGGCGTACCGCTCGCCGCGGCGGCCGAGGAAGCGCCGGCGCACGAGGGACGAGAACCACGTGCGGAGCGGGCTGTAGGCGGTGACGGCGACGAGCAGGACGAGCACGGTGACCTCCCGCTGCCCGAGTCGCCCGTCGAGCACGTCGGTGAGGACGGCGAGGAGGGTGAGGTCGAGGGCGAGGAGGCTGGCCGCGATCCCGGCGTGGACGAGCGTGCCGCCGACGAGCGCGTCGATGTCGCCGAGCTCGGGCCGGACGATGCCGATCACGACCGACACGCTCGTCACCCCGAGGGCCACGAGCAGGGCGGTCAGGCCCACCGGGCCGGACAGGTCGAGGAGCATGACGCCCCCGGCGAGGAGGCTGATGAGGGCAGCCCAGAGGAGCCATCGGAGCTGGGTGCGCTCGGCGCCACTCGCCCGAGCATGCCGCGCGAAGACGACTGCGGCGGCTAACGGCATGGCCGCCGTCGTCAGCGCCTGGGCGACCGTCAGACCGACCTCCACCACGTCTGCCGGGAGGGGCAGCGTGGGCCCGGGGAGCGGCCCGAGCCGCTCGAGGAGCGCGGGCGGGTAGATGAACTCGTCCGGCGCGAGGAGGAGCGCGAGCGGTAGCGCAAGGGACAGGGTCACTGCCGCCAGCGATACGGTGCGCCAACGTCCCTGAACGAGGTGTCCAGAGGGGTAGAGGACGAGCAGGAGGGGCACGGCGACGAGCAGCAGGGACCCCACCTCGGCGACGAACCAGACCGCGAGCCCGGTGCCGGGTAGGGAAGGTTCGCTCGCGAGCCCCTTGACGGCATACGCCTCGAGGACGCCGTCTGCCGTCCAGAGCGCCCCGGTGCCGGCGAGCAGGATGCCGATGCGGTGACGCTCGCGGAACCACAGGATGACCGCACCCAGGGTGCCGACGACGGCGCCGATGGCTGCCGTGAACGCCCCGTGGCCGAGGCTCGCCTCCGCGCGCTGGACGTCACCGCCCTGGAGGTCGAGCAGGGCCGCGAGCACGGTCCCGACCACGAGCGCGAGGACGACGGCGCCCGGCACGCCCGGGGCACGGCGGGTCCCGGTGGCCACGGCGGTTGTCAGCGTCACCGCGCCAGTGTGCCGGTGCACCTGTCCCGCTGTCCCGGGATCGCTGTCCCGAACGTCCGGGACATCGGGTCGGGACGGAAGCCGGGACGCCGCTCCCTGCCACTCGGGCCGTGCGCCTGCGGAGAGTTCATCCCGACGGCGCCAAGGGGGCGCCACCACATCGAGGAGTACGTCATGACCGTCACCCAGAGGCCCGCCCCGGCCCGCTCCGACCTCGGCCCTGCCGCGACACCGGGATCCGCAGGATCCAGACCCTTCGTGGCCCACGGCCGCGTCCTCACGGCCGGTGCGTTGGCGTGGGCGGCCGCCATCGGCGCGTTCGGGCCGGACCCGGCCAAGGAGGCGCTCCCACTGCTGCTCTTCGGCCTCGGGTCGGGACTCCTCCAGGTCGGACTGCTCCTCCTGCTGCGCGTGCTCGACCGCACGCAGGCGCTCGGCACGGGCCGGTTCGCGCGGGCTGTCATCCGGGTCGAGACCGGCCTCGTCGGTCTGGCGATCGCCTCCACGGTTGTCGACGCCATCGGTGTCTCCGACCTGACCCAGCCGGGCTGGTTGCTGCTCGACCTGTTCTGGCCGCTGTCGATGCTCGGCATGTTCCTCATCGGCATCCGCATCGCGATCGCCGGCCGCTGGCGTGGCGCGTCGCGCTTCTGGCCGATGGTGGCCGAGAGCTGGGCCGTCGTGACGATCCCGGTCATGGGCGCGCTCGG
>NZ_JAJJPG010000215.1:0-3896 GCF_032907665.1 Intrasporangium sp.
CCCTCCGGGAAGCGCTCGGTCTCGGCCAGCAGCATGCCGCGTTCGTAGATCATCGTCTGGCCGTCCCAGGACAGGTCGGTCGTCGACTCACCCTCGCCCGCCGCGGAGTACAGGTAGGCAGCGAGGCACCGGGCCGACGCGCTCCGGCACAGCAGGTGGCGATCCTCCGCTCGGCCGACGGTGATCGGGGAGCCCGAGATGTTGACGAGCACGGTCGCGCCGGCGAGCGCCGCCTCAGCGCTCGGAGGCACCGGGATCCACATGTCCTCGCACACCTCGACGCCGACGACGAAGCCCTCGAGGTCGGTCGCGCGGAAGAGCAGGTCGGTGCCGAACGGCACGCGCCACCCGGCCACGTCGATCGTCTCGCGCCGCTGGTCGTCCCCGGCGGCGAAGTGTCGCCGCTCGTAGAACTCGCGGTAGGTCGGCAGGTAGGCCTTGGGCGCGACACCGAGGATCGCCCCGCGGTGCACGACCACGGCACAGTTGAAGAGTCGCGCGTCCTTGACGAGCGGCAGGCCGACCACGAGGACCGGCAGCAGGTCGGCCGAGGCCTCCACGACCCGGGCGAGGGCCTCCTCTGCCGCGTCGAGGAGCGGGTCCTGGAGAAGGAGGTCGTCGATGGCGTAGCCGGTGAGGCACAGCTCGGGGAAGCTCGCGAGCGCCACGCCCTCGGCGCTGCAGGCTCGCGCCTGCTCGATGACCGCGTCGGCGTTGCGAGCAGGGTCGGCGGCAGCGACCGGGAGCGTGCACGCCGCCACGCGGGCGAAGCCGTGGGCATAGGAGCTGTAGAAGTCCATGGGCATAGTCAATCCCAACTCACGGGGGCTCCGCCCCCGTGGACCCCCGACAACCCCAACCCACAACTCCACTCACGCCGCTCGTAGGCTGTCCGGTGACGCACCTCGCACGGCCGACGGCCCCCACCCGGGGGCTACTACTATGGGTAGTACCGAGACCCAGGGGCCCGGTCCCACCATCGAGGGAGCTGACATGAACGACTACGACGACGACGGCCCGATGCGCGTCCTGCACCCCGATCAGTCATGGGACTTCCTCCGGGCTCGCGAGTTCGGTCGGCTGGCGTTCCATCTCGTCGGCGAGGTCCACATCGCCCCGATCAACTACGCCGTCGACCCCATGGACCGGATCGTCTTCATCACGAGCGAGGGCAGCAAGCTCTTCGGTGTCACGGCCAACCGGGACGTCGCCTTCGAGGTGGACGAGGTCGTCGATGATCGCGCGACGAGCGTCATCGTCCGCGGCCGAGCCAAGATCCTCGAGGGCCAGGACGCCTACATCGTCGAGCAGCTCCCGCTCCGACCCTGGATCCCGAGCCCGAAGTCGGTGGTCGTCGCGATCGAGGTCGACGAGGTGTCGGGCCGCTCCTTCGACCTCAGCCGGCCCTGGCTGCACGAGATCCCGCGCAGGTAGCCTGCCCCGCAAGGCTCGAGGGCATCTCGCCGGTCACGTCCTCGAGCGGTCGAGCAACGCGGCACCGACGCTCCGGACCATCGCCACGAAGACGAGGGCCCATGCGGTGAGCGCGACCCACAGCCAGTTCGACCCGATCGCCTCGACGATCGGCAGGCGGTCGGCGCGGCCGAGGTAGATCCCGGCGACGGCATACATCCCGAGCGGGAAGATCATGCTCCACAGCGTCGGCACGTAGACGAGCGGGACCTTGCGGACGTAGTGCCGCCACACTCCCGCCGCGACGAGCACGGGGATGAGCCACGTCGCGAACGCCCAGAACACGACGGAGAGCCCCGCGACGAGACCCTGGGTGGCATCGGCCATCGGCGCCGACTCCATCTCGACGATCCGGGCACCGGCCACCACCGTGATGGCCACGGCACCCATCGACACCCAGTAGGGCGGGTCGAACTCCGTCGGGTCGAGCTCGTAGAGCATGATCCGCAGTGCGACGATGATCGCCGAGGCCACGTAGAGGAACACCCCGACGGACCACGAGAACACCGCGAGGATCGCGAGCCAGGCCCGCAGCTCCACGAGGACGACCTCGAGCGTGGCAGCCGACACGGCGACCGACTGGCTCGCGACGACCCAGATGAACCACGTGCCGTTGGCGAGGGCGACAACCGGCCGCTCGGAGCGGCCCAGCACGGCGCTCCACGGGATGACGTAGCCGAGGACGAGCCAGACGGCGAACGAGATGACGAGCAGCCAGGCCGTCAGGGTGTACCAGCCCTCGGCACCCGCCCGGGCGCCAAGGACGTTGGTCCCGGCGACGAAGGTGAAGAAGCCGAAGGCCCGTTTGGGATTCTTGAAGTCGTCGATCATGGCGTGCCGGAAGGCGGCGAACCGCCAGACGTTGAGCACGATGAGCACGACATAGGCCGTGATGCAGACGGCGAAGAGTACGACCGACAGGACGGTGAAGCCGACGAGCTGGAGCCCGAGCGAGATGATCCCGCTCGCCATGACGAGGGCGAAGTAGCCCGGCGTGAGCCGCTCGACCAGGACGCCCACGCGACCCGGCCGCGGTTGCGCAAGCGAGCCCAGCGGCATACGACCTCCTCCTGTGTCCGGTCAGCCCACCGCGTCGCGGGCAGCGACGAAGGCGTCGACGCAGGCTCGCACGTCGTCCTCGGAGTGGGCCGCCGAGAGCTGGACCCGGATGCGCGCCTTCCCCCGCGGCACGACGGGGAAGCTGAACGCGATGACGTAGACGCCGTTGCCGAGCATGTGGTCTGCGATGTCTGTCGCGCGACGCGCGCCGTCCTCGCCGGGGAACATGACGGGACGGATCGGGTGCGACCCGGGGAGGAGCTCGAAGCCCGCCTCCGTCATGAGCCGGTGGAACAATTCGGTGTTGCGTCGCAGGATCTGGCGCTTCTCGCCGGAGGACTCGATGAGCTCGAGCGCCCGCATCGAACCGGCGACGACGGGCGGCGCGACGGAGTTCGAGAAGAGGTAGGGCCGGGAGCGCTGGCGAAGCAGGTCGACGACCTCCTGGTGGCTCGCGACGTATCCGCCGGAGGCGCCGCCGAGGGCCTTGCCCAGGGTGCCTGTGATGATGTCGACGCGGTCCTGCACGCCGAAGAGCTCCGGCGTGCCACGCCCTCCGTCGCCGATGAACCCCACGGCGTGCGAGTCGTCGACGAAGACGAGCGCGCCGAACTCCTCTGCGAGGTCGCAGATCGCGTCGAGGGGGGCGTAGGACCCGTCCATCGAGAAGACGCCGTCGGTGACGACGACCGTGCGCTTGGCACCCGCAGCTGCGGCCGCCTCGAGCTGCGCCCGCAGGTCGGCCATGTCGGCGTTGCGGTAGCGGTAGCGCATCGCCTTGGAGAGGCGGATGCCGTCGATGATCGACGCGTGGTTGAGCTCGTCGCTGATGATCGCGTCCTCGGCGCCGAAGAGGACCTCGAAGACGCCGCCGTTGGCGTCGAAGCACGACGAGTAGAGGATCGTCGCCTCCATCCCGAGGAAGTCGGCGATCCGGCGCTCGAGCTGGGTGTGCAGGGTCTGCGTGCCGCAGATGAACCGGACCGACGCCATCCCGAAACCCCACGCGTCGAGCGCGCCCTTGGCGGCCTCGATGATCGACGGGTCGTCGGCCAGGCCGAGGTAGTTGTTGGCGCAGAAGTTGATCGCCTCGGCCTTGAGGGTCGTCACGTGCGCCGACTGGGGTGAGGTCAGCTCGCGCTCGTTCTTGTAGAGGCCGGCGTCCTTGATCTCCTGCAGGGTCGCTGCGAGCTCGTCCTTGACGGTGCCGTACATGGGTGTCCTTCGCGGGTGGGTCGGGTGACAGAGGTCAGCGTATGCCGCTGGGCTGGCTTCGCGCGCGGATGCGGGCGGTGCGTTTGGCGGGTCTGCAGCAGGACGGCAGTAGTTGAGCCAGTCGTTGCGAGTTCAATTCTGATGCAGAG
>NZ_JAJJPG010000216.1:0-3866 GCF_032907665.1 Intrasporangium sp.
CCCCGCGACCGGGTCGCGGGGGGCTCGTGGGGCCTTGTTGGCAAGTGACCGGCTGGACGTCAGATCGAGTACTCGCCAGAGAAGGACTCAAAGACCCAGAGGACGACCGCGACGACGCCGAAGAACGCGCCGATGATGAACAGCCACCAGCCGATGGCGAGACCGGCGAACATGATCGCGCCGGCGCCTGCGAGCCACAGCGGCGTCCAGGAGCTCGCGACGAAGTAGCCATAGTTGCCCTCGGCCTCTGCGATCTCCCCGCTGGCGTTGTCCTCTGGACGAAGGGGCAGCTTCTTGCCCGTCATCCAGAAGTAGAAGCCGGAGAGCAGGAAGAGCCCAGCAGTGAGCCCCAGCGCCACGACGCCGATCGGCTCGCTCCAGTCCGACCAGAACCCGTAGATGAGCGTGACGGGCGCGAAGAAGGCGAAGAGGTACATGAACAGCTTGGTCTCGACGCGCATGGTCAGTCTCCGTTCGGGTGTCGAGTGGTGCCTCGACGCTCACCGGCGGTCTCGTCGAGGTCGGCCGGGCCCATCACCTGCGCCAGGGTCCCGCGGTCCGGCACCGGCTTACCCCCGGGGGCTGCCTCGGGGTGGTGCAGGTCGAAGGCGGGACGCTCAGACCGGATGCGTGGCAGCGAGGTGAAGTTGTGTCGCGGTGGCGGACACGACGTCGCCCACTCGAGCGAGGCCCCATAGCCCCAGGGGTCGTCCGTGCCGACGAACGGTGCGCGCTTCCAGGTGCGCCACACGTTGTAGAGGAATGGGATCATCGAGGCGCCGAGAAGAAGGGCACCGATGCTCGAGACGATGTTGCCCGTCTGGAAGTTCTCCTCGGGCAGATAGTCGGCGTAGCGGCGGGCCATTCCCTCGACGCCGAGCCAGTGCTGGATGAGGAAGGTCGTGTGGAAGCCGAGGAAGAGCATCCAGAAGTGGATCTTTCCGAGCTTCTCGTCGAGCATCCGCCCGGTGAGCTTCGGCCACCAGAAGTAGAATCCCGCGAACATCGCGAACACGACCGTGCCGAAGACGGTGTAGTGGAAGTGGGCGACGACGAAGTAGCTGTCGGACAGGTGGAAGTCGAGGGCCGGGCTGGCCAGGATGACGCCGGTGAGGCCTCCGAAGAGGAAGGTCACGAGGAAGCCCATCGCCCAGAGCATGGGCGTGTCCATGGACACCTTGCCGCCCCACATGGTGCCGATCCAGTTGAAGAACTTCACTCCGGTCGGCACGGCGATGAGCATGGTCATCACGGCGAAGAACGGAAGCAGCACTTGCCCGGTGACGTACATGTGGTGCGCCCAGACACTCGTCGAGAGCGCCGCGATGGCGATGGTGGCGAAGACCAGCGTCTTGTAGCCGAAGATCGGCTTGCGGGAGAAGACCGGGATGATCTCGCTGATGATGCCGAAGAAGGGCAGCGCGATGACGTACACCTCGGGGTGCCCGAAGAACCAGAACAGGTGTTGCCACAGCATGGCACCGCCGTTCTCCGGGTCGAAGATGTGCATCCCGAAGCGACGATCACCACCGAGGGCGAAGAGCGCGGCGGCGAGGACGGGGAAGACGACGAGGATGAGGATCGACGTGATCAGCACGGTCCAGGTGAAGATGGGCATCCGGAACATCGTCATCCCGGGGGCCCGCATGCAGACGATCGTCGTGATGAAGTTGACCGCACCGAGGATGGTCCCGAAGCCCGCGAAGGCGAGACCGAAGACCCACAGGTCTCCACCAAGGCCGGGGCTGTAGCTCTCGTCGGAGAGTGGCGTGTAGGCGAACCAGCCGAAGGAGGCGGCGCCCTGCGGCGTGAGGAAGCCTGCTGCGGCGATGAGACCACCGAAGAGGTAGAGCCAGTAGGCGAACATGTTGAGCCGCGGGAAGGCGACGTCAGGCGCCCCGATCTGCAACGGCATGAGGGCGTTTGCGAAGCCCGCGAAGAGCGGTGTGGCGAAGAGCAGCAGCATGATCGTGCCGTGCATCGTGAACAGCTGGTTGAACTGCTCCTTCGTGTCGACGACCTGAAGTCCTGGCGCGAGGAGCTCGCCGCGGATCAGCAGCGCCATGATGCCGCCGAGCAGGAACCACAGGAACGACGTGATGAAGTAGAGGTTGCCGATGACCTTGTGGTCGGTCGTCGTCACCCACTTGACGAAGCTGCGGCCCTTGATCTCGGAGCGAGGCGTGATCGGCGCCCCGGCGCCCGTCGTCGTCTCGGTGGAGCGGTTGGCGGTGGTGGTCATCAGTTGCTCCCGGTGCGAGCAGGTTCGGGGATCAGTTCGGCGTCGCCCTCGACGAGCTCCTCGCGACTGGCATCGACGGGGAGCTGCCCGGTCTGGCCGATCTCGGCGAGGCGTGCCATGTGCTGGTCGTACTCCTCCTGGGGGACGACCTTGAGCATGAAGAGCATCTCGGAGTGGTAGGCGCCGCAGAGCTCGGCGCACTTGCCCTGGAACTCCCCGACCTGCGAAGGCACGACCTGGAAGCGGTTGGTCTTGCCGGGGACCATGTCGAGCTTGGTCATGAAGGCGGGGACCCAGAAGCTGTGGATGACGTCGCGTGAGTTGAGCACGAACTGCACGCGCTTGTTGACCGGCAGGTAGAGCACCGGCATGTTCTCGCGGGCGCCCTCCTCACCCGTCAGCTCGGTGTGCACACCGGTGTCGTAGACGTCGGAGTCGACGTAGTTGAAGTCCCAGCTCCACTGCTTGCCGACGACGCTGATCGTCACGTCGGGCGTCCTGCTGTTGTCGGTCAGCTCTGCCTCGTCGCGGGCCGTGTAGTAGAAGAACACGGCGACCATGAAGACGGGGATGATCGTGTAGAGCAGCTCGACCGGCACGTTGTAGCGCAGCTGGACGGGCAAGGTGTCATCGCCCTTGCGCCGGCGGAACCGCACGGCGGCGTAGAGCATGAGGCCCCAGGTGATCACGCCGACGCCGAGCACGGCGATCCAGCTGCCGACCCACAGGTCCGTGACCCGGTCCCCACTGTCGGAGATCGACTGCGGCATGAAGCCGTTGGAAACCTGCCCCTGGCAGCCGGCCAGCGCGACCGCGCTCACCGTCGCCAGACCCGCGACGCGCAGACCCCTGCGTCGCCCGGAGGCCCGTGACGTCGAGGTCCTCACCGGGGTGTCTTCGTGCTCAGGCACCAGGTGCACCTTTCATTCCGTCTCCCACCAAAACAACCAAAAACGGGGCATCGCCCAACGAGCGTGCGCGTGCTCCTTGCCGAACCCTACCGCCATGCCCCCCGATGTGTCCGGCAGGGTCCGGATAACGTTTGGGGTGTGGCGAACGCGTCCCGCACGGGCCCAACCCCTCCGGATCCGGGCTCCCCGGTCGACCCCTCCCGCGCGCCGCGCCCGAGGCGCCTGCTCGATGCCGCCTCTGGTCCGCTGCACCCGGTGGCCAGGCAGACCCTCGTCGCGGCGCTCGATGCCGGTTGGGCCGATCCCGCCCGCCTCCACGCGGAGGGCCGGCGAGCCGGTGCCCTGCTGGCGCAGGCGAGAGAGGTGGTCGCCGCCGGCCTGGGCGTGCGGCCCGCCGAGGTGAGTTTCCTGCCCAGCGGGCCGACCGCGCTGGCCAGGGCTGTCGACGGAGTGCTGTATGCCGCTGAGCGCCGCGGCGCACGCACGGTGGCCTCCGCGGTCGAACACTCCGCGATCCTCGTGCCCGGACGTGCGAGGGCGATGCGCTCCGACGACCCGGAGCGCTTCGCCGAGGTGCCGGTCACGCGGACGGGCTCGGTCGACCTCGGGGCCTGGGCCGAGGAGGTGGCCGTCCCCGGGACCGTCGCAGCGGTGCTCCAGGACGCCAACGGCGAGGTCGGCACGCGCCAGCCGCTCGCCGCGGCGCGGGCGCT
>NZ_JAJJPG010000217.1:0-3831 GCF_032907665.1 Intrasporangium sp.
AGCCCACCGAGCCCACCGAGCCCACCGGCACGGCCACCCACACCGCGCCGACTCGGCACGGGACCGCGACTCCGAGCCCGGACCGCGAGCACGAGGGACACGGCTGCGCCGAGGGTGAAGAGCCCCGCCAGGACCATCCGTTGGCCGGCAGCCGACACGCATGCCGCGTCGATCTCGTCCTGGTTGACGGCCCGTTCGCCACCGAGGTGGCCGTCGCGCTCGAAGAGGGTGACGTCGTAGGCGGAGCCGCACGTCGTCGTCCCCACGTCCACACCGCCGTCCCAGAACAGCCGCGGGATGGAGACGTGCACGTCAGAGGTCGCGGCGAGGAGGGCCGCCACGGCGCAGGCGAGCGCGAGCGCCACGTAGCCGGTCCGCCCGACCCGGCCCGGCTCGCCGCGATCGGCGTGCGGCTGGGTGGTCACGGAGGCACGGTACCGAGCCCAGCGGCATACGGGATCCTCCCGTGGCAGGATGTGGCCGTATGCCGCTGGGTGGGCGTCCGCTGCCTCCCGGCCCCGCGCGGACGACCGCCAGGGGTCGATTTCTCCTCAGCGCGTGCGTGGCGTAATCTTGATCCTTGGGTGTCGTGCGCCTGCACGCCATTCACTCATGTGCCGACCCAACCAGGGTAGGCCGCCGACAGATTGACGGAGGACATGGCCAAGAAGGACGGTGTCATCGAGATCGAGGGCACGATCGTCGAGGCTCTCCCGAACGCAATGTTCCGGGTCGAGCTGACCAACGGTCACAAGGTTCTCGCGCACATCTCGGGCAAGATGCGCCAGCACTACATCCGGATCCTCCCCGAGGACCGGGTCGTGGTGGAGCTCTCGCCCTATGACCTGACCCGCGGTCGGATCGTCTTCCGTTACCGCTGAGCGCCCGGCCCGCGAGGGCGCGAGCACGAAGCACACCTCCCGATTACCCGAACAGCACCTGACGGTGGCGGCCCTCGCATGGGTCGGTGGCGGCAGGCGCACGATCTGAAGACAGCAGGCAGATGAAGGTTCAGCCGAGCGTCAAGAAGATCTGCGACAAGTGCAAGGTGATCCGCCGCAACGGGCGGGTCATGGTGATCTGCGAAAACCTGCGCCACAAGCAGCGCCAGGGCTGAGCAGCCGCCGACCAGCACGCGTCGTCGAGATTCGACAGCACGCACCACGTAGACAGCAGCACCCGGCCCCTGATGACCGACCGTCGTGTCGGCGCAGGACGTCACCCCCGGCACGGAGGCCGGGGACCGGAGCCCGACCCGTTCTGAAGGGCGGGCACGAAACCGGACCGGTGACTGCACCAGACCTCCGCGAAACAGAAATCAGGAGAACCACCAACATGGCTCGTCTTGTTGGAGTCGACCTTCCGCGTGACAAGCGCGTCGAGGTCGCACTGACCTACATCTTCGGTGTGGGTCGCACCCGCAGCCAGGAGGCGCTGGCCGCGACCGGCGTCAACCCCAACACCCGCGTCAAGGACCTCGGTGAGACCGAGCTCGTTGCGCTTCGTGACTTCCTCGAGGGCAACTACCGCCTCGAGGGTGACCTTCGTCGTGAGGTTCAGGCCGACATCCGCCGCAAGGTCGAGATCGGCTCCTACGAGGGCCTTCGTCACCGTCGTGGTCTGCCCGTGCGCGGACAGCGCACCAAGACCAACGCGCGCACCCGCAAGGGCCCGAAGCGCACCGTGGCCGGCAAGAAGAAGGCGAAGTGACGCTGATCGCCCCGGCGATCGCGCACTCCCGGCCCTCACCGAATTCACTCTGACGTAGGAGAAACATGCCTCCCAAGGCTCGTGTGACGAAGGTTCGTCGCAAGGAGAAGAAGAACGTCGCCCACGGGCACGCTCACATCAAGAGCACGTTCAACAACACCATCATCTCGATCACGGACCCCACTGGCGCCGTGATCGCGTGGGCCTCCGCCGGCCAGGTCGGCTTCAAGGGCTCCCGCAAGTCCACGCCGTATGCCGCCCAGATGGCTGCCGAGGCCGCTGCCCGCCGCGCCATGGAGCACGGCATGCGCAAGGTCGACGTCTTCGTCAAGGGTCCCGGCTCCGGCCGTGAGACCGCGATCCGTTCCCTGACCGCTGCCGGTCTCGAGGTCGGCGCGATCAGCGACGTCACGCCCACGCCGCACAACGGTGTCCGCCCGCCCAAGCGCCGCCGCGTCTGATCCGGCCTGATTTCGAGAAGAGAAGGTCCAAGAACTCATGGCTCGTTACACCGGCCCGATCACCAAGAAGTCCCGCAGGCTCAAGACCGACCTCGTCGGCGGCGACAAGAACTTCGAGCTCCGCCCGTTCCCGCCCGGCCAGCACGGCCGTCGCCGGATCCAGGAGAAGGAGTACCTCACCCAGCTGCAGGAGAAGCAGAAGGCTCGCTTCGCCTACGGCGTCATGGAGAAGCAGTTCGTCCGTTACTACAAGGAGGCCGCGAGGCGTCCGGGCAAGACGGGCGAGAACCTGCTGACGATCCTCGAGTCGCGTCTCGACAACGTCGTCTACCGCGCGGGCCTGGCCCGCACCCGTCGACACGCGCGTCAGCTCGTCACGCACGGCCACTTCGAGGTCAACGGCGTCCGCGTCGACGTCCCCTCCTACCGCGTCGAGGCGTACGACATCATCACGGTCCGCAAGCAGTCGGTCGAGACGTTCCCGTTCGAGCTGGCCCGCCAGACGTTCGGCGAGCGCACGCCGCCGGCGTGGATGCACGTGTCCGAGGGCTCGCTCCAGATCCTCATCCACCAGCTCCCGGTGCGCGCACAGATCGACTCGCAGCTCACCGAGCAGCTCATCGTCGAGCTCTACTCGAAGAACTAGACCCTCGGGAGCTCACGGCCCTGGCGGGCCTGCGCCCCCGAGTACCCCCGAAGGACCCGCGCGGCCGACTTCACGTCGCTGCGTGGGTCCCTCGGGACTGCGAGGCCCACGGACAGAGGTGGGTTTCGCATCCGGGAGGTCGTCCCGGACGTTCACGCGGCGTCATATAGCGGTCGCCCGTGGGAAGGAATCAGACAGTGCTCATCGCACAGCGTCCCGTGCTCTCCGAGGAAGTCGTTGCGGACAACCGCAGCCGCTTCACCATCGAGCCGCTCGAGCCCGGCTTCGGCTACACGCTCGGCAACAGCCTCCGTCGCACCCTGCTCTCGAGCATCCCGGGTGCCGCGGTCACGTCCATCCGCATCGACGGCGTGCTCCATGAGTTCACGACCGTGCCGGGTGTCAAGGAGGACGTCACCGAGATCATCCTCAACATCAAGGGCCTGGTCGTCTCGTCCGAGCACGACGAGCCGGTCGTGATGTACCTGCGCAAGCAGGGTCCCGGAACCGTCACCGCCGGTGACATCACGCCCCCGGCCGGTGTCGAGGTGCACAACCCCGACCTGCACATCGCGACCCTCAACGACAAGGGCAAGCTCGAGATGGAGCTGACCGTCGAGCGCGGCCGCGGCTACGTCTCTGCGCAGCAGAACAAGTCCGGTGACCAGGAGATCGGGCGCATCCCCGTCGACTCGATCTACTCGCCCGTCCTCGCCGTGACCTACAAGGTCGAGGCGACCCGTGTCGAGCAGCGCACCGACTTCGACAAGCTCATCGTCGACGTCGAGACGAAGAACTCGATGACCCCGCGCGACGCCATGGCGTCGGCCGGCAAGACGCTCGTCGAGCTCTTCGGCCTGGCCCGTGAGCTCAACGTCGAGGCCGAGGGCATCGACATGGGCCCGTCGCCGACCGACGCCGCCCTCGCCGCCGACCTCGCGCTGCCGATCGAGGACCTCGACCTCACGGTTCGCTCCTACAACTGCCTCAAGCGCGAGGGCATCCACACCGTGG
>NZ_JAJJPG010000218.1:0-3817 GCF_032907665.1 Intrasporangium sp.
TGGTCGCGCTGCCGTTTCGCTGCGGCTGCGCCGACGACGCGGTATGCCGCTGGGCTCGCTCCCACAGGCCCACGGACGTCGCGCGCCCTTCCGCCCGAGGTCGAGTCGTCAGTGGCCCCCGCCCGAATGGGTAGGTACCACCCATGACTGGTCACGTGGCACGAGCCCAGGTCACGGTCGACGCGAGCCCCGCTGAGGTGTGGCGCGCCTTGACCGAACCGCAGCAGGTCAAGCAGTGGATGGTCGGCACCGACCTCGAGACGGACTGGCAGGTGGGCAGTCCCGTCAGCTGGCGCGGCGAGATCGACGGCAGATCATACGAGGACAAGGGCGAGGTCCTGGTCAGCGACGAACCGCGGCGGCTGTCGATGACCCACTACAGCCCGCTCATGGGTCAGCCGGACGAGCCCGACAACTACCACACGGTCACCTACGCCCTCGCACCCCACGGCGACGGGACCGAGGTCTCCCTGACCCAGGACGGCAACGAGTCCGCGGAGCAGGCCGAGCAGTTCTCCGCCAACTGGCAGAGCATGCTCGACGCGCTCAAGCGAGCGGTCGAGTCCTGACCGCCAGCAGCCGGGGCGGT
This sequence comes from Intrasporangium sp., assembly GCF_032907665.1. Classification (GTDB taxonomy): domain Bacteria; phylum Actinomycetota; class Actinomycetes; order Actinomycetales; family Dermatophilaceae; genus Intrasporangium. The sequence continues at coordinate 590 of NZ_JAJJPG010000218.1, forward strand.
TGGGCCGCCGTCAGTCCGCGAGGCGCGCCTCGATCGTGATCGACGGGACGGCCTTGAGGGCCTGGCTCACGGGGCAGCCCTCCTTGGCTTCCTCGGCCCTCGCCTGGAAGTCCTCCGCCGAGATGCCCGCCGCGGAACCAACGGTGCTCAGCTTGATCTCGGTGATGCCGGTCCCCGGGACGAACGTCACGGCCGCGGTCGTGTCGAGCGAGGTCGGCGGGGTACCTGCCTTGGCGAGGATGTTGGAGAAGGCCATGTTGTAGCAGGCCGAGTGGGCCGCCGCGATGAGCTCCTCGGGGCTCGTCCTGCCGCCGGGCTCCTCGGTGCGCGCCGGCCACGAGACGTCATAGGTGCCGATGCCGGAGGACTCGAGGGTGACCTGGCCGGTGCCGGAGAAGAGGTCGCCCTCCCAGTGGGCCGTTGCCGTGCGCGTGGCTGACATGAACGCTCCTTAGCTGTCGACGGACTCCTGCAACCCCACCCTTGCGTGCGACCTGCCGGGTGGCAAGGGCAGCCATCACCCCCAGCGACGATGACCGGGTGGAGTCGCCGCCCGTCAGGTCGAGTGGCCCCGAATGCACTCACCGGGGTGACCGGGTCCCGGCTTGCAAGGATGGGGGTGTGAGCACCCCACCCGACTCCGGCACCCTCGTCCTCGCCGCGACCCCGATCGGCGACCCCCGGGACGCCGCTCCGCGACTCGCGGAGCAGCTCGCCACTGCCGATGTCGTCGCCGCCGAGGACACCCGCCGCCTCAAGCGTCTGCTCACGGCCCTGGCCGTGACCCCGGCGGGTCAGGTGCTCAGCTACCACGAGCACAACGAGGCGGCGCGCACCCCGGAGCTCGTCGAGCGGCTCCTCGCCGGTGATCGGGTCGTCGTCGTCACCGACGCCGGGATGCCCTCGGTGTCGGACCCGGGATACCGACTCGTCGCCGCTGCCGTCGCGGCAGGCGTCCGCGTCACGGCCGTGCCCGGGCCGAGCGCGGTCCTCATGGCCCTCGCGGTGTCGGGCCTGCCCGTCGACCGCTTCTGCTTCGAGGGGTTCCTCCCGCGGAAGGCCGGCGACCGCTCCCGGGCCCTGGCCGCTCTCGAGGACGAACGCCGCACGATGGTCTTCTTCGAGGCTCCCCATCGCCTCGCCGAGACGCTCGCCGCCATGGCGCAGGCCTTCGGCCCTGCGCGCCGCGCGGCCGTGTGCCGCGAGCTGACCAAGACCTATGAGGAGGTGCGGCGCGGAGGACTCGACGAGCTCGCCGCGTGGGCCCAGGACGGCGTCAGGGGCGAGATCACCATCGTCGTCGCGGGGGCCGAGCGGAAGGTCACGTCCGTCGAGGACGAGCTCAGCGGCATACGGCAGCGGGTGGCGCAGGGCGAGCGGCTCAAGGACGTCTGCGCGGACGTCGCGGCGCGCACGGGTCTGTCCAAGAAGGCGCTCTACGACGCCGCCGTAGCGGCGAGCTGACCCGCTCAGGTGGACGCGCGCGCCAGGCGCTCGGACAACCGGCGCATCGCCCCCCGCAAGGCTGGCGGCCCGAGCACATCGAAGTCCCAGGGCAGCCGGGCGAAGTGCATCGCCATCCAGTCGAGGTCCATCCCGCCGGCCTCGACGATGCAGTGGGACCGCCCGTCAGCCGTGACGGTCCCGGCGGCGGGGGGAATGGCCTGGGCCACGACGGATCTCGGCGCGCTCACCCTGACGCGGCCCACGTGCTCGTACGCCGACTGGCTGATGGCCCGCTGGACGAACTCGGCGGCATCAGGCGCGTCGCGGGGGCGGAAGCGCCATCCCCGCGGCGCGAGACCGGAGATGCGGTCGAGGCGGAAGGTCCGCCAGCCGTCCCGGTCGACGTCGAAGCCGAGGAGGTACCAGCGCCGCCCGGTGGCGACGAGACGATACGGCTCGACGCGACGCTCGCCCGACCCGTGTGGACCGCTGTAGTCGAACCGCACCTGCTCGGTCCCGCGGACGGCACGGGCCAGGGTCAGCAGCGTGCCCGAGTCGACGACGGGCACCGTGGGGTCGAGCGTCGTCGTCGCCTCATGGATCGCCTCGACCTCCCCGCGCAGTCGCGACGGCAGCACCTGGTCGAGCTTCGCGAGCGTTCGCACCGCGGCCTCACCGAGCCCCTCGACGGTGCCGCCGGCCGCGAGACGCAGGCACACTGCGACGGCGACCGCCTCGTCGTCGTCGAGCAGCAGCGGCGGGAGCCGGCGACCCGCCCCCAGCTGGTAGCCGCCGGCGGCCCCGTGCTCCGCATTGACGGGATAGCCGAGGTCCCGGAGCCGCTCGACGTCGCGGCGCACGCTGCGCGTCGTCACACCGAGGCGATCGGCCAGCTCGGGGCCGCTCCACACCGGGCGCGACTGGAGCAGGTCGAGCAGGCGCAGGACCCGCGCGGTCGGGCCGTGGTTGCCCTCTGTCACGGCGACATCGTGCCACGCCGTGCGGACAGCACCTGTCCTACTTCTCTGCGACGCTGGGGTCATGAGCACGAAGCCGAGCGAACCGACCACACAGCCGACGGACACCGACTGGACCGCCCACCTCGTCGAGCAGATCGACTGGCACTGGACGAACCAACTCCGGCCCCGGCTCGAGGGCCTCACCGACGAGGAGTACTTCTGGAGGCCCACACCGGGCGCATGGAGCGTCCACCCGCGCGGGGAGGGGACCGCGGCGATCGAGGCCGGCTCCGGCGACTACACCATCGACTGGGCGTTCCCGGAGCCCGTGCCCGCTCCCTTGACGACGATCTCCTGGCGCCTCGGTCACATCATCGTCGGTGTCCTCGGCGCTCGCCTCCACGGCCACTTCGGGGGCCCGCAGGCCGACTACACGACCTGGGACTACAGCAGCACGGCAGCAGGCGCGCTCGCCCAGCTCGACGAGGCGTATGCCGCGTGGCTCGCCGGGATCCGCACGTGGACGGGGTCTGCCCTGCTCGAGCCCTGCGGCCCGGCCGAAGGCCCCTGGGCACAGGCTCCCCGGGTCACGCTCGTGCTCCACATCAACCGCGAGCTGATCCACCACGGGGCCGAGATCGCCCTGCTGCGAGACCTCTGGGCGCACCGCAACGACTGACCCCTCCCCGGCCCGCAGCAACTTCGCCCCGGCGAAGTTCGCGCGGCCACACACCCCCCGACCCCGCAGCAACTTCGCCCCGGCGAAGTTCGCGCGGCCGCGACGGGCCGCCGCACACGCCGGCCCAGCCCACCCGGTGCCCGA
>NZ_JAJJPG010000219.1:0-3801 GCF_032907665.1 Intrasporangium sp.
TTGCGGGCCTGCTACGGGCCGGGCTGCGTCCTCTACTTCGTCCGGGAGCACACCCGGCGCGAGTGGTGCTCCGCCGGCTGCGGCAACCGCGCCCGGGTCGCCCGCCACTACCACCGCACCCGGTCAGGTGCCAGCACCCCCCGCAGCTCCCTCGACTGAGCTCGCCCGCGCGTGACCCGGGGGGTGGTGCGGAACCCGGCCCAGCGGCATACGGTCAGGTCATGGAGAGGGTCGAGCTGCTCGCCGAGCTGACCCGGACTCGTGAGGACTTCCGCGAGCTCGTCGAGACGGCCACGCCCGGCGAGCTTCGCCACCCCACCGATGGGACGAAGTGGAACAACGAGCAACTGCTCTTCCACATGCTCTTCGGCTACCTGCTCGTGCGCAACCTCCGGCCGCTCGTCCGGCTGTTGTCCCGCCTCCCAGCCGGTGTGTCACGTCGCTTCGCTGCCGCCCTCAATGCGGGAACCCGCCCCTTCCACGTCATCAACTACGTCGGATCCCTCGGTGGGGCAAGGGTGCTCGGGCGTGCACGCATGATCGGGCTCATGGACCGGGTCACCCACGACCTGCAGACCGCCGTGGAGCGCGCGACCGACGCGGAGCTCGCGCGGGGGATGCACTTTCCCGTCGGGTGGGACCCCTACTTCCGTGACTACATGACCTTCCGGGACGTCTACCACTACGCCACCCAGCACTACGAGCACCATCGGCGCCAGCTCACCCTGCCACGGGCTCGCGACACCTGAGCTCCACGGGGCGGTCGCGGCGGGCCGTTCGCCCGGCCGAACAGGGCACAGCCCCATTTACCCATCGCTTCGGCCGTTCCCCTGACAGAATGACGCTGTGTCCATCGGCGATCCTGCGGGCCTCGCCCGACTCCTGGCCGCGTTCAACGCTCACGACCTCGACGCGATCATGAGCTTCTTCTCCGACGACTGCGTCCTGGAGACGCCGCGTGGCGAGGACCCCTGGGGGACGCGGTTCACTGGCCCCTCGGCCGTGCGTGAGGGGCTCGCACAGCGCTTCCACGGCCTGCCCGACGTGCACTACGGCGAGGACGAGCACTGGCTCTGCGACAGGCGTGGGGTGTCCCGCTGGCTGCTCACGGGCACGACGCCCGAGGGCGAGCGCGTGCGGGTGCGGGGGTGCGACCTCTTCGACCTCGACGACGACGGGCTCATCCGGCGCAAGGACTCCTACTGGAAGATCGTCGACCGGTAGCCGCGGCTGGACGTCGTGCTCAGCCACGACTCGCTACCGTGGAACCCCGGCGAAGGAGGCGACAGCTATACGAAATTCGGTGCGGGTCCACACGATCGGCCACTCGACCAGGTCACTCGACGAGCTCGTCGCCATCCTCCGTGCCCACTCGGTCGCCTCGCTCGTGGACATCCGAACCGTGCCCAAGTCGCGGCACAATCCACAGTTCCACATCGACTCGCTCGCCGAGACGCTGCCGGCCTCCGGCCTCGACTATCGGCACCTCCCCTCGCTCGGCGGGCTCCGGCGGTCGAGGCCCGACTCGCCCAACCAGGGCTGGCGCAACGCCAGCTTCCGCGGCTACGCCGACCACATGGCCACCCCGGAGTTTGCCGCAGGCGTCGAGGAGCTGCTCGGCCTCGCCCGCGTCAAGCCCACCGCCATCATGTGCGCCGAGGCAGTCCCGTGGCGGTGCCACCGCTCCCTCGTCGGCGACGCGCTGCTCGTGCGCGGCGTCGAGGTCATCGACGTCTACGACGAGGTCAAGGCGAAGCCCGAGACGCTGACGTCCTTCGCCGTCGTGGACGGCCTGACCATCACCTACCCGGCCCAGGGCTGAGGCGGCCCGACGCGGTGGGCGTCTCGGCTGGCGACAATCCCACGTGGAGGACCGCTCGGGTCCTTACGCTCATCCTGTGGCGGTGACCCCCGAGACTGCCGGTCCGACCAGCGAGACGACGATCCGTCGCGTGCGCTGGCTCCTCGTGATCGCCCTCGCCTACTACCTCGGCGCGCAGCTCGGGCTCAGCCTGTCGCTCGTGGCTGAGAACGTCACGCCGCTCTGGCCCCCGACCGGACTCGCCGTGGCCGCCTTCCTCCTCGTCGGGCGGTGGACCTGGCCCGGCGTGTTCGTCGGGGCGCTGGCGGTGAACCTGCCGGTGAGCGCAGGTCTGCTCCCTGCCCTCGTCACCGCGGTGGGCAACACCCTCGCCCCGCTCCTCGCAGTGCTGCTGCTCGAGCGGCTCGGTTTCCGCCGGCAGCTCGACCGGCAGCGGGACGCGATCTCCATCGTCCTCGCAGCGCTCGCCAGCACCCTCGTCAGCGCAACGATCGGCTCGGGCACCCTCGTCCTCTCAGACGCCATCCCGACGGCCGAGATGCCTGCCGCGTGGGCCGTCTGGTGGACCGGCGACACCATGGGCATCCTCGCCGTCACCCCGTTCCTGCTGAGCCTGCCCCTCTTCCGTGAGCTCCCGTCGTGGCCCGCGCGGCGGTGGTTCGAGATCGCCGCGATGCTCCTCGTCGTGGTCGTCACCACGACGTGGGCAGCACAGTCCCTGCAGGTCCTCTTCCTCGCCCTGCCTGTGGTGGGGTGGGCTGCGTGGCGGTTCCAGCTGCGCGGCGCTGCGCCGGCCGCGCTCCTGGCCTGCGGCATCACGACGTGGTCGGCAGCACATGACCTCGGCCAGTTCGCTGACCGTCCCCTCGTCGAGCGGATGCTCACCCTGCACTCGTTCAACGCGTGTATCGCCCTCACCTCCTTCGTCCTCGCGGCCCTCGTCAGCGAGCGGAACACCGCGACAAGCACCCTCCAGATGGCTGCGACCGACCTCGAGGCGCGCGTCGCCGCCAGGACCGCCCAACTGTCCGCCCTCAACGACCGACTCGCGGCCGAGATCCGCGAGCGCTTCGAAGCGCAGGAGCAGCTGAGCCAGGAAGAGGCTCGTGCCCAACGAGAGCACGACATCGCCGAGACCCTGCAACGGAGCCTGCTCCCGGACCGCCTCCCGGACATGCCGGGTCTCGCCGTTGCCGCCAGGTACGTCCCGGCCACCACCGACGTGAAGATCGGCGGGGACTGGTACGACGTCCTCCAGCTGCCGGGTGGCCAGGTCGGCCTCGTCATCGGCGACGTCGCCGGCCATGGGCCTTCAGCCGCCGCGAGCATGGCCCAGCTGCGCATGGCGCTGCGCGTCTACGCCCTGCAGGACCCGTCGCCCGCCTCCGTCCTCCACAGCCTCCACCGGTTCGTCGCCCAGCTGCCGATGCCCGACATGGTCACCCTGCTCTACGCCGTCCTCGACCCCGCATCCCGTGCCCTGCTCGTGGCGAGTGCCGGGCACCCACCCGTCCTCGTCTTCGACCGCGACGGAGCCACCTATCTCACGGGTGGGCTGGGGCCGCCGATCGGGGTCACCGTGGAGACGCCCTACGACGAAGCGACCCACCAGCTCGAACCAGGGTCGACCCTGCTCCTCTACACCGACGGACTCGTCGAGCGCCGAGACTCCTCCCTCACCGACGGCCTGGCGCGGCTGAGCCACGCCGCCACCGACACGGCCAGCGCCGACCTCGAGGGTCTGTGCGACCACCTGCTGGCCTCGATGATCGAGGAGGACCACGTCGCCGATGACATCGCCCTCATCGCCCTACGTCTCCTGCCGATCGCGACCGGACCGCTCCGCCTCACCCTCCCGGCGGAGGCCCGAATGCTCTCGCGGGCGCGCGGTTCCCTGAGGCAGTGGCTCCGCGAGGCCGGGGTTCCCGCCGAAGACGAGCACGACATCCTCGTCGCCTGCGGAGAGGCCTGCGCCAACG
>NZ_JAJJPG010000220.1:0-3695 GCF_032907665.1 Intrasporangium sp.
GGCGTTTGGGGCCACTCGACGTGGCGGCGGGCGTCCTCTGGGCCCGCGTCGGAGCGGAAGCGTGCCCAGCGGCATACGGCACCGTCAGGCGGTGTCAGACGCCGTGCTCGTGCCACGGCCCCCAGATGCGGAAGGTCAGGCCGGCGCTCGCCTGGATGTTGACGTAGAGCATCTCGCCGTTCGGAATGGACGTCGACCCGTCGAACTCGTCGTCGAAGCGGGCCGGCCGTCCCGCGCCGACTGCACCCGGTTGAGGGCGATGTCCCACAGCTGGCCACCGCGGGGTGCGGACCGGCGCGGCCACGAGCCCCTGAACGGCCCGCCGAGCGCTGCCGCCCCGCGAGCCACAGTCCTGCCTCCTTACCGACGCGGGTGCGCACGTGCGTGCTCCGTGGATGACGACATCACACTGGGCCGACATCGCCGTCGGCACCGAGGATCGAGCGGAGCCCGCCAGCCGCGGTCGCATCCGTCCTCTTTCGGGGCATTCGGCCCCGTGACGGGGCCCGCGCCGGCGGCGTACCGTCGAAAGGTGCCATGTGGTCGTGAGACGAGCGCCCATGCACCCCTGCACACCCAGCGTGCGCAACGCCCTCCCCTGAGCGCACGCCGGGTGTGCAGGCCCACGCGGCAACACGCTGCAACACGCCCGGAAAGGCGATGCCGCACCCTGATCTCTCACTGGCGAGATTCGCACTGCCGGGCGTGTTGCGGTGGGAAGGCGGGGGTGGGGCAGGATGGGGACCATGAGTGACGACGCCCGCCAGCCAGACTCCGGTCAGGATCCTCGCCACGACGCGCCACGCGATGACCAGCGCATCGTCGTGCTCACACCTGACGGGATGGGCGTGGCGGACGCTCCCGGCAGTGGACCCAGCGGTGCACCCGGCGGTGGAGACGGCGACGACGACCGGCCCGAGCGAGGCCGGACGAACCCGGCCGACCTCGTCGAGGAGCCGGCCAAGGTCATGCGGATCGGCTCGATGATCAAGCAGCTCCTCGACGAGGTTCGCAGCGCACCTCTTGACCCTGCCGGCCGCCGGCGCCTGGCCGAGATCCACCACCAGTCGATCGAGGAGCTCAAGGACGGCCTCTCGCCCGAGCTCGTCGATGAGCTCGAGAGGATCGCCCACCCCTTCCGGGAGGAGTCACCGAGCGACCCCGAGCTGCGCATCGCCCAGGCCCAGCTGGTCGGCTGGCTCGAAGGGCTCTTCCACGGCATCCAGACCGCCCTGGTGGCGCAGCAGATGGCGGCCCAGCAGCAGCTCGCACAGATGCGGGCGCTCCCGGCGCCGCCCGGCGCCCCCGGTGTCTCCTACGGCACGCCGCCCGGCGCCGGCCACGGCCACCTGCACCAGCCGGAGGGGCCCACGCCAGGTGGCCGTGAGCCAGGGCCGACGGGCCAGTACCTCTGACCCCGGGCTGAGCCGGGACCCCGGGCTGAGCCGGGACCCCGGGCTGAGCCGGGCCCCCGGGCTGAGCCGGGCCCCCGGCCGGACCGAGCCGGAGCCTCCGGCCGGGCCGCACACATAGGGTGGACGCGATGCGACTGACGACGGATCATCCGGTCTGGGCCCGAGTCGGCCTGGTGGCCCGCTGGCTCGCGATCGTCGTCGCCTGCTACCTCGGCGGCGTGGCAGCGACGAACCTCTCGCCGACGACAGTGGAGACGGCGCACTACCGGGCCACCCTTCGCCTCGACCCGGTCCCCCGCCACATGCCCGTGCTGCACAGCCCCACCATCGTGGGCGACGTGGACCTCACGTTCACCTCCCCCGTCCTCGCTCCGGGCCTCGACGTCGCCGTCTCCGTGCGCGAGGAGATCACCAACCTGCTCAGCCGCGGCCCGGTCAGCGTCAGCTCGCTCCAGCCCACCGATGCGGAGATCTCGGCCGCGATCCGGGAGGCCGCCGTCGGAGTGTGGTGGCGATTCGGTCTCGGCGCGCTCGTCGTGGCGGTCGCCCTGTCCGTGGCGGTCCACTACGCCCGCCGACGCCGCCCCGAGCGGATGCACCTCGTCCTCGTCGCCGCCGCACTGGTCCTCGTCGCCGCAGGCACCGGTGTGAGCACAGCGCTGACCTACCAGCCGGGACGTTTCGCCGCACTGACGACGACCGGTGTGCTGGGCACGGTGCAGCGCAACGCAGGCCTGCTCGCCGGCGTCGAGACCAGGGCCGAGCAGGCGACGCCCTACCTGCGCAACCTCCTCGCGCTCTCGCAGGCGCTCCAGGCCAAGTTCGTCCCCACCGACCTGACGCAGCCCGACATCTCGGCCCGCTTCCTGCTCGTCTCCGACATCCACGGTGCCAACCAGTACCCGCTGATGCGCACGATCATCGAGGAGGAGGACGTCGACGCCGTCATCGACACCGGGGACATCATCAACTTCGGACGCGTGCAGGAGGGCGAGGCGGGAGGCATCTTCCGTGGCATCGAGTCGCTCGGGGTGCCCTACCTCTTCGTCAGCGGCAACCATGACCAGTCGTCGCCGACCGACCGTGAGCTGCTGCGACGGATGGCGCAGATCCCCAACGTCGTGCTGCTCCAGGACGCGGAGGGGGTCCATCGCGAGCTGTCGTTCCACGGCCTGCGGATCACGGGGTTCAACGACCCGCGCTACTTCGGCGACGACAACGAGGACCCCGCGGGCAAACAGGCGCCGGCAGTCGAGGCCTTCAACACCGCCATGGAGGACGAGCCCGAGAGCGACCTCGTGCTGACCCACGAGCCGTATGCCGCCACCGGCGTCGACCGCGGCCGGATCCTCGTCAACGGGCACATCCACACGCCGGTCCTCGACGGGTCGCGAATCCAGGCCGGCACGTTCACCGGGGGCGGGGTCGTGTCGCACTTCATCGCGACCGAGGACGAGGAGCTGCGCGGGCAGCCCTACGCCTTCGACCTGCTCAGCTTCGGTCCGCGGTGCTCCCTGACCCAGCTCACGCGCTACAGCTATCGCAACCTCATCGAGGGACGGCCCGCCTACGACAACATCCAGGTCATCAACGGCGCCACCATCGACCCACGCGGGGCCGAGGCGGCGCGCGCCGCAGCCGAGGCGGAGCGCGCCGCGGCCGAGGCCCCGGCGCCGGACGTCGGTGAGCCGGTCCCCGAGGACGAGCAGCCCCGCACGTGCAGTCGTCTCGAGGAGACGACGGTGCGCGAGATCACCACGGCGACGCCGGACAACGCTGGGACGGCGACGCCCGCGACCGTCACGACGTCAACGCTGACGCCCGTGCCCTCCACCCCTCTCCCGTCGACGCCCGCCGGCTCGGCACCGCCCGGCTCACCAACCGCGACGGTCAGCCCCTGAGGTCCGGGAACTGGTCATCGCGCCACTCGAGCGCAGGCTGCGACGCACCGGTCGCGTCGAGCTCCTCCTCCCGGCCGCGTAGCTCGACCCGCCGGATCTTGCCGGAGATCGTCTTGGGCAGCTCGTAGAACTCGATCCGGCGAACCCGCTGCCACGGTGCGAGCTTCGCGCGGCAGTGGGCGAGGATCGACTTGGCCACGTCGGCACCGGGCTCGTACCCGGGTGTGAGGGCGACGTAGGCCTTGGGCACCGCGAGGCGGACGGGGTCGGGTGACGGGACGACCGCGGCCTCGGCGACGGCGACGTGCTCGATGAGGACCGACTCGAGCTCGAAGGGGCTGATCTTGTAGTCGCTCGCCTTGAACACGTCGTCGGTGCG
>NZ_JAJJPG010000221.1:0-3688 GCF_032907665.1 Intrasporangium sp.
ACGGCGACCCGCTCGCCGATCTGCTCGGCCGAGAGGTGCTCGTCGGCGAGGTCCGCGGCGTCGACGACACGCAGCACGGCCCGCCTGGCTGGGGTGATTCGCTCGCCCAGCTCGCGAAGGCGTTCGAGGGCTGCTCCGACGTGGTCACCTTCGTGGTTCCCGTTCACCCGGCCATTATCGGGCGAGGTCGTGACGCTGCCCGCCTCGGCCGCTTCGGGAGGGTGCGGTGGCGTGGTGCCGGTTCAGGTCGTCTGTGCCGCGACCTCGCCCTGTTGCAGGATCCGGATGTGGTTTCCGAAGGGATCGCGAAGGCCCATGTCGGTGCCGTAGAAGTGCTCAGTGGGCTCCTGCGTGAAGTCTGTGACGCCGCGCTCGCGGAGCTCGCCGTAGAGCGCATGGGCGTCGTCGGTGATGAAGACGAGGCCGCTGAGTGCCCCCTTGCCGATGAGCTCGCGCAGACGTTCGGCGGTCGCTTCGTCGTGCAGCGGCGGACCGGGCTGTTCCAGTGAGATCTCGGTGGGGTCGTCGCCGGGAACCCGCACGGTGAGCCAGCGATAGTCGCCCTGTCGCACGTCGTTGCCCTTCTCGAGCCCAAGCGTGTTGACGTAGAAGTCGAGTGCCTCGTCCTTGTCCAGGACGTAGATCGAGGCGACGTTCAGCCTGGTGATCACAGCTTCCTCCTGTGCCGTTTCCGAAGGTGATGACTCGAGCGTAGGAAGCCGTTGGGCACGGTGGCTTCTCCACATCTGATCAATGTGCAGCCAGTGGGGCGGCTCGGCCCGCGGGAAGGGACGCCTCGCGGATGGCACACTGCTCCTCGTGCGTGCTCTCACGAAGCTGACCCCCGGACCCGGCCTCGAGCTCGTCGACCGCCCCGAGCCGGAGTGCGGCCCGGGCGACGTGAAGATCCGCGTCCTGCGCGCTGGTCTGTGCGGCACCGACCTGCACCTGCAGGAGTGGGACGACTGGGCCGCCGCGACGGTGCAGACGCCCCTCGTCATCGGGCACGAGTTCTACGGCGAGGTCGTCGAGATCGGCGAGGACGTCGACCACGTCTCCGTCGGCGACCGTGCCTCAGGCGAAGGCCACATCGTCTGCGGGGTGTGCCGCAACTGCAGGGCGGGCCGACGCCACCTGTGCATCCGCACCAAGGGCGTCGGCGTCAACCGCGACGGCGCCTTCGCCGACTACGTCGTCATCCCGGCGAGCAACGTCTGGGTGCAGCCGCCCGAGCTCGACCCCGACCTCGCTGCCGCCTTCGACCCGCTCGGCAACGCGACGCACACGGCGCTCCAGTGGCCGATGGTCGGCGAGGACGTCGTCATCACGGGGGCCGGACCGATCGGCGTCATGGCCGCGGCCATCGCCCGCCACGCGGGGGCTCGCTACGTCGTCGTGTCGGACACGAGCGACTACCGGCTGCGCCTCGCGGAGGCCGCCGGCGCCGACCTCACGATCAACGTCACGCGGGAGAGCCTCGCCGACGCGCAGCACCGGCTGGGGATGAAGGAGGGCTTCGACATCGCCCTGGAGATGTCCGGTGCGGCGCCCGCGGTGAGCGACCTCATCACGAACATGAACCACGGCGGCCGGATCGCCCTGCTCGGCCTGCCCCACGAGCCCTACGAGCTCGACTGGGGGAAGGTCATCACCCACATGCTCACGCTCAAGGGCATCTATGGCCGGGAGATGTTCGACACCTGGTACGCCATGTCCCAGATGATCGCGACCTCGGAGACCTTCCGCGCCGCCGTCACTCAGGTGATCACGCACCGCTTCCCCGCCGAGCAGTGGGAGCAGGCCTTCGACACCGCACGCTCCGGACAGTGCGGGAAGGTCGTCCTCGATTGGAGCTGAGCCATGGCAGATCCCCGGCCGCTCGTGCTGCTGCACGGACTGGGCCAGTCACCCATCGTCTGGCAGGATTTCGTCTCCGCGATGGGGGCGAGCCGGCCCATGCACGCGCCGTGGATGGCCGGCCTGCGACCGAAGGACCCGGTCGGCTTCGACCTCGGCACAGCTGCGGCAGGCCTGGTCGACGAGCTCGAGCTGCAGGGGATCCCGCAGGCCGATGTCCTCGGCGTCTCGGTCGGGGCATCGGTTGCGATGCACCTGGCCGTCGAGCGACCTGACCTCGTGGGGCGGCTCGTCCTGGCCGGGCCGATCGTTCGCCCCTCCGCCGGGGCGCTGCGCATGCAGAAGCTCGCCCTGCGGCTCATGCCGGAGAGCCGGCTCGTCGACCTCGGGGTGTCACGCCCACGGATGCTTGCCGTCTTCGATGCCCTTCGCGCCTTCGACGGCGTCGACGCGCTCGGGCGGATCGCGGCCCCCACCCTCGTCGTCGCCGGCAGCCGTGACCGGGCGGGCATCGTGGCGGCCCGCCAGGTCCTCAGCGCCGTCCCGGGCGCCCGGCTCGAGACCGTCGAGGGGGGTGGCTCCCTGCTCAACGTCGACCAACCCCGCGCGCTCGCCGAGGTGACGCGGGCGTTCCTGGAGGCGGAGTCATGACTGGCCAGACCCGTCCCGACCAGCTCGCCGGGTACCAGGTCAACGCCAACGACCTCGTTGCGTTCCTCGTCGAGCTGGTCGCCTTCGTCCTCATCGGGACCTGGGGCTACCGGGCGGGTGGACCGGCTTGGGCCAAGGTCGGCCTCGCGATCGGTCTCGTCCTGCTCGCGGCTACCGCTTGGGGGATGTTCGCGGCGCCGCGGGCCCGGTTCCGGATCCCCTGGGTGACGCTCCTCGTCAAGGTCGTCGTGCTCGGCGCCGCCGTGGCAGCCGGCTTCACGATCCTGCCCCTGGCCTGGGCCGTGGCCTTCGCGGCGGTGGTGGTGCTGAACCTCCTGCTCCTCTACGTCGGGCCCTTCGCCCGCCACGGGTGATGGCAACTGGACGGCGCTCCTCGTGGGAGCGCCGTCCGAGGTTGGTTCGTGTGCGCCGGTCAGGGATGCACCTGGCCGCCCGGGTTGGCGATGTCGGGGCAGGGGAGGGCGGCGCCAGGGGGGAAGGCAACAACCCCGTTCGAGGCGTCTGAGACGATCCCGGGCGACGCCGCGTTGCAGTGCGCCTGCGCCCAGGCCTTGCTGATGGGTCCTGACACGACCGGCTCCTCGTGGGCCGGCGGCTGCACGACCTGGCCGTGCGCACCGGCCGGACCGCCTGCGGCGACGGTGATGGCGATGCCGGTGAGCAGGGCGGTGATGGTCCGGCGGGTCATGATGCGCTCCGCTCCACGTGGAAGGTCACGTCGACGTCGTTCGGCTCGGAGAGGGCGAGGTAGATCGGGCACCGTGCGAGCCACGCGGTCTTGAGGGCCTCGATGTTCGCGTCCGGGCTGGACGAGGTGATGGTCACGTCCATGCCGATCGTGAGGAGTCGGGGGTCGACCCCGTCGACGCCGACGAGGCCGGCGATGTCCGTGGTGCACCGCGCCTCGGCGCTGAGGTCGTCGAGGACGACGTCGAACTCCGGTGCCAGGGTGTCGTTGACGAACGCGACGGCGCACGCCGCGAGCGCCCCGAGCAGGTAGGCGGTCGGGCTGGGGGCCTGGTTGCCGCCGCCGACGACGGGCGGGAGGTCGACGTCCCAGTTGAACGGACCGGACGACACGCGGGCCCGCCCGTTGGCCAGGGCGGCGATGGCCTTGGGGGCCACCTTGCCGGAGTCGGGGTTGTCGATGAAGCCCGCC
>NZ_JAJJPG010000222.1:0-3647 GCF_032907665.1 Intrasporangium sp.
GTCGCGACGGCCGAGCGGGACCACAGAAGCGGACCGGACCGTATGCCGCTGAGCCGGCTCAGCGGCATACGGCTAGTCCGTGACCCGCCCTTCTGGAACGGGCGGCGTCGTGTCCGACAACCAAAGGTTGACATCTCTGACAACCTGAGGTTCACTCAGTGTGTGAACCTTCAGTTGACACACGCACAGCACAAGCCCGGAGACCCTCCCGCCGAAGCGCGACGGCGCGCGGAGGCTCTGGCGGCCTTGCAGGAGGCGCTCAGGGCCGAAGCGCGCGCCAGAGACGAGGCAGCGAGGATGACGGCACGGCACGCCGAGGCCGCGGTGTGGCTCGGCGCCAGCCTCGCCGACCTCGCAAGCGTCACGGGCCACTCCCGACAGGCCGCGCGGAAGCGTTGGCCACGGCTCGGCGCGGTCACCCGCCGGCGGCGGTGGCTCGGCAACCACGTCGACCAGATCCTCTGGGCGGCGCGGCTCGTGCTCGACCACGCCGACGAGCTGCCGGCCGAGGCGACTGCCGGCCTGAAGGACGTCGTCGACGCGACCGCGGCGGCGTTCCGCAGCGACGCCGACCAGTCCGCCGACCCACTCGAGCGTTGGCGCCTCCTCGAGAGCGTCGTCGATCGTCATCTGCGCACCGTGGCCGATCCAGCGCTCGGGTCCGCCACGACCGACGAAGCGCAGTTTGCCCGCGACGGTGCCCTCGGAGTCGTCACGTACTACGACCACGCGGTCCAGGAGGACAGCCGGGACGACTCCGCCTGATCCGCTACGAGCGCGGTCCGAGGGTGCGTTGCGCTTCTGTGGTGAGGGTCTACCGGAAGCGCAGCGGAGACAGGAGAGCGACGTCCAGTCCGAGGCGGGCGATGTCGTCGGGAGCCTCCTCGCCGCGAATGAGATTCGCCGCGAGGCGAGCTGTTGCCGGTGCCGTCTGGATGCCGTAGCCGCCCTGGCCCGCGAGCCAGAAGAGGCCGTGGGCGGTCGGGTCGAACCCGACGACGAACTCCTCGTCGGGCGCGAAGGTACGCAGCCCCGCCCACGACGTCCTGACGGAGCGGGCCGCCACGGTGGTCACCTCGCGGATCTCGTCCAGGGCGCGGGCGATCTCCAGGGTGTCCGGCGCGACGTCGCCTGGTTCGCAGGGGGTCCGGTCGGCGGGGGAGCAGAGGAACTGCTCGCCCTCGGGCTTGATGTAGAACGACTCCTGCGCGTCGTAGAGCAGCGGCAGGTCACGCGCGCGGGGGACGTCCTCCCCGGGGATCGTGAAGACGGTGCGACGCCTCGGGGTGAGTCCGACGGGAGCGCAGCCTGCCGCGCCGGCAACCCGATCGGCCCATGCGCCGGCGGCATTGACAACGATGTCGGCGCGCGCGACAACGCCATCGGCCACGTGGACCTCCCAGGTGTCGCCCGACGCATGGAGTCGCTCCACGCGCCGTCCTCGCATCACGGTGCCGCCACGGGTGCGCAGTCCTCTCACATAGCCCTGATGGAGGGCGTGCACGTCGAGCTCCATCGCGTGCGGCTCGAACAAGCCCGCGGCAACGGAGCCCGGCCGGAGGATGGGGCACAGCTGAGCGGCCCGGACGGCGTCGACGGTGGTGGCGGAGGCCACGAGGGGGCGGACCTGCTCGTAGAGGGCGTCGATGACCTCGGCATGGCCGGTCCGCGCGATCTGCAGGAGCGGACGGGGAGTCATCAGCGCCCGTTCGAAGCCGGCGGGTGGGCCCTCGAGGAATGGCCGACTGGCGAGGGTGAGGGCGCGGATCTGCGGGCCCCCGTAGGTCTCGAGATACATCGCGGCGGATCGCCCGGTGGAGTGGTAGGCGAGCGTCGGCTCCATCTCGAGGAGCAGGACCGTGCGGTCGCGTGCCAGCTCGTAGGCCACCGAGACGCCGGCCATCCCACCGCCGACCACGACCACGTCGTAGGAGGGAGAGGTCGCCCCAGTCGTCACCGTGTCACTCAACCACGGCCCCGGGACGCGCCGCGAGCCCGCTGGCCGTGGCGTGGACGTCGTGGCGGCGGCCACTCCTCAGGCGCAAAGCCGAAGGTTGTGGGCGGAGCGGGTGTTGAGGACGATCCCGGCCGCGACCGACACATTGAGGGACTCGACCCGGTTGGTCATGCCGATGCTCACTCGCGCCGTGGCGGTCCGCTCGAGCGGTGGGGAGCAGCCGTCGCGCTCGCCGCCGAAGACGAGACCCACCCTGCCGGCCAGCCGCGCCAGGTGGGTGACGTCCGTCGAGGCGCCGGTGCCGCTGACGACGAGGGGGAGCTGCTGATCGTCGCCGAAGCGCAGCAGCTCCCGTGGCGTCGAGAGCACCGTCGGGAGATGGAAGACCAGGCCTCGGCTGGCCCGGATGAGCCGCCGGTCGTAGATGCTCGTCAGGCCGGAGTTGAGCAGCACGAGGCCCGAGCCCCCCAGGGCGGCGGTGGTCCGGATGATCGCACCGATGTTCCCCAGCAGCCTGACCCCGTCGAGGATCACGAGGTCGCGTTCGTCTTCGCCGAGGGACCTCAGGGGACGGGGGCGCGCGGGGTGGGCAAGGGCGAACACCCGCGAGGCCCGCTCCGTCCCGAAGAGGTGGCGGGCGACCTCGTCGGACACCGTCGAGACCGGCAGGCCGGCGTGGGAGAGGGTCTCGCCCGCAGTCACCTCCGACGGCGTGCAGAAGGCGGCACTGATCCGCACGCCCGCGCGGTGCGCCTGCAGGATGTTGTCGATGTCGTCGACCACCACGCCGGCACGGCCACGTGCGTGTCCCCGCAGGGCCCGCCGGACGTGGTCCAGCGTGCGCTCCGGCGCGATGACCCCAACCATGATCGCGAACGTAGGACCTCACGCTGCGTGAGGCTCAAGCCATTTCAGCCCAGGGGTGGACCGGCTCTTCGGCCACCTCGGGGCTCCGGCCGGGGCCCGGCCCGGAAACGCAGTTGAAGCACCGCTCCGGGCAGGCTTGGCTGAGGCCATGACTGAGCCTCCCATTCGTGTCGTCGCGGCCGCCGATGCCGATCGTTTCGTGGCCACCGACCACACTGTCTGGTTCGACGAGGTGCCCGACGCGGGTGCCGACGAGCAGCTCCTCGGGCTACCGGACGGCCAACGGTTCGCGGCGGAGGTGGACGGGGCCGACCCGGACAGCTACCCCGGCATCTACGGCGTCTTCACGCTGACGCTGAGCGTCCCTGGCTCCGCAGGGAGCTCGAGATCGGTGGCGTGTCCCGGCCTCACCTGGGTCGGCGTCCATCCGGACCACCGCCGCAAGGGGGTGCTCACAGCGATGATCCGCGACCACTTCGAGCGCGTGCGCAAGGAGGATGGCGCCCACGTCTCGGCGCTGCATGCCAGTGAGCCGGCCATCTACGGTCGCTACGGCTACGGGATGGCCTCGGCGGAGCTTCATGTGACCCTAGGCCGTGGGACGAGGCTCACCGCGCCGCACCTCGAGGAGCTCGTGGCTCGCACGACGACGCAGCTGACGAGCGCCGCGGTTCCGGACGTGTCCAAGCGCATGCGCGAGTGCCACCTGGCCCAGGCGGAGCTGGGTTCGGTCGTGGGTGACGCCGGGTACTACGCCCGGATCTGCCTCGAGCGACCCGACCAGCTGCGCGACAAGGAACCGCGAAGGGTGCTCTTCGCCCGG
>NZ_JAJJPG010000223.1:0-3645 GCF_032907665.1 Intrasporangium sp.
GCAGGTGCGGCACGAGCGATCGTCCGGCGACGCCGCTGGCGCCGAGCACGAGGATCCTCATGGGGTCACCTCCTGCGGTGCTGTGGCGACGTGCACGTCGAGGGTCACCTCGGGGTGGTCGTTCGGGGGCCCGTCGAGCAGTGGGATGTCCGCGCCGTCGAGGTACTTCTGGAAGAAGCTGAGGGCGTAGTCGTTGATCACGGCGTGGGCGTAGCTGCCGTCCTTCGGGCCAGTCATGCCGAGCCAGCCGAGGGCCGGCGACCACAGCGGCGCGTCGGTGAAGTCGAGGTGCGAGATGTCGGGGATCTGGACGAAGTACCCGGGGGCGTTGAGCCGTTCGAAGGTGGCGCGCATCGTGGAGTGGTGGGCCTGGATCTCGTCTTCGCTCCACCCGCCGGCCCGCTCGCGTTCGAGGCGCATGGCCTCCGGGGGTCGGGTGAGCCACATGCACGGGACGTCGAGACTGGATCGGCTCGTCCGCACGGGCACTGGCGCATCGAGCATCAGCGCGGCCTTGATCCGGGGCTCCTCGCGGACGGCCTCGCCGACGACGAGCCCGCCGAGGGAGACCCCGGCGACACCGACCCGATCCAGGTCCAGCCGTCCGGCGACGGGGACCGCGTCCGGGCGTGGGCGCGGGCTTGCGCTGCGGGTGGGATGGCTCGGACTGGGGGTGGGGTGGCTGGGGCTGGGCGCGCGGTTGAGCCGCTCGAGCTGGTCGAGGGCGAAGCTGACGTCGGCACTCAGGAACGGGACGACCCCGTGGTCCAGGGGGACGCCGTCGAGCTCGGGGGGCGTGGCTGCCGGCAGGTAGCTCTGTCGCACCAGCGGCCGGACCTGCTCGATCGAGCTCAGGCGCGCAACCCGCCCGTCGGGAAAGGCGACCGCTGCCGCCGTGTAGGGCTGGTCGAGGCCGACGACCACGTAACCGTGCGAGGCCAGCTCCTCCGCCAGGAACGTCGTCGCCTGCCGGAACCCGCCGAGGCCGCTGAGCAGCAGCACCACCGGGAACCGGTGCCCGCCAGCGGCGACAGTGGCGCCCTGGACCGCGTTGGTCGTGATGCCGCCCAGGTGTCGCAAGGTGACCTGCGGCATGCCGAACAGGCCGGCGAGGGCCGGGACGACCGCGTCCGGTTCGGCCAGGTACGACGTCGGCTGCGCGGCGGACGGCTCGGCCGGATACCAGAACTGCGCCACCACCTCGCGATGGTGTTGCCCCGCGGCGGGGCCGAGTATCTCGGCCCGGGCGGGGTCGACCCAGTGCTGGGTCACCGTCCCGATCGCATACGGCCCGCTCGGGGCGGGGAACCGGAACTGCGGCAGCACCACCGACTTCCCCACCCCGAGCAGCACCGCACACGCCCCCGTCGCCACTCCGGCCACAGCGAGCCACGTCCTCGTCGATCCCTTCACACCATCTCCTGTCGCAGGGCTGTCGCGTTGGAGAGGCTAGAGCGCCTCGGTAGCCTAAAGCAACATGAATTGCGTTTAAGCTCTGGACGGCGCCACAATGGCCCCATGGACACCAGCCCCGGCGACCACCCACACCCGCCGATGACCGCAGCCGACGACGCCGCCGGCCCCACCGGTCTGGGCGGGGCCTCGGGCCGCGGGCCCCGCCGACGGCCAGGTGGCCGCAGCGCCAAGGTGCGCCGGGCCGTCCTCGATGCCACCTTCGAGCTGGCCAAGCGAGAAGGCCTCGCAGGGTTCAGCATCACCGACGTCGCGCAGCGTGCCGACGTGCATCCCAGCTCGATCTACCGCCGGTGGGGCAGCCGCGATCGTCTGCTCGTCGATGCGCTCCTGTCCGGCGTGGGCAACCTCGCCCCGATCCCCGACACCGGGACCCTGCAGGGCGACCTGCGAGCCTACCTTCGGGCCAGCGCCGCGGTCATGCGTGAGCCGGAGGGCGCGCTCCTGCTCCGACTGGCCGTCACCATGGACGAGACGAGCGAACTGCGCGCGGTGCGCGACGACTACTGGACCAGAGCCCTCCAGAATGCGTCCAGCATGTTCGAACGCGCCATCCGCCGCGCCGAGCTGCCACCGGACGTCGACGTCCGCCGAGCTGTCGAGCACCTCGTCGCCCCGCTCTACCTGCGCACTCTGGTGACCGGAGGAGAGCTCGGCGACGACTTCCTGGACAGCGTGATCCACACGACCCTGCACGGCCTGAAGGCATGATGGGCCGCGCTCATGACCGACCAGGAGTGCCTGATGTTCCATCAGATTCCACCGAAAGTCCTTGCCCGAATGGCCGCGCTCGAGGAGCGCGATGCCCATGATCGCCAGGACGGGACCCCCCGTCTCGCGCGCCTCCGCCAGATCCCTCCCGAGACCGGGCGGTTCATTGCGCTGTGGGCGGCGGCCGCCCCTGATGGTCTGATGGTGGAGGTGGGCACCAGCGCGGGGTATTCGACGCTGTGGCTCGCCCTCGCGGCGCGGGCTACCGGAAGGCGGGTGACGACCTTCGAGGTGCTACCGGAGAAGGCCGAGATGGCCCGCGAGACGTTCTCGCTCGCGGGCGTCGACGACGTTGTGCATCTCGTCGAAGGGGACTTCCTCGACCATGTTGACGAGCGCGGTGAGGTGGGGTTCTGCTTCCTCGACGCCGAGAAGGAGGTGTATGGCACGTGCTATGACGCGGTTGTCCCCAAACTCGTCTCGGGCGGAATCCTCGTCGCGGACAACGCGATCAACCACCGGCAGACCCTCCAGCCAATGCTCGACGCGGCGCTGGCCGACGAGCGTGTCGATGCCATGATCGTGGCCATCGGGAAGGGCGAGCTCGTCTGCCGGAGGCTGTAGCCGGTCCCGAGGTCGTCCGAGGCCGTGCGGCGCCGTCCGCGAGCCTGTTGGAGCACATGGCGGCCCCTCCGTGGCAACCGGCCCCTCCGTGGCGACCCGTCCCGGTCAGGGACGGGGGCGGTGCGGCTTGCCGGCGCCGTGCGACTCGTGGCCTCGATCGGCCCGGCCTACCCAGACGCTGACTCGGTTGTCGAGGCAAGCAGCCGTCGCGCTCGACGACCCAGGTCGCCGAGGTCCACCCGCCCCGCATCGGCTGCAGCGGCAAGTCGCGCGGCAAGGTCCAACGCTTTGTCGACATCGGGCCCGGCGGCCGCGGCCTCCTGCCCCATGTCACGAAGGATGGTGCCCTCGGTCCTTGATGCGATCAATGGCTCCGTCACCCCGTCGATCCAGACCCGGGTGCGGCGGCCATCACCGCGTTCCTCGCCGGTGATTCGCTCGAGCGCGAAGATGCGGTCCGCGCGCGCGAACTTGCCGAAGCCGAGAGCGACCATACGCGAGTCCGATGCCACACAAACATCTTGGCACCAACCCCTGGTCCAGCACGTGCGTCGACACCTCGAGGTCGAACTGACCGCCGTGGCGCTTCCACCGCGCTCCGGCGAGGGCCCCAGGAAACGAGAGGCCGCAAAGAATGGGCGCACCGAACGGCTTGCAATCTGGAGTTAGGTACGGGTTTACCGTGGTCGGCATGGACACCTTACTGACCACCGACGCCTGCACGATGCCCACCGCAGAGCGACCCCTGCGCCTTGCGGAATTCGACGACCTGTTCGCCACGGCCGTCCGCTCCGTCGAGCGCAGAGGAGACGATGTCCGGATCCACCTGACGGGACC
>NZ_JAJJPG010000224.1:0-3495 GCF_032907665.1 Intrasporangium sp.
GCGTGCGCGAGCACGGGCGGGATGTTCAACAACTACGCGGTGGTGCAGGGAATCGACCATGTCGTCCCGGTCGACATCTACCTCCCGGGCTGCCCACCTCGTCCGCAGATGCTCATCAACGCCCTGTTGAAGCTCCAGGAGCTCGTGCGGCACGAGCCGCTCGGCCCTCATCGCAAGCACGTGGCTCGACTGGCCGAGCAGGCCGGCCTCGCGGCCACCCCACTTCACCTCCAGCCCCTCGCCTGATCGCGAGCGCTGGAGGCACGGTCGTCCCCGGGCGCCTGCAGTCCACGCCATGGCTGGCGTCAGCCGACGACTGGTCGACCCACTCGGGTCGAGACGGGCGGTCGCTCTACTCTGAGGGGATGCTCCACGGTCGCCGCGTCGAGTGCCATCTCATCGACGAGATGCTCGCGGCTGCCGACCGCGGCGAGGCGCAGGTCGGCGTCCTGCACGGCGGAGCCGGAGTCGGCAAGACCGCGCTGCTGCGTTATGCCCGCGAGCGTGCCGGCGACATGACGGTCCTCGAAGCCCTCGGGGTCGAGCCGGAGTCACACCTTCCGTTCGCGGGGCTGCACATGCTGCTCCGGCCCGTCGCCTCGTCCATCCGCAGCATCCCGGCGGTCCAGGCCGAGGCACTCCGGGCGGCTCTCGGGGCCACTCCTGCCGCACAGTTGACGAACCGCTTCCTCATCGGCGCCGCCCTCGTCTCACTCCTGGCCGAGGTCGCCGACCACCAGGCGGTCCTGTGCCTCGTCGACGACGCCCAGTGGCTCGATCGCGACTCCCTCCAGGCCATGATGTTCGCCTCGCGGAGGTTGGGACAGGACCGCTTCTGCATGCTCCTGACGCATCGCGACGCCGTCGGTGAGGAAGCGCCACCGGCAGAGCTGACCCGGGGGGCGCGTCTCATACCCGTCCCCCCACTCGACGCCGACGCGGTGGAGCACGTCCTCGACGGCCTGACCGTGAACCTCGATCGCCGAGCGAGAGTCGCGGTGGCGAAAGCGGCTCAGGGCAACCCGCTGGCCCTGATGGAGCTGTCGGGGGAGAGCCTCCTCGGCTCGAGTCCATCCGGTGACGAGCCCAGCGTGATGAGCCGCATCGAACGGGCCTACGCCAGGCGGGCCTCGATCCTGTCGCCGCAGGCTCAGGAGTTCCTGTGTCTCGCGTCGACCGACGACACCGGCGACGTGCTCATGCTCGGGGCCGTGGCCCGATCGTGGGGCCTCGAGCCGGAAGTCGTCGAGGAGGCTGCGCACGCAGGACTGATCAGCGTCCACTCGTCGGGGCTCCGATTCACACACCCCCTCGTTCGGTCCGGCATCTACAACAGCTCGACGCTGCGACTGCGCGAGCGAAGTCACCTCGCCCTCGCGGACGCGCTGCACGTTCGCGACCCGGACGGCGCCCTCTGGCACCGAGCGACCGCGACCCCTCCTCCGGATGAGGAGCTGGCGAACGCGCTGGCGCAGCTTGCCGAGCGAGCACGCGATCGGGGCGCGAGGGTCCAGGCCGCGAGGGCGTTCCGGCGAGCGGCCTACTTCACCACCCGTCCTGAGCTCTGCGAGGCGTGGCTCATCGATGGTGCGGAAGCCGCCTGGTCGGGTGGCGACGTCTCACTGACCAAGCAGCTCCTCGCAGACGAGCGGCTGCAGGCTCCCAGCGGCGCCGTGGGCGGAAGAGTCGGCTACCTCAGGGGCCGGGTGGAGTCGCAGACCGGAGACGTCCGCGTGGGATACGAGATCCTGGTCAGGACGGCAGAGAGCCAGGCCGCGACCGATGCGCCCTTTGCTGCGGCAGTTCTTGCGGATGCGCTGCGGGCGGCCTCGTTGGCAGGTGACTTCGCACGCGTGGTGGACGCCGGCACACGCGCTGAGGCCCTGATCAGCCGATCTGGTGACCTCCCGCAGGCCTGTCTTGCCGCGGGCGCGGCTGCGATGCTGCGCCAGGACTTCCCCAAGGGCGCACGACTGCTCAGCGAGACGATCACCGGTCTGGAAGGCAGCGACGATCCCGCAGACCTGGTCAGCGCGGCGGTGGCGGCGGCCTACCTCGGTCGGGTCTCCGTGTGCCGGGACCTCGCACGTGCTGCGGTGACGCGCTGCCGGGAGTCTGCCGCGGTGGGCAGTCTCACCACCGCCCTGGAGATGCTCGCGATCATCGAGCTGGGCGTCTCGCCCCAACGGGCCGCAGAGTGTGCGGTCGAGGGTCTGGAACTGGCCAAGGACACTGAACAGGTCCCACACCAGGCGGTCCACCTCAGCATTCTCGCGACCGTCGATGCCGTGCGGGGGGACCGGGACGCGGCAGAGGCGCGGGCCAGGGCTGTGGCTGACCTGGCTCAGCAGCACAGCCTCGCCTTCGCCCACGCGCGGGCGCTCGCCGCGTTGGGTCTGCTCGAGCTCGGTCTGGGCCGGGCCGAGCAGGCACTGCTGCACCTGGACCGCTTGCTCACCGAGAACGTCCACCCTGCCGTGGTCTTCTCGACCCTTCCCGACTACGTCGAAGCCGCGTGCCGAGCAGGCGAGCGCGACAAGGCTCGTGTCGGCCTCGAACGACTGGAGGCCCTGGGCCAGGCCACGGGAGCGACCGCGGCGGTCCGCGGCCTGCTCGACCGGACCCGAGCGCTCCTCGCCCCTCCCGACGAGGCCGAGCGGCTCCTCGCGCGCGCGGTCGCCGAGCTCACTGGTGCCGACTCGCCGTTCGAGCTGGCGAGGACGAGGCTGCTGCTCGGTGAGCACCTGCGGAGACGTCGACAGCGGGCTCAGGCACGGCCGCATCTGCGGGCGGCGAGCGAGCTGTTCGAGGAGCTGCAGGCCGACCCGTGGGCCGCACGAGCGAGCACGGAGCTGCGTGCCACGGGCGAGAGCGTGTCACGCTCCGGTGAAGCGCTGCCCCGGCTGACTCCGCAAGAGCATCAGATCAGCACCCTCGTGGCCGCTGGCGGCACGAGCAAGGAGGTCGCCGCACAGCTGTTCATCAGTCCGCGGACGGTCGACTACCACCTGCGCAAGGTGTTCGTGAAGCTCGGGATCTCGTCTCGCCGGGAGCTGATGCGATTCGACCTCGACGAGGACGACGACGTCCCGTCCCACAATGGGTGATGCCCGGCGTCATCCCGCCAGCCGCCCGCCGCCGCCCGCCCGATGCGTAGCGTGGTGCCGAAGGCTTGGACGGTCAAGGCCTGCCCACACCATCGACGGCGTGCTCACATCCCGACGATCAGCACCCGGTGACTACACCCCACGTCGGCAACTCAGCTGGTGCGCCGGTCGGAGGCAACCCGAGCACTCGGCCGCCCTGGTCCCTCTCGTTGGACCAGGGCGAGACCCGCTCCGACGACGAGGAGAGCAGCCGACAGGAGCAGCCCCGTGCCCAGGTCCGCGGTGCGGTCGGAGACCCAGCCGGTCAGTGACGGCCCGACGGTCTGACCCAATCCGAAGGCGATGGTGGCGAAGGCCAGGCCTGCCGTCCACAGCGGCTGCGGCAGGA
>NZ_JAJJPG010000225.1:0-3410 GCF_032907665.1 Intrasporangium sp.
CTGGCCCTGCTCGCCGAGGCAGCCGAGGCGGACCCGCTCACGCCGCACATCATGATCATCGACGAGATCAACCGGGCCAACCTCCCGCGGGTCTTCGGCGAGCTCCTCTTCCTCCTCGAGTACCGGTCGCACTCGGTCAAGACGTCCTACCGTCCCGACGAGGGCTTCGAGCTGCCGCCGAACCTCTACTTCATCGGCACGATGAACACCGCCGACCGCTCCATCGCCCTCGTCGACGCGGCGCTGCGCCGCCGCTTCGACTTCGTGCCGTTCATGCCGCACGACGGCCCCATGGAGGGGCTGCTGCGCCGCTGGCTCGAGGCGCACGACGGGCCGGTCTGGGTCGCGGACCTCGTCGACCGGGTCAACGAGGACCTGCGGCGCGCCCTCCGGGGACCGCACCTGCAGATCGGCCACTCGTACTTCATGCGCCCGGGTCTCGACGGCGACGAGGCCACCCTGCGGCGCATCTGGGACTACAACGTGTACCCCTTCATCGAGGACCAGCTGTACGGCCGCGAGCACGAGCTCGCGATGTTCCGCTGGGAGAACGTCCGGGCCCGTTACGGCAAGTTCGACCTCGCCATCCCTGCCGGCGTCCAGCCCACCTCGGCGCAGTGACGATCGAGGTCCCTCCGATCCCGGAGCACGGTCGCTCGGGTCCCGTCCGACTCGACCGGCAGACGCGGGCTGCGCTCGTCGCGGCGGCGGGCGAGCGGCTCATCATCCATGCGACGGCCGATCCCGACGTCGTGACGATCGGCGCGACGAGCTGGGTCGGCGCCCTCGCCGTGCCGGGGCTCGTCGTTCGGGTGATGCCCCGGGTGTCGGTCGCGAACTTCTTCGCGATGCTCAGTGCGGGGGTGAGCCCCGAGCAGTTCGAGCACGAGCAGGTGACGTGGTCCGACACCGACGAGCTCATCGACGGGGTCGCCCACTTCGCGATCCGGCTCATCGACGCGGCGACGATGCGTGGTCTCGTCCACGGCTACGTCGGGCGCGAGGAGAAGCTGCGGACCATCCGCGGGCGTCTGCTCGTCGAGGAGTTCGCGCGGCGTCCGTGGTCGGCGGCCGAGCCGCAGTGCCGCTATGACGACTTCACGTCCGACATCGCCGAGAACCAGCTCTTCCGCTGCACGCTCCAGGCGATGCTCTCCTGGCCGCAGCTCGCCCCGGAGGTCCGGCGTGAGGCGTTGCGGGTGCTCGGGCGCTTCGACGGGGTGGCCGACACGCCGGCGACCAGGCACGCGGTGCCGGTGCCGGTCACACGGCTCAACGAGCACTACGCCGACGCGATGCGTCTCTCGCGGCTCGTCCTCCAGGCGATGTCCCTGAGCCACGAGGCGGGCGACCAGCAGGCCCACAGCCTCATGGTCGACATGGACGACCTCTTCCGCCGCTGGATCGTCCAGGAGCTCGACCACCGTCTCGCTCCCGACCTGCGGATCGAGGCGGACGAGGACGTGTGGCTCGACGAGGGCCGGGCGCTCACCATGGCACCGGATCTCATCGTGCGGCGGGGGCACGAGGTCGTCCTTGTCGGCGACGCGACCTACTCGATGGGGGCCGACGGCTACCTCGCCTCGCGCGACTACCTCAACCTCGTGGCCTACACGTCGGCGATGGGTCTGCCGACCGGCCTTCTCGTGCACTGCAACTCGGACCGCGCGCCGGAGAACGAGATCGTCATCCGCAACGCCGGCACGCGCATCCTCTGCAGGCCGATCCGCCTCGACGGCTCCTACAGCGGCGTGTCGCGGTCCGTCGACGCCCTCGCTGGGCTGATCCGTGACCTCGCGGAGGACCCGGGCGAGTTCGAGGTCCCCCGGATGATCAGCACCGGGGTGCGCTGAGCGATTCGGTCCGCGGGCGGGGCGGCCCGCAGAGACGTGGTCGTATGCCGCTGGGCTCAGTCGCGCGTGAACGCGCAGAACTCGTTGCCTGCGGGATCCTGCAGCACGTCCCACTCGATTCCGCCGTCACCCTTGGCGCGGAGTCGGTGGGCGCCGGCCGAGAGGAGGCCGGGCAGGTCATCGGTCGTCACGTCGATGTGGATGCGGTTCTTCGTCGTCTTGGGCTCGGGGACGGCCCCGAAGACGAAGCACTCGAAGGGCGAGCCTGGCACGTCCTCGAGCAGGCTGTCCTCCGGTAGGTGCTGCGCCTGCACGCCGAGCACCTGGGCCCACCAGTCGGCTAGGCTCCGGGTCTCGTCGACGCCACCGGTGACGTCCCACACGAGCTCGAAGGGTCGCCGCCGCTCGAGAGGCTCATCGCGGACGAAGACGCAGAAGAGCTGGCCGTCGGGGTCGCGCAGCACGGTCCAGGGCTGCGTGTCGTCGACGATGACAGCGCCTGAATCGAGAGCTGGATCAAGGGAACTGGCGTTGATGTCGAGGTGCAACCGGTTCTTGACCGTGACTGGCTCGGGGACCTGGTTGACCCAGGCCATGACCTGATCGCCGTGACGCAGGCAGGCGTCGCCGTCGTCGTGCGGGTGGGCCTCCCAGCCGAGGAGGGGAGCCCAGAACTCAGCGAGGGCAGGGGCATTCGTGGCGTCGATGCAGAAATCCTGGTAGGTCGCGAGCGGCGGCATCCGTCAACTCTAGGCGAGCCGGAATCGGCAATGACTCGTAGATCACACTGCTGTGGCTTGCGAGTGGTGACCGATCAACTACTACACTCTGTAGTACCGACAGCACAGGCCCTGCCGGATCACCTACACAGCTGGAGATGAGATCCATGGCCACCATTCACCACAACGAAGTCAGCCGGGTTCACGACGTCGACACCAAGCACCCCGCGGACGGCATCGTCACCTTCCAGGAGGAGATCGTTCGCTCCGCCTGGGCTCGTCGCTTCCTCGCAGTCCTCCGCATCGTCATGGGATGGACCTTCATCTGGGCGTTCGTCGACAAGCTCTTCGGCCTCGGCTTCTCGACGGCCTCCGAGCGCGCCTGGATCAACGGCGGCACGCCGGCCCAGGGCTTCATGAAGGGCGGCGCCGAGGGCGACAACCCGTTCGGCCAGTTCTTCGCCAACATCGCAGGCCCCTGGTCCGACTGGCTGTTCATGATCGGCCTGCTCGGCATCGGCGTCGCGCTCCTCGCGGGCGCGGGCCTCAAGATCGCCGCCTGGACCGGCGGACTGCTCCTCTTCTTCATGTACCTGGCGCAGCTCCCGATGTACGCAGAGCGTGCGACCAACCCCATCACCGACTCCCACTGGGTCGAGGCTCTGGCCCTGATCGTCGTCGCCGCCACCTACGCGGGCGACACCTGGGGGCTCGGCAAGTGGTGGGGCCGCAAGGTCGGCAACGGCATCCTGCGGTGACCCACACGGTCCGTCCCTGACGGACCCGCCACACAGCGACCGCCCTTATCCCTGGGGGCGGTCGCTGACGCATGTCCCCC
>NZ_JAJJPG010000226.1:0-1517 GCF_032907665.1 Intrasporangium sp.
CGGCCCTTGAAGTCGCCGAGGATCGCCTCGTCCTCGAGGTCTCGCAGGCGCTGGACGATGACCTGCCGGGCCGTCGAGGCCGCGATGCGACCGAAGCCCTCGGGGGTGTCGTCGAACTCCGGCCCCGGCTCGCCGCGTTGGGGCCGCTCGCCCTCCTCCGCCGGCAGGAGCTCGCCCTCCTCACGCGCCCAGACGACGACGTGCCCCGTCTTGCGGTCGAGCTCGACTCGGGCGACGCGATGGCTGCCCTCGGTGCGGTGGTAGGCGACGAGGAGGGCCTGCTCGATCGCGGGGATGAGCACCTCGAGACTGATGTCCCGCTCGCGTTCGAGGGCACGGAGGGCCGCAAGGTCGATGTCCATCAGTTCTCCTCCTCCGGGCCGGCGCCGCCGGCCTCCGGGTCAACGGCTGCGGCGGCGTCGGACCGCGTGAACTCGACCTGAACCGTGCCCGTGCGGACCGAGTCCAGCCCGATGGTCTCGACGCGCGCCCCGACCTTCTTCGTAGCGGGGGCCTCGATGGTGAGGCGGTCGGCGTCGACGCCGGTGAGCCGCCCGGTGGTCGTGCCCTCGGAGTGCACGACCTCGACGAGTCGGCCGACCTGCCTGCGGAACTGGTCCCGCGTCGTCAGGGGCCGCCCGATTCCGGGCGAGCTGACCTCGAGGACATAGGGGCCGCTCCCCATGACGTCGGAGTCGTCGAGCCGGGCGCTCACGGCGCGGGTCGCATCCGCGACGGCGTCGAGGGACAGGGGTGGCACCGGGCTCGACGTGTCTGCCGGGTCGAGGCCGGCGATGTCCGTGTCGACGAGGACGCGGACCAGCCGACGCTTGCCGGCCGGGCCGACCGTGACATCGTCGATGACGAGTCCGAGCGGCGCGAGAGCGGGCTCGATGGTGGCTCTGACCTGGTCGGCCGTGCTCATCGCCAGCACCTCCTGCTCTTCTCGAATTCGGCGCACGCCCTTCTCGGACGCCGCCGCGTGAACCTACTCTAACCGTGCGCAGGGCACACCGCCCGCCACCGACAGCGGACCGACCGGGCGGGTCCAGTCGGCCCGCGAGGCAGGACCTCGCCTGCGCGACCGACAGGTGGCCCATGGCAGGATCTGACGCATGAGTGGCGACACCCGGACGAGCGGGTCACGGGTTCGCGAGCCACGGTTCACTCCCCCGCGTCGCCTCCTGCTCGTCGGAGGTGCTGCCGCGGCCCTCGGGCTCCTCAGCGGCTGCGGTCTCCGGCTCGACCTGCCCCAACCGCCTCCGCCCGTCCCCACCCGCCGCGCCGTGCCCGACGAGGCGCTGCTCGTCGCCGTCGTCCGCGACCTCGACGAGCTGCTCCGGTCGTGGCCGCGGGCGACAAAGCCCGCGGGGCTGAAGAGCGCCCGGAGCGTGCTCACCGAGCAGCGTCGGGTGCTCGTGGGCCGGTTGACGAACGATGGCGTGCCGACCGATGAGATCACGGCGCGACCGGCCACGACCGGGTCGGCGCCGGGGACGACAGCACCGACACCGACC
>NZ_JAJJPG010000226.1:1617-3390 GCF_032907665.1 Intrasporangium sp.
GCACCGACACCGACCCCCACGTCCACCACGCACCTGTCCGTCGCAGACCTCGCCGACCGTCTCGCCGCCCTGCCCACCGCGCATGTGGCGGCCACGGCGGAGGCGGCCGAGGGCACGCGCGAACTGCTGACAGCGGCATACGGCTCCCACTACACGCTCGCGGGTCTCCTCGGTGCGGACGTCCAGCCCACGACGACGACACCGGCGCGACCCGGCCTCGCCGAGCTCACGTCGCCGCTCGTCTACGCCTTCGAGGTCGTCGCCGCGCAGTCCTCCGGAGGGCAGCGTCGACGCGCGCTGGCCACGCTCGAGCGCCTGCGCGCCCTGGAGCGGCTCGTCGGCCGGGCCGATGCGGCGAGCGGCTGGAGGCTCCCCTTCCCCGTCACCGACCAGCGCAGCGCAAGCAGACTGGCGGACTCGGTGCTCGCCCGGGCGCTCGGAGCCACGGGCGAGGTGCTCGGCCCCGCGCCCACGGCCGAGTCGCTCGACGACGTGGCCCGATGGCTCGCAGCGATCCAGCTCGCGGGTGTGCCGTGGGGCCTCGACCCGGTCGCCTTCCCGGGAACGGAGCAGCAGCCACCGTGATCGACCTCATCCCGCTGCACTTCGCCCATCACATCGCAGGCTTCGCCGCCGACGGCTACGTCTCCGGCGTGGACTGGCTGGAGGGCCTTCCGGGGCTCCTGCGAGGCCTCCTGGACGAGTGGGAGCTCGAGCCAGTCGGTCGCAGCATGAGCGGCCACTGCTCCGTCGTGGTCCCCGTCCGGCTCGTGGGGGCCGGCCGCAGCCCGGTTGAGGACCATGCCCCGGGCGGCAGCACGCCTCACGCCGTCCTCAAGGTCTCCTGGCCGCACCCGGAGGCCGCGACCGAGGCCCTCGCGCTGCAGACCTGGAACGGCCATGGCGCCGTGCGTCTCCTCCGGGCCGACCCCGCGCGGTTCGCGCTGCTGCTCGAGCGTCTGGACACCGAGGACCTCACGACACGTCCCGTCGACGACGCCTGTGCGGTGATCGGTGACCTGCTCACGACGCTCCGCAGACCGGCCCACCCTCGCGTCCCCCGGCTCGCCGACTACGCCGCCCGGCAGGCCGACGAGCTGCGCGTGGCACCGCCCGTGATTCCCCGGCGCTACCTCGACCAGGCGGCCGCGCTCGCCCGGGAGCTCGTGACCCGCCCACCGGCGGAGGAGCGCCTCCTCCACACCGATCTGCACTACGCGAACGTCCTGGCCGCCGCCCGTGCGCCGTGGCTCGCGATCGACCCGAAGCCCATGGCCGGAGACCCCGCCTTCGAAGTGGCTCCGGCGCTGTGGAACCGCCCAGACGAGCTCGGCACCGGCTCCCAGGTCAGGTGGTCGCTCCGCCGACGGCTGGAGATCATCTGCGAGCACG
Source organism: Intrasporangium sp. (assembly GCF_032907665.1). Taxonomy (GTDB): domain Bacteria; phylum Actinomycetota; class Actinomycetes; order Actinomycetales; family Dermatophilaceae; genus Intrasporangium. The sequence continues at coordinate 3,010 of NZ_JAJJPG010000226.1, forward strand.
CCGGCATCGACGAGGGGCGGGCGCGCGCCTGGACCATCGTGCGCGAGGCCGACAACGCCGTCGACGCGGCTCTCGACCCTGCCGGTCGCGATCGAGTGAGCCTGGCCGTCATGATCATCAAGGCCATGAACGACTGACCTGCGGCACCCACCCCACCGCATGCGGGTGGCAGGGTGGAGGGATGAGCAACCGACTCGCCGAGGCCACGAGCCCCTACCTGCTCCAGCACCGGGACAATCCCGTCCACTGGCAGGAGTGGGGTGAAGCGGCGTTCGCCGAGGCCCGCGAGCGCAACGTCCCCGTGCTCCTGTCGGTGGGGTACGCCGCGTGCCACTGGTGCCACGTCATGGCGCACGAGTCCTTCGAGGACGAGACCGTGGC
>NZ_JAJJPG010000227.1:0-3390 GCF_032907665.1 Intrasporangium sp.
GGCGGCATACGCTCGATCTCATGGCTGCACCCCGCATCGGCATCCTCGCCGTCCAGGGCGACGTGCGAGAGCACGCCGCCGCACTCACCCTCCTCGGCGCGCACGTCGTCACCGTCCGACGCCCCGAGGAGGTCGAGACGATCGACGCGCTCGTCGTGCCGGGCGGCGAGTCCACCGTGATGGACAAGCTCGTGCGCGCCTTCGACCTGCAGGAGCCGCTGCGCAAGCGCATCGCCAACGGCATGCCCGCCTACGGCTCGTGCGCGGGGATGATCATGCTCGCCGACCGGATCGCCGACGCCCGTCCGGGCCAGGAGACCTTGGGCGGCATCGACATGACGGTGCGGCGCAACGCCTTCGGACGCCAGGTGGACTCCTTCGAGACCGACCTCGACTACGTCGGGCTGGAGGGCACGGTGCACGCCGTCTTCATCCGGGCCCCGTGGGTCGAGGAGGTCGGCGAGGGCGTCGAGGTCCTCGCGCGCGTCGGGCAGGGTGCTGCCGCCGGTAGGATCGTCGCGGTTCGGCAGGGAAACCTCATGGCGACGTCCTTCCACCCCGAGGTCGGTGACGACCGCAGGATCCATGCCGAGTTCGTCAGGATCGTCGAGCGCAACCGCTGAGCACACCTGCCGGCGACCGCATCAGCCAACGGAACGTGAGGGAACTGCATGAGCGGCCACTCCAAATGGGCCACGACGAAGCACAAGAAGGCGGCGATCGACGCCAAGCGCGGGAAGCTCTTCGCCAAGCTCATCAAGAACATCGAGGTGGCGGCCCGGCAGGGTGGTGGCGACCCGGCGGGCAACCCCACCCTCTACGACGCGATCCAGAAGGCCAAGAAGACCTCGGTCCCCAACGACAACATCGACCGAGCCGTCAAGCGGGGGTCGGGCGCCGAGGCGGGCGGCGCGGACTGGCAGACGATCACCTACGAGGGCTACGCGCCAGGTGGAGTGGCCGTCCTCATCGAGTGCCTCACCGACAACCGCAACCGCGCTGCCGCCGAGGTTCGCACGGCGCTGACCCGCAACGGCGGGCAGCTCGCCGACCCCGGGTCGGTGGCCTACGTCTTCGACCGCAAGGGCGTCGTCATCGTGCCCAAGACGACGACCTCGGGCGAGCTGTCAGAAGAGCAGATCCTCGAGGTGGTCCTCGACGCCGGGGCCGAGGAGGTCAACGACAACGGCGACACGTGGGAGATCGTCTCGGAGGCCTCCGACTTCGTCGCGGTGCGGCAGGCCCTCGAGGGCGCCGGCATCGACTACGAGTCGGCCGAGGCCTCGTGGGTGCCCAACCTCCAGGTCCCGCTCGACCTCGACGGCGCGAAGAAGATGATCCGCGTCATCGAGGCGCTCGAGGACAGCGACGACGTGCAGAACGTCTACGCCAACGGCGACATCCCCGACGAGGTCCTCGCCCAGCTCGACGAGGAGTGACGCTGCGGGGTTTGACGACCACCCGGCCGTATGCCGCTGGGCTCGGTCCCGCCGGAAGGTACCCCCGCGCGGCGTGGCTTCCACGACTCCGGTGGGCCGGGCCGTTACGGTTGAGCCGAACAGGTGTTCGGTCGGTGCTCCACACGGTGGCAGATCAAGTCTGGAGGTGAGGCGTGCGCGTCCTCGCGGTCGACCCCGGACTCACGAGGTGCGGCGTGGGAGTCGTCGACGGGCGACCCGGCCGGCAGCTGTCCCTGGTCGGCGTCGGCGTGATCCGCACACCGTCGACCGACCCGACACCCAAGCGGCTCGTGGCCCTCGAGGACGAGCTCCGGGCCTGGTTCGAGCGGCACCAGCCAGAGGCGGTCGCGATCGAGCGCGTCTTCGCCGACACCAACGTCTCGACCGTCATGGGCACGGCCCAGTGCACGGGCATCGTCATGATGCTCGCCGAGCGTCGCGGCCTGCCCGTCACCCTGCACACACCGACCGAGGTCAAGGCGGCAGTGAGTGGCAGCGGACGCGCCGACAAGCGCCAGGTGACCACCATGGTCACCCGTCTGCTCGGCCTCGAGAGCTCCCCGCGACCCGCCGATGCCGCCGACGCTCTGGCGTTGGCCATCTGCCACGTGTGGCGCGGAGGCACCCAGAGCCGCTTCGCCGAGGCCGCTGAGGCGCATGCCGCGGTTGCTCTGACCCGCCGCGCCACCGCGGCCAGACCCCGACAGACCCCGACCGCTGGAGCACCACGCAGATGATCGCCTCCCTGTCCGGAACCGTTCTCAAGGCGGGCCTCGACTCCCTCGTCCTCGGCGTCGGCGGTGTCGGCATGCTCGTCCACACGACGCCGGCCACCGCCGCGTCCGTCCGCGTGGGCCAGACGGCCGACCTCGCGACCACGCTCGTCGTGCGCGAGGACTCGCTGACCCTCTACGGCTTCGCGACGGAGGACGAGAAGCACGTCTTCGAGACGGTCCAGACCGTCTCCGGCGTGGGACCCCGCCTCGCCCTCGCCCTGCTCGCCGTCCATGACCCGATCTCCGTGCGTCGGGCCCTCGGAGGCGGCGACATCGCGGCACTGACGAAGGTCCCCGGCATCGGCAGGAAGGGCGCCGAGCGGCTCGTCCTCGAGCTGCGCGACAAGCTCGGCGTCCTCGGCGGCTCCGACGACGAGCCCGTGCTCGTGGCCCAACGGACGACGGGGGAGCTGTGGCGAGAGCAGGTCCGCGAGGCGCTCGTCGGCCTCGGCTGGACCGTTCGGCAGGCCGACGACGCCCTCGACCGGGTCGCGCCGCAGGCCGCTGACGGTGCCAGCGTGTCGGCCATGCTCCGCGCAGCCCTGCAGGAGCTGGGCCGGTGACCGTGGACGAGCAGGCCTGGGACCAGTCCTACGACGCAACCGCACGGATCGTCGACGGCGGCAGCGACGCCGACGAGCGCCAGGTCGAGGCAGCGCTGCGCCCGAGGCGGCTCGACGACTTCCCCGGGCAGACCCGGGTGCGAGACCAGCTCGGGCTCGTCCTCAAGGCCGCGAAGCGCCGGGGCACCCCGCCGGACCACGTGCTCCTCTCGGGCCCGCCGGGCCTGGGCAAGACCACCCTGGCGCTCATCGTCGCGAGCGAGCTCGAGCAACCGATCCGCATCACGTCCGGCCCGGCCATCCAGCACGCGGGAGACCTCGCCTCGGTGCTCTCGTCGCTCGCCGAGGGTGAGGTCCTCTTCCTCGACGAGATCCATCGGATGTCGCGGGCCGCCGAGGAGATGCTCTACCTCGCGATGGAGGACTTCCGCGTCGACGTCATCATCGGCAAGGGTCCCGGTGCCACGGCCATCCCGCTGGAGCTGCCGCCCTTCACCGTGGTCGGCGCGACGACGCGGGCGGGGCTCTTGCCCGCCCCGCTGCGCGACCGCTTCGGCTTCACCGGCCACCTCGACTTCTACGAGCCGGGGG
>NZ_JAJJPG010000228.1:0-3275 GCF_032907665.1 Intrasporangium sp.
ATCCGCGACGGCGTGCGCCAGGTGATGATCCCGCTGTGGAACGCGTGGTCGTTCTTCGCGCTCTACGCCAACACCGCCCGAGGAGGGGAGGGGTATGCCGCCCAGCGGCGCACCGACTCCACCGACGTCCTCGACCGGTACCTCATGGCCAAGCTGCGCGAGTTCGTCGAGACGATGCAGGACCAGCTGGACCGCTACGAGATCGCGGCCGCGTGCGACACCATGCGGACCTTCGTCGACGTGCTGACGAACTGGTACATCCGCCGCTCGCGGGACCGCTTCTGGGGCGGTGAGTCGGAGGAGTCCCTCGCGGCCTTCGACACCCTGTGGACCGCGCTCGAGACGGTCACCCGCGCCGTGGCGCCGCTCCTGCCGCTCATGACGGAGGAGATCTGGCGCGGCCTCACGGGCGAGCGCTCGGTGCACCTCACCGACTACCCCGCGGCCGACGAGTTCCCTGCCGACCACGCGCTCGTCGTGGCGATGGACCGGGCCCGTGACGTGTGCTCGGTCGGATCCAGCCTGCGCAAGGCCAAGGGCCTCCGCGCGCGCCTGCCGTTGAGCAGCCTCTCGGTGGTCGTTCCCGAGGCCGCGTCGCTCGAACCGTTCCGCGGGATCATCATGGACGAGCTCAACGTCAAGGACCTCGACCTCGTCGACCTCACCACGGCCAGTGAGGCCGACTACGGCGTCGAGCAGCGCCTGACCGTCAACGCCCGCGCCGCGGGCCCGCGCCTCGGCCGGGACGTCCAGGCGGCCATCAAGGGCAGCAAGACGGGTGACTGGTCGGTGTCCCCGGACGGCGCCGTGACCTCCGGCGGACTCGAGCTCGTCGAGGGCGAGTACTCGATCGAGGCCGTCGTCACCGAGCCCGGCGATGGGGCATCCGCGGGCGCCACGGCGATGCTGCCCGGCGGCGGCTTCATCATGCTCGACACCGACGTCACGCCCGAGCTCGCCACCGAGGGCGTCGCCCGCGACCTCGTCCGCGCCGTCCAGCAGGCCCGGCGCGATGCCGGCCTGCACGTCAGCGACCGCATCAGCCTGACGATCCAGGGCAGCCCCGAGGTCTTCGAGGCCACGGTCACCCACCGAGACCTGCTCGTCGCCGAGACCCTGGCCACGCAGTTCTCGTCCGCCGGGCCGGACCACCAGCTCGCCGACGGTGTCGGCACCGAGGTGTCGGTCGGCGAGGGCTACAAGGCAACCGTCCTGGTGGCGAAGGCATGACTGAGATGGAGTCCAGAATGACGTCGAGTCCCTCCACGGGCCGGCCGGCCGGCAACCTCGTCGTGCGCACCGCCGAGGGCAACGACCTCGATGCGGTCCTCAGCATCGGCCACCGCACCTGGCCGGTGATCCACGAGCCCATCGCCGGGATGGACTACGTCGCCATGGGACTGGCCAAGTGGTGGACCAGCGACGTGGTCGCGGCCTCGATCCGCCAGGGCCGCACCCTCGTCGCCGAGCTCGACGGGGAGGTGGTGGGGATGGCCGCCTTCGGCACGCAGGACGACGGTTTCGTGCTGTGGAAGCTCTACGTCCTCCACGAGCACCACGGCAGGGGCATCGGCTCCCGGCTCATGGACGCGGTCGTCGAGCGGGCCGTCGAGCTCGGCCACACCCGGATCACGGTGGCCTACCCCGAGGGGAACGCCTACGCCGAGCGTTTCCACCGCGCCCATCGCTTCCACGAGAGCCACCGGGAGCCCTCCGGCTCCGGCCTGCCCGACACGATCTGGATGGTCCGCGAGCTCGCCTCAGGAGACGATGCGGGTCCTGCCGATCATGCCGGCTCTGCCGGCCCTGCTGCCTCGGTCGAGGGAACCTCGTGACCGGACGGCCGGACGCAGCTGCCCAGGAGGCGGCCCGCAACCTCGAGGAGATGAAGCGGATGCGCGAGATCGAGGAGGCGATCCTCGCTCGGGCCCCGGAGAACGACATCGGCCCCTCTCTCGAGCGCATCGCCGCGGTGATGGAGCTCGCGGGCGACCCCCAGCGCGCCTATCCCGTCATCCACCTCACCGGCACCAACGGCAAGACGTCGACGAGCCGGATGATCGACTCGATCCTGCGGGAGACCGGTCTGGCCACCGGACGGTTCACATCGCCCCACCTTCATGACCTCCGGGAGCGGATCACGCTGTCGGGCAAGCCGATTCCCCGGGCGAAGTTCATCTCGGCCCATGACGAGATGGCGCCGCTGATCGAGATCGTCGACGCCAGGTCCCTCGAGTCGGGGGGGCGGCGGATGAACTTCTTCGAGGTCCTCGTCGCGATCGCGTTCGCGGCGTTCGCGGATGCGCCGGTCGACGTCGCGATCGTCGAGGTGGGTCTGGGCGGCTCCTGGGACGCCACCAACGTCGCCGACGGCACGGTGGCCGTCATCACGCCGATCGATCTCGACCACACCCACCTCCTCGGCGACGACATCGTCGACATCGCCCACGAGAAGAGCGGCATCATCAAGGCCGGGTCGGTGACCGTGTCGGCGGTCCAGGATCCCGACGTCGCGGCCGTGCTCGCAGGGCGGGCGGAGGAGGTCGGGTCCGACCTGCGAGTCGAGGGCGACAGCTTCGGCGTGCTCGCGCGCGACGTGGCCCTCGGTGGGCAGCAGGTGAGCATCCGCGGCCTCGCCGGCGAGTACCCCGACCTGTTCCTGCCCCTGCACGGCGCCCACCAGGCGAGCAACCTCGCCACCGCGATCGCGGCTGTCGAGAGCCTCGTGGGCGGGGGCGCGCAGGCCCTCGATCAGGGCGTGCTCGCTGCAGCCGTGTCCCGGATGACCTCACCGGGTCGCCTCGAGGTCGTGCGGCGATCGCCCACGGTGCTCGTCGATGCCGCCCACAACCCGCACGGAGCCCGCTCCCTCGTCGCCGCCCTCGACGAGGCCTTCACCTTCACGCGCCTCGTCGGTCTTGTCGGCATCGTGACCGACAAGGACGCCGCAGCGATCCTCGAGGCCCTCGAGCCCAGGCTCGACCACGTCGTCGTCTCGCGCAGCTCGTCACCGCGCGCGATGCCCGCGGCGAGGCTCGGGGCGCTCGCCGTCGAGATCTTCGGCGAGTCGCGCGTCACGGTGGAGCCCGACCTGCCGGAGGCCCTCGACCGTGCCATCACGCTCGCCGAGGAGGACGGCCTCGGGGGCGGAGTCATCGTCACGGGATCGGTGATCACGGCGGGCGAGGTCCGGCAGCTGCTCGGCGTCACCGACGTCTGAGCCCGGGGGCTGCGGCAGGGCTGGGAGGCCGCAGCGGGCTGGATGCCGGCTCAGC
>NZ_JAJJPG010000229.1:0-3230 GCF_032907665.1 Intrasporangium sp.
GTGCCCTCCATGGCGCGCATCATGCCAGTCCTGCGAGACGTTCACCGACACGGTCCGCGGGTCGGCGCGGCGAGGACCGCCAGAGTCGGCGGGTTCGGCGGGCTTCAGCGCACCTGGCCGTCGCCCTCGACGATCCACTTGGTCGTCGTCAGCTCGGGCAGGGCCATCGGCCCCCTCGCGTGCAGCTTCTGCGTCGAGATGCCGATCTCGGCGCCGAAGCCGAACTCACCACCATCCGTGAATCGGGTGCTCGCGTTGACCATCACGGCGGCGGCGTCGACCTCCGAGGTGAACCGGCGAGCGGCGGCGCGGTCCTCCGTGACGATGGCCTCCGTGTGCCCGGAGCCGTAGCGCCGAATGCGGTCCATGGCCTCGTCGAGGTCGTCGACGACGTCGACGTTCATCTCGAGGGCGAGCCACTCCGTGCCGAAGTCCTCGTCACTCGCCATCTCGTATGCCGCTCCCGCCGCCTCCGCGTAGTCCCTGACCTCGGGCGCGACGTGCAGCTTCACGCCTGCGCCCGCGAGGTCAGCGATGACCTTGGGCAGGAAGTCGGCCGCGACGTCACGGTGGACGAGGAGGGACTCGGCCGCGTTGCAGACGCTCGGCCGGTGGGTCTTGGCGTTGACGGTGATCCGCTCGGCCTTGTCGAGGTCGGCTGCCTTGTCGACGTAGACGTGGCAGACGCCGACGCCGGTCTCGATGACGGGCACGGTGGACTCGCGAACGACGGTCTGGATGAGGTCGGCTCCCCCTCGCGGGATGACGAGGTCGACCCGGCCGCGGGCCGTCATCAGCGCACGGGCGGCGTCGCGGCCGCCCTCGCCCAGCAGGGTGACGGCGTCCTCGGGCAGTCCCTGCGCGGCGAGCGCCAGGCGCAAGGCGACGACGGTGGCCCAGTTGGTCGCTGCGGCCGCGGACCCGCCACGGAGCAGGACGGCGTTGCCCGACTTGAGGCCGAGCCCGGCGGCGTCGACGGTGACGTTGGGTCGGGCCTCGTAGATCATGCCGATGACGCCCATGGGCACCCGGACCTGACGGATCTGCAGGCCGTTGGCCAGGGTCGAGCCCCTGACGATCTCGCCGACGGGGTCGGGCAGGGCAGCGATGTCGCGCAGACCCTGCGCAGAGGCGGCGATGCGCTGCTCGTCGAGCCGCAGGCGGTCCTGGAGGGCCTCGCTCATGCCGGTGGAGCGGCCTCGCTCGAGGTCCTGGGCGTTGGCTTGGAGGATCTGCGGCGTGGCCGCGACGAGGGCGTCGGCGAGGGCGTGGAGGGCGGCGTCCTTCTCCGCACGGCTCAGCAGGGCCAGGCGCCGGGAGGCGATGCGGGCGCGGTCGGCGAGCTCGCCCACCTGGGCGACGACCGCGGGGTCGATGGTCTGGGACATGGATCTAGCGTAGGCGCAAGACCTCCCCTCAGCCGACGGTGTTCCGACGGGCGCCGCGATGTGGTCGGGCGGCGCTCGCACTCCGGGGCGTCACTAGGCTGGCCACGTGCCCCGATCGGTCATCAGCAGCGCGCGCCGTCTCGTCGTCAAGGTTGGCTCGAGCTCGCTGACCGGCACGGACGGCGGGATCGACCACGCGCGGCTCTTCGCCCTCGTCAACGCCCTGGCACACAAGCACGCGCAGGGCGCGCAGATCGTCCTCGTCAGCTCCGGGGCCATCGCCGCCGGGATCCATCCCCTGGGGCTCGCAGCGCGCCCCCGCGACCTCGCGACGCAGCAGGCTGCGGCGAGCGTCGGCCAGGGTGCCCTGCTCGCGGCCTACACGCACGCGTTCGCGGCACACGAGATCACCGTCGGACAGGTGCTGCTCACCGAGGACGACGTGACCCGCCGCACCCACTACGCCAATGCCCGCCGCACCCTCGAGCGCCTGCTCGACCTGCGCGTGATGCCCATCGTCAACGAGAACGACACCGTCGCGACGAGCGAGATCCGCTTCGGCGACAACGACCGGCTCGCGGCGCTCGTCGCCCACCTCATCGACGCGGATGCGCTCGTCCTGCTGTCCGACGTCGACGCGCTCTACGACGGACCGCCGCATCGTCCCGGCGCCCAGCGCATCCCGCTGGTCAAGGGGCCGGAGGACCTTGCCGACGTCGAGATCGGCCGCAGCCGTTCGAAGGTCGGCACCGGCGGGATGGCCACGAAGATCGAGGCCGCCCGGATCGCCACCGCCGCCGGCGTCACGACCTCGATCACCGCAGCCGATCGCGTCATCGCCGTACTCGGCGGGGAGGACGTCGGCACCGTCTTCCTGCCCATCGGGCGCCGGGGTCGCTCGCGGCGACTGTGGCTCGAGCACGCCACCTCGGCCCGGGGGCGCCTCATCGTCGACGACGGCGCGGTCCGGGCCCTCACCCACCACAAGAAGTCCCTCCTGCCAGCCGGGATCACCGCGGTCGAGGGCGTCTTCCACGACGGGGACCCGGTCGACGTCTGCGCCCCGGACGGGACCCCGGTCGCCCGGGGACTCGTCAACTACGCCTCCGGCGAGCTGCCCACCCTCCTCGGCCGCTCCACGAGAGAGCTGGCGAAGGCGCTCGGCCCGACCTACGAGCGCGAGGTCATCCACCGCGACGACCTCGTCATCCTCTGACGAGCCTCGACACGAGCGCCCTTCCTCGGTGGCCGGCACCCGGGCGCGCCGCCGACGTGACTCAGCCCAGCGGCATACGGACCATGCCGTATGCCGCTGGGCTGAGTCGGAGCGCAACCGCGCTCAGTGGTGGGTGGCCACCTCGGCGCCGTGGCCGGTGAGGGAGCGAACCTCCATCTCGGCGTACTTCGCGGCGTTGTACTCCTTGCTCGTCACCGTCCCGATGTAACCGAGGATGAACCCCAGCGGGATGGAGACGATGCCCGGGTTGTCGAGCGGGAAGAGGTGGAAGTCGACGCCCTGGAGCATCGACGGGCTCTTGCCCGTCACCGGGTCGACCGCCTTGCCCGACACGACCGGCGAGAACACGATGAGCGTGATCGCGCTGATCAGGCCGCCGTAGATCGACCACAGCGCACCCCGGGTGTTGAACCGCTTCCAGAAGAGCGAGTAGAGGATCGTCGGCAGGTTCGCGCTCGCCGCGATGGCGAAGGCGAGGGCGACGAGGAAGGCGATGTTCTGGCCCATGGCGAAGATGCCACCGATGATGGCGACCGCACCGAGGATGAGTGCCGCGATCCGGGCGACCTTGACCTCCTCCTCGGGGGTGGCGTTCCCGTCCTTGA
>NZ_JAJJPG010000230.1:0-3224 GCF_032907665.1 Intrasporangium sp.
CGACGGATCGCGTGGCGCGGATCGCGCCGGCGCAGTCGCACGGTTGGCGGATCTACGCTGACTTCCTCCTCGCCGCGGGCGTTCGTCGAGTGGCGGTAGCCGCCGAGTCAAGCGTGTACTGGGCATCAGGGGTCCGCATCCTGCGGGAGCACCTGGGTCCACGCGGTGGCTCCGTGGTCGAGCTCGACCTGGCCGCGCTGTCCCCCGCCGAGGTGGGCGATCGGCTCCTCGCGAGCCGCGCGACGGCACTCCTGCTCCTCGTCGGCTACCCGGAGCCGGCACTGTCGATCGTCAGGTCCGTCCGCCGCGACCGGCGGCTCGACGAGATCCTCATCGGGGCCCCGGCCGGGCAGCCGGAGCTCGCCGGATGGCTGACAGCGCTGGGCGACGACGGCGCCGGGATCCCGTTCCTGCGCTACCTGCCCGAGCGGCTCAGTCCCCTCGGTGCGCACGTCGAGACGGCCCTCCGCGAGCGGCTGGGCGCCCCGCCCTCCTTTGTCGCCTTCGAGGGCTATGACACGATCGCCGTCATCGCGGAAGCGCTTCGCGCGCACGGCGCCGACCCGGCGCGGATCGCGGCAGCCTGGCCCGGCCTCGTCGTCGACGGCACCCGTGGGCGAATCCAGTTCTCGCGCGAGCCGGACGACAGCGTGTGGCAGTGGGTGTGGCCTCCGATCCAGGTCGTGGATCGTGACCCTGAGTCGCCCGATCGGTTCCGGGTCCTCCACGTCGGTTGAGGCGCGTCGATCTGACCGGACCGAGAAGCCGGCGCGGGTGGCTGACCCACCCACACCGGGGGCGTCCTCAGTGACCGTGCCACGCGCGATGGACCGACAGGCTGTCCTCGTAGACGTGGTGCCGGGCCACCAGGCCGTGCTCGACGGTCACGTGCAGCGCGAAGTGTGACCGGTACCTCTTGCCCGTGTGAGAGACGGTGTTGACGATGGTGCCGGTGATGACCGCCTCCCCTCCGTCGACGAGGATCTGGTCGACCTCGGCGTGCGCGCGGGACGCATCATGGTGCGCCCCGAGCGCACGGTAGTGCTCGGCGACGTCCGCACGGGTGGCGCGGCGGCGGATCCAGGGCACGTCTCCGCCGAGTTCCTCCTCCGGCCAGTCGAGCTGCCAGTCCACCTGCTCGGCGTAGATCGCGGCGATCTCTTCGGGATCTCCCGTGCCGATGCGGGCGAGGAGGTCCTCGACGGTGGCACGCGTGTCCATGGCTGCTCCTCTCGGTTCGAGGTGCGAGGCTGCACTCGGTCGGAAGGCGGTGGTCGTCAGGCGGTCACGGCGGGGGAGGCTGACCGGAGGTCGCGCAGCCCCCCGCCCTGGAGAGCGGTGAGTCCGAGAACCGCGCCCGCCTGGACCAGGACGAACGCGACGCCCATCCCGGTGAGGGCGACCCACCCGCTGAAGGCGAACACGACGCTGAGGACGACGTAGCCGAGGTTCAGCAGGGCCACCTCCTGCACCAGACGGGCGGACACGCGCCCGGCCACCCAGGCGACGAAGCCGGCCCAGACGAGCAGCAGTGCTCCGACGACGATCGACAGCGCCGTCGGCAGCCCCAGCGGATCGTCGAGCACTCCCGACAGCACGATGAGCAGAGCTCCCAAGGCGCCCGACGCCACGGCATCGAGTCGCAGTGAGGTACGGATATCACGCATCGATCTCCTCCTGGTTCGGATTGACGCACCCATCGTTGACGCGGTGGGGAATGGTGTCGATTACCTCGCGGGTAATGGGGCCCCGGAGGTCCGTCGGATACCGTCGAGGACCATGACCACGGCACCGCCGACCTGTGGGGGCCTCGTGCGTTCCTGGCGCGTTCGGCGCCACCTCAGCCAGCTCGACCTGGCCTCGGAGATCAATGTGTCGACCCGGCACCTGAGCTTCATCGAGACCGGGCGTTCCACCCCGAGTCGGACGATGCTGCTCACCATCGCCGAACACCTCGACGTCCCGCTGCGAGACCGCAACCAGCTGCTGCTGTCCGCCGGCTACGCGCCCGTCTACCCGGAGAGCTCGCTGCACTCCCCGCAGATGATGGCGATCCGCGAGGCCCTGCGACAGCTGCTTGCCGGCCACGCACCCTATCCCGCCCTCGTCGTCGACCGGTGGTGGAACCTCGTCGAGGCCAACGACAGCCTCTACACCCTCCTGGAGGGCGTCGCCGACCACCTCCTCGCGCCGCCGGTCAACGTGCTGCGAGTCAGCCTCCACCCGCAAGGCGTGGCGCCGCGCATCGTCAACCTCGGCGAGTGGCGCGGGCACCTGCTCGCTCGACTCAGGCGCCAGGTGGCACTGACGGCCGACCCGGAGCTCGCCGACCTGCTGAGCGAGCTCGAGAGCTACCCCTGCGACCAGCCGGAGGAGGAGATGCATGGTCCGGGGGAGGTGGTCGTCCCCCTGCGCCTGCGCACCGACGACGCCACCGAGCTGGCGATGCTCAGCACGGTCGCGACCTTCGGCACCCCGCTTGACGTGACCGTGGCCGAGCTGGTGATCGAGACGTTCTTCCCGGCCGACGAGGCGTCAGCCGACCTCCTGAGGAAGATCGCGGCGTCGTAGCCTCCGGGCCTCACCTCGGCGTCCACGCCGAGCCCGTCCCGGACGGGTGCCCCGGCCTGGGCCCACCGTCGCTGGTCATCGAAGGCGTGTCTTCGTGAACCGACTCGCCTTTGGGGGAGCCGAGGACATCAGGGGCTGATAGCGTCACTCATGTTGCCGTTGCAGTCCGCGTAGCACAGCTCAGCATGACTGAGTCGCCGCGCACGAAGGTTCGCTTTGTCGCCTTGGTTGTGGCCTTCGGCGGCCATGAGCTCTCCACACGGGAGAACTCGATTACAAGAAGAGGCAATACCAGTGGCAACAGGCACCGTGAAGTGGTTCAACAGCGAAAAGGGCTTCGGCTTCATCGAGCAGGACGGCGGCGGCGCCGACGTCTTCGTTCACTACTCGGCCATCGACAGCGGCGGGTACCGCGAGCTGCAGGAGGGCCAGAAGGTCGAGTTCGACGTCACTCAAGGCCCCAAGGGTCCCCAGGCCGAGAAGGTCAGGGTCATCTGACCCGAGCAGGATGCGGTGACTGCGGTCACGCACAAGGCCCCCGACGAATTCGTCGGGGGCCTTGCCCTTCCGCGCGCGGCAGGGCTCAGTCTGATTCCGTGGCGGTCCCGGGAGGCGCATCGAGCACGGTGGGCACGAGCTCCAACAGCTGGAGC
>NZ_JAJJPG010000231.1:0-1467 GCF_032907665.1 Intrasporangium sp.
CGATGGTGGCCGAGAGCTGGGCCGTCGTGACGATCCCGGTCATGGGCGCGCTCGGCGCGGATGCTGCGCGCGTCGTCGGGTCGCTGCACCTGCTCATCGGGTATGCCGTGCTCGGCCTGCTCGTCGCCCGCAAGTCCGCGGACGGGTCCTGACACCAGGCGCCGAAGCCCCCGGCACCCGGTGCCGGGGGCCTCCTGCGTGACGCCCCGAGCGATCATGGCGCCGTCCCGAGACGAGGGGCAGGGCGCCCACCCAACGGCTCTGGACGTCGAGGGCCCCATGTCTCGAGACCCTGTCCCGGCCTTCCTGTGCTAGACAGTTCGAAACCAAAGGGGCCCCCATGCAGCACCTCACCGTCGGACTCTTCTCCCGGTCGCGGAAGGAGAACGAGCGCCGCCTCCCGATCCATCCCCAGCACCTCGAGCGCATCGATGCCGGCCTTCGGCAGCAGATCTACGTCGAGGCCGGCTACGGGGAGCCCTTCGGTCTGTCCGACGAGCAGCTCGCTCCGCTGGTGGGAGGGATCCACTCACGCGACCAGCTGCTCGCCGAACGCGACGTGATCCTGCTACCCAAGCCGATGGCCGAGGACCTCGCCGAGATGCGAGAGGGACAGGTGCTGTGGGGCTGGCCCCACTGCGTCCAGGACGCACAGCTCACACAGGTCGCGATCGACAGACGCCTGACGCTGATCGCCTTCGAGGCGATGAACCACTGGAACAAGGACGGCTCCTTCAACCTGCACGTCCTGCACAAGAACAACGAGCTCGCCGGCTACGCCTCCGTCCTGCACGCCCTCTCGCTCGTGGGCTCCACCGGTGACTACGGACGCCGGCTGAGCGCGGCCGTCATCGGGTTCGGCGCCACGGCCCGCGGCGCGGTGACTGCGCTGACGGCGCTGGGCGTCAACCCGGTGGACGTCCTGACCCACCGGGAGGTGGCCGCCGTCGCAGCCCCCATCCACTCGGCGCGGATCGTCCACTTCGACTACGGCGTGCCCGGCGGACGCGGGGGCGACGTGTTCACCGACGAAGGGCCCGAGCCACTCGCCGGCTTCCTCGCCGCCCACGACATCGTCGTCAACTGTGTCCTGCAGGACCCCAACCGGCCGATGATGTTTCTCGATGAGGACGACCTCCCGGCACTGTCCGGGTCGCTCGTCATCGATGTCTCGTGCGACGAGGCGATGGGGTTCAGCTGGGCGCGGCCCACCTCGTTCGAGGAGCCGATGTTCGTCGTGGGGAACGACGTGCACTACTACGCCGTGGACCACAGCCCCTCCTACTTGTGGAACTCCGCGACCTGGGAGATCAGCGAGGCCCTGCTGCCGTTCCTGCCGACCGTGCTCGCCGGGCCGGGCGCCTGGGCGGCAGACGAGACGATCCGGCGGGCCATCGAGGTCCAGGACGGCGTGATCCTCAATCCGAGCATCCTCACCTTCCAGTCCCGCTCGGATGAGTTCCCGCA
>NZ_JAJJPG010000231.1:1567-3213 GCF_032907665.1 Intrasporangium sp.
GCGCCGAGCTCAGACCGCGCCGAGCTCACACGGCGCCGAGCTTCTCCGGGTTGCTGATCGCGTGCACGTCGGTGATCCGGCCGTCCTCGACCGTCATGAAGTAGACGGAGTGCACGCCGTCGGGTCCGCGGGCCACGACGGCAGGCTCGCCGTTGAGCGTGCGGATCTCTGCGGCGACGTTCGCCGTCTCGGGATTCCGGAGCACGCCGAGGATCCAGCGGATCACCTTCTCGACAGAGTGGATCGGGCGCAGTGCCGCCCGCCGGACGCCACCTCCGTCGGTGACGAGGGTGACGTCGGGGGACAGGACCGCGATGAGCCCCTCGACGTCCCCCGTGACGGCGGCGGCCAGGAACCTCTCGATGACGGCCCGGTGGCGGCTCTCCTCGACGACCTGACGCGGTGGACGCGCGGCGAGGTGGGACCGGGCCCGCGAGACGAGCTGTCGCACGGAGGCGGGTGACCGCCCGAGGGCGTGGGCCACCTCGGGCGATGCCATGCCGAAGACATCGGTCAGGACGAAGGCGGCTCGCTCGAGCGGGGTGAGCGACTCGAGGACGATGAGCATCGCCATCGACACCTCGTCGGCGAGCTCGGCCGCCTTCGCCGGGTCGTCGCTCGTCGCGGTGGCGACCGGCTCGGGCAGCCACGGGCCGACGTAGCTCTCGCGGCGTGCCTTGAGCTCGCGCAGCCGGTTGAGCGCGAGCCGTGACGTGATCGTGAGCAGGTAGGCACGCGTGTCGTTGACCGTCGCCGGGTCCACGGCACTCCACCGGAGCCAGGTCTCCTGGACGACGTCCTCGGCATCCGAGTGGACGCCGAGGAGCCGGTACGCCGCTCCCAGCAGCAGGCCACGATGCTCCTCGAAGGCCGCTGCCGCGGGGTCGTCGGTCATCGGTTGGGCACCTCGCAGTGCGCTTTGAAGCCCTGGCTGGTCAGTCCCAGGGCTGCGTTGGTCCGGGATCGGAGGTTCTCCACCGCGATCATCGCAGTCAGCTCGACGAGCTGCTCGTCAGAGAGCGATGCTCGCAACCCCTCGACCATCTCGTCGGTGACGGTGGGCGGCGTGCTCGTCATGGCCTCCGCGTACTCCAGCACCTGCCGCTCGAGGGGCGTGTACACGTCGCTGGCCCTCCAGTCGGCGAGAGCCTCGAGCTTGGCCGGGTCCATGCCCCGGTTGCGGGAGAGGAAGTAGCCGAAGTCGATGCACCAGCTGCACCCGATCTCTGCACTCACGGCACCTTCTGCGAGGTCGCGCAGGTCGGGGTCAAGGCTCGACCACCGGGGGACCGACAGCTCCAGCAGCGACATCGTCGTCAGCACCTTGCGGTTGTGCAGCGCGGCGAGAGCCGGCTCGAGCATCGCGCCGTACTTCCGCGTGCTCCACCAGCGGGCGATCCGGAGGAACACACTGTTCGGGTGGTCGAGCGGGATGCGGGCGGTGCCGACCGTGGGCTTGACCGTTGCGACGGTCGGCGTGTTGACGGGCGTGGTGATCGCCATGGTGTCCTCCTGTGGCGGGTGGGTTTTGTCTCGTCAGGGGGTGGACACGGGGCGTCGCCGAAGTGTGACATCCGCGCACCGGCAGCCTCAGGCCGTATGCCGCTGGGCCAGGTCGCGCGTGCGAGGTCGCGATGCGTGTGGGG
>NZ_JAJJPG010000232.1:0-3187 GCF_032907665.1 Intrasporangium sp.
CGCCTGTGGAAGTGTTCCTCGGAGAAGGTGTCGGCGTGCGCGCGGATCGCGCCCGCATCCCAGGCGTGGTCGCGGTGGGCGAGGACGGCCGCACGGATGGACTGCGCCGTCGGGGCGTCGAAGAAGTCGCCCGACACACCGGGGGCGATGGTGTCGAGGTAGCCCCCGTCGCGCAGGGCCAGGGTCGGCCGGCCGAAGGATCCCGCCTCGAGCGGCGTCAGGCCGAAGTCCTCGAGGCTCGGCGCGACGAGGGTGGTGGCGTGCGCGTAGGCCCAGCGCAGCTGCGCATCGAGGAGGCCCGACACGATCCGCACGTTGGGCGGGGCCGTGGCACGCAGCCGCGCCTCCAGGGGGCCGTGCCCGACGACGACCAGCCGCTCGTCAAGGCCGTCGAAGGCCCGGACGGCCTCGGTGACGTTCTTGTAGGGGAGCAGTCGAGAGACGAGCAGGTGGTAGCCCTCGGACGCCCAGTCGGTCAGCTCGGAGACGGGCTCGCTCGGACCTTCGGGGTCGATGCCGAAGGGCGGGGGAACGACGTCCGCGTCGATGCCGTAGGCCGCCTTGACGCGGTCCCGCACGACGGTGGAGTTGACCAGGTAGCGGTCCGCGGTGGCAGCTGCGCGACGGTCCCAGGCTCGCAGGGCGGGGGAGAGGGCGAGCAGCGCCCGCCCCTTGAGGGACGAGCGTGGGTCGTGGCCGAGGTAGGCCTCGGCCTGGTAGAGCCAGCGGGCCGGGGCGTGGCAGTAGACGAGTTTCCGACCGGTGGTCGGGACCCCGTGCGCCCAGCCCGAGCTCGAGGCGATGACGAGGTCGGCATCGACCGGCAGCCGCGCAATGGCCCAGGGCAGCAGCGGGAGGGACACGCGGTGGTCCTGTCGCAGCCGCGTGATGCGGTCGAGGGGGGATGTCACGATCCGAGCGCTCCGAAACTCCGGGAACGTCCCGTCGGGGTCGTAGAGGGTCGTGTGGACCACGGCCTCGGGGAAGGCCCGCAGGATCGAGAGGACGACACGCTCCGCACCGCCGCGCTGGGTGAGGTAGTCGTGGGCGATGGCCACGCGGGGCCGGCGAGGGCCGCTGCCACCTCTCATGGCGACGATGATGCCACGGGGTCGTTACGCTGCAGCACGATGCTCACCTCACCAGCCGTCGAGGACCGCGTGTTCGTGGTCCACGCGCTCGGTGCCCGCCTCGCGGTCGACCTGGACGGGCTGCCTCCTGTCCTCGTCGCGCGGTTCCGGCACGCGTGGCAGCACTGCGCCGAGCCGTCCGCCGGGGGAGCGCTCGCGGCGGACGAGGTGGACGCAGGCACCTTGTCGCTGGCCGACCGGCTCGGGGAACCGCTCGTCGACGCCAATGGCGACGCACACGCGCGCCTGCTCATGCGGGCGACCCAGTCGATCACCAAGGCGCTCATCGCCGCCCAGGCGGGCCGACTGATCATGCTCCACGCCGGCGCGCTCAGCCACCCCGACACGGGCGCCGCGGTGGTCTTCGTCGCGCCGGGCGGCACGGGCAAGACCACCTTGAGCCGGACGTTCGGGCACACGCTCGCCTACCTCACCGACGAGACCGTCGCGATCACCGCCGACCGCGGCATCCTGCCGTATCCCAAGCCCCTCTCGATCCGTCGAACGCCGCACCAAGGTGTCAAAGATGAGCTCCCTGCGAGTGAGCTGGGCCTGGTCTCCCCGCGGGTCGAGCCGTGGGTGGCCGGGATCATCGTCCTCCGCCGTGACGCCGCCCTCGACGGCGTGGTCGTCGAGGAGCTGGGCGCCCTGGACGCCATCGTCGCCCTCGCCCCCGAGACCTCGTCCCTGACGCGACTGGAGCGTCCCCTGCACCGGCTCGCCGAGCTCGGCGAGGCGACAGGCGGGTACCGGCTCGTGCGCTACGCCGAGGCCGCCGACCTCGGACCCGTCCTCGGCGAGATCACCGGGAGGCTGCCGTGACCGATCCTCTCGTGCGCGCCGTCGAGGCCGTCGACGAGCTCGTCGTCGACGGCGAGGGAGTGGTCCTGCTCAACGACGGCGGAGCGGGGCGCCTCGTGCGCCTGTCACCGCTGGGGCTCGCGGTGCGGCGACTGACGAGAGAGGGTATGCCGCTGAGCCGGCTGGGTGCCCACCTGACCGACGAGTTCGGCTCGCCGGAGGACGGCGACGTGGAGGGGGCGGTTCGTGCAGTCGTCGAGGACCTGGCGTCTCAGGGCGTCGTCGAGATGGTCGAAGTCGCGGCCCCCGGTCCCTGACGTGGTGGCTCCACTCACCGGACGTGCTCGGCGGGCGCGCGCCTGGGTGGCACCTCCATCGTGGCGTAGTGCTCCGCGTTGCCCGGCACGTTCGAGAAGCAGTCACGAGTGTGCACGGTCTTCCAGTGGCGGATCTCCGACCTGCTGACGACGTCGCCACGGTAGGTGTGGCCATCCCGACCGACCTCGTTGAAGGTCCACGCCGCAAACACGGTCATGCTGCCTGTCGGGGACCACGGGTGGTAGACCGCGACGCGGTGCGGCGTGACCGAGATCGAGGCATTGTGGGCGAAGATCGCGCGGAGGATCGCCTCGATCTCCGCTCTGCCGCGCCACGGACCCGCCATCGGGGTGCCTGCGGGGAACTCGAGCACGGCATCCTCGGCCCAGAGGCGGGCGAGACGTTCGGCATCCATGGACTCGAAGGCTTCGTAGACCTTGCCCATCTGCTTGCGCCAGAACCATTCGGCGAACATCGCGGGTCTTCTCCTCCGCCAGGGGTTGCCTTCCAGAGTCACGTTGTCGGCCTCCTCGGCGTCGGACCAGAGGCGGAAGTCCCGAAACTCCATCGCGTGAGCGCAAGGACCGCGAGCACGAGCGCCTCCGTCAGTGCGAAGGATCCGAGGACGTCGACGGGCCGGTGCGCCCACCACGACACGTTGCCGACCGCCGCGAGCAGGGCCACGGCCGCGCCGATGCCGATGATCGGCCGTGGGGGAGGCCGCCCCGGCTTGCGGGGCCAGAGCAGGACCACGGCCGTGACGACGACGAAGGCGGCCGTGGCGTGGGTCGAGGGGAACGTGTTGTGGCTGTAACCGGCCACCCCAAGGTCCGGTCGGTCGACCGCCTCCTGCAGCCACCGGCTCAGCGGGATCGCGGCAGTGGACACCGCCACGGCTGCCACCTCCTTCCAGAGCCCGCGCACCAGGCCCCACACCG
>NZ_JAJJPG010000233.1:0-3150 GCF_032907665.1 Intrasporangium sp.
CTAACCGGCTAATCGGCGCGGACTTCTTTCCGGTTCGGTCCATTTCGTTGTTTGCCTCACATGGCGGTCGGGCGTGTCGCGGCGTCGTCGATCAGGGTGGTCAGACGGTTGATGAGCCGCAGGTGACGTTCGGTTTCGGCGTCCCAGCCGCGGGTGGTGGCGTCCTCGACGAGAGCTTCCGCGTCGTCGCGTTGTGCGGTCAGCACGGGCAGGTAGCTGGCGGTGGTGTGGAAGCTGGGGCAGTGTTCGCAGATGTTCGCGTAGCTGCACGGGCCCTGGGCCGGGGCGCGGAGGCAGTAGCCGCCGGCGAGGGCGGTCTTGACGGTTGCGGTGGCGCGCCAGTCGTCCTCGTCGCCACCTCGCGTCGTCTCGTTCGGGTTGGGTAGAGCGCCGATGGTCTGTTTGGCCAGCTCCAGCGCCCGCTCGTACTCGGCACGGACGGTGGTGTCGAACAGGTGGCCGTAGCGCAGGCTCATTTCGGCGGACACGTGCCCGAGGATGGCCATCAGTGCCTGCAAGGAGACGCCGGCGTTGACCAGGGCGGTGGCGTAGGTGTGTCGCAGCTGGTGCGGGGTGACGTGCCCGATGCCGGCGCTCTTCGCGGCGCGGTCGAGCTCCTTGCGCAGCCGGTTCTGTCCGATGCGGTGGCCGTGGGCGGTGAACAGGAAGTCCGCGGGCCGTCCGGTGCGCGGGTGCGGGATCGGCCGTCCGGGGCTGCGGTGGGTGGTGATCCGGTCGATCAGCGCGAGGACCTGGGTGTCGATGGGGACCATTCGTTCGGTGTCGAGTTTGCCGAGGGGGACCTTGAGCCAGGAGCCGGAGCCGGGTAGGTCGATGACGGCGTCGAGCTCGAGGTCGAGCAGTTCCCCGATCCTCAGGCCGCAGGCGCGTTGCAGTAGCAGCGCGTCGGCGGCGAGCCGGTGCGGGGAAGCTTCGAGGGCCTCGGTGAGGCGCCGGTCGGCGTCTGGTGGCAGGAACCTCGGTAGGGGTTGGGGCAGGCGCGGGTTGTCGGAGGGGAACATCAGCCGCCGGGTGGGTGCCTCGGGCCAGTCCCACTCGGTGATCTCGGTCAGGAAGTTCGCGACGGCCAGGATCCGGCGGGCCTGTTCCGGGACGGACAGGAGCCCGCCGGACTTGGTGTTCGCTGCGGTGGTCAGGCTGGCCATCCAGGGTTCGATGTGCGCACACCGGTCGAGCGTCGCGGGGATGGCGTCCGGGTCGGTGTCGGCGAGGTAGGCGCCGAACGCTGCCAGTCTGGTGGCCAGCGAGGAGACGGTCGCGGGGCGGCAGGTGACGGACTTGTGCTGCAGGTAGCGCACCAGGATGGCGTGCATCGGCTCCGGGACGTGGGCCAGGCGCCGGGCGAAGGGCCAGCGCTGCTCGAACGGCTCGGGCAGCGCGGGCAGCACACCGAGGTGGTACAGCACGGTCTTGGCGCCGGTGGCGGTGGCCCGGTAGTGCTTCCAGGTGCGTCCGGTCGCGGCCTGCCGTGCGAGGCCGGCGACCGCGAGGGCGTCGAAGTCGTCGTGGCTGAGGTCGCTCAGGGGTTTGCCGGTGGCGAACAGCACCCGGGCGATCACCTGGGAGGCCATCGCCGAGGCGACCCGCTCGCTGTACCCACATGAGCGCGCCGCGGTGATGAAGGCGTCGAGGTCCTCCCCGATTCTGGTGCCCGGCACGTCGCGCCAGATCGAGGAGAACTTGCGGTGCACCAGGTACTCCCAACCCGGGTGGAGCCGTCCGGTGACGAGCAGGAACGTGATGAACGGGCGGGTGCCGCTGTTGGCAGTCAGCTGCACCGCGAGCGGCTCATGCTCCCAGGCGCGAACGACCGGCCAGCGCCGCAGGAACGTCTTGGCCCAGTACGTGAAGGCCGTGTTGCCTCGCCCGGTCCGCGCCTGGTGGGCGTGGTACGCGGCGAGCACCTCGGCAGGTGGCTCGTGCTGAGGCTCAATGGGTTTGGCGTTGGCGGCTGCGCGCGGCATCGTATTCGGCTTTCACGTGGGTCGGGGCGAGGTGGATGTAGCGGGCGGTGGTGTCGACGTGGGCGTGACCGAGCAGGGCCTGCATCACGGCCAGGTCCACGCCGGCCTCGGCCAGCGCGGTGCCGAACGTGTGCCGCAGCGCGTGCGGTGCCCCGGCCGGGACGCCGGAGGTGGCCCGGTGGTAGCGGAAGATGGTCCGCAGCCCGGCTGGGGTCAGCGGTTGTCCTCTCGTGGGGCCCTTGGCGACGAGGAACAGCGCCGCATGGTCGCCGTCTGGTCGCTCGGTCAGCAGGTACGCGTTCAGGACCGCGGCGACGTCCAGGTCGAGGGGGACCCGGCGGTCCTTGCCGCCCTTGCCGTGCACGGTCAGCCAGCGGCCGCCGATGTCGACGTCCGTGACCTGCAGGGCCAGGACCTCGCAGGAGCGCAGCCCGCAGTAGAGCATCAGCCCGGCCATCGCCAGATCCCGGTGGGTGCGTAGCCCGCCGAGCAGCCGGGTCACCTCGACCGCGTCCAGCGCCCGCGGCAGCCGGCGCGGGGTGCGCACCCGTAGCCTCGAACGTGGCGCGGGTCGTCGTTTGGTGTGCGCGAGCAGCCCGGACCGCTCCCCGTGAGCGAACCACGACGACGGGCGACCCTTCGGGATCGGCGACGAGCGGCCCGGCTCGCTCATCGCCAGATACTCGTACAGGCCGGTCACCGCGGCCAGGCGAAGGTTGATCGAGGCCGGCGCGAGCCGGTCCCGGCGCTGCCCATTCAGGTCGAGCACGTTCGGTCCGGGACGGCCCTTGATCGTCTCCTGCCGGCACGCGGACAGGAAGTCGAGCACGTCACTCGTCCTCACCTCATCGACGCTCAACCCTGCCGTCCTGAGCCACCGCGCGAACGCGAGGAGCCCGTACCCGTAGGTGCGGACCGTGCGCGGCGAGTAGTTCCGATCAGCCAGATAGCCCAGGTACGCGTTCATCGCCGACACCAGCGCGGGATCCGGGCCGGTCAGCAGCCACCGCCTCGCATCGCTGGGATCGGCCAACAAGGCCAAGCCCTCCATGCCCTCAGGCCTACGCCCGAACAGGCCCGACTTCCAGCACCTTCAATGCGGTTCCCGCCACCGGCCCGCTCAGGCGGCAAGCTCCCAGCGGTCGGATTGGCCGGTTAACAGGCA
>NZ_JAJJPG010000234.1:0-3117 GCF_032907665.1 Intrasporangium sp.
TTCGGGGCCACTCGACGTGGCTGGGTGGGGCGTTCGGGGCCACTCGACGTGGCTGGGTCGAGTGGCCCCGAACGCAGGAGCGCGGCTGATCAGGTCACAGCTGGACAAGCGTCGCGACGAGCAGGGCCTTGATCGTGTGCATCCGGTTCTCCGCCTGGTCGAAGACGATCGACGCCTCCGACTCGAAGACGTCATCTGTCACCTCGAGCTCCTTCAGGCCGAACTCCTCGTGCACGGTCCGCCCCACCGCCGTCTCGAGGTCGTGGAAGGCCGGGAGGCAGTGCATGAAACGCACCCTCGGGTTCCCCGTCAGCTGGAGCATCTCGGCGTTGACCTGGTAGGGGGTGAGCAGCTCGATCCGCTCCGCCCACACCTGCGTGGCCTCGCCCATCGACACCCAGACGTCGGTGTGGACGAAGTCGACGCCTCGCACCCCCTCAGCCACGTCCTCGGTGAGCGTGACCCGGGCACCGGACTCAGCGGCATACGACCTCGCTTGTGCGACAACGGCATCCGCTGGCCACAGGGAGCGCGGCGCGACGATGCGCACGTCCATCCCGAGCATCGCTCCCGTCATGAGGAGCGAGTTGCCCATGTTGTAGCGGGCGTCGCCGACGTAGGCGTAGGCGATCTCGGCGTCGGGCTTGCCGCAGTGCTCCCGCATCGTCAGGGCGTCGCAGAGCGACTGGGTGGGGTGCCACTCGTCGGTGAGGCCGTTCCAGACCGGGACCCCCGACCATGCGGCGAGCGTCTCGACGATCTCCTGCCCGTGGCCGCGGTACTCGATCCCGTCGTAGACCCGCCCGAGGACGCGGGCCGTGTCCTTGGCGGACTCCTTGTGGCCCATCTGGGAGCCGGTCGGGTCGAGGTAGGTCGTGCTCGCCCCCTGGTCAGCGGCCGCGACCTCGAAGGCGATCCGCGTGCGGGTCGAGGTCTTCTCGAAGATGAGGGCGAGGTTGCGGCCCGTCAGCCGTCGCTCCTCGCGGCCCTCCCGCTTGGCCGCCTTGAGCTCCGCGGCGAGGTCGAGCAGCGCGCGGAACTCGTCGGGGGAGAGGTCGGTCTCCTTGAGCAAGCTCCGGTGGTGGAGTGCGGCGAGGGTCATGGCCCGATGCTTCCAGCCTGTCCGGCCAGGGGCAAAGCCGTCTCGCCCGGACGATTTCATCCGAGCGCCACCGCTCGGGTAACCTGCCGGACGGAGGATTCGCATAGTGGCCTAGTGCGCACGATTGGAAATCGTGTTGGGATAAAACCCTCGGGGGTTCAAATCCCCCATCCTCCGCCATCACGGTTCGGCCCCGTCCACGCAGCGCGACGGGGCCGAACTGCGTCTGTATCGGGCTCGGTCAAAACTCGGTCACCGAAAACCGGACGACGGCTGTCGGCGCCGCCGGGCACACTGGCGCGAGTGAGCGTTCCCTCCACCACTCGCCCAGCGCTGAAGTCGTTCTGGCACGACCTGCCTCGTGACGGCAAGCTGCTCATCTCCACCGTCGTCTTCCAGTCGATCGGGACCGGCCTCGTCCTGCCCTTCATGGTCGTCTACCTCAACGAGGTCCGCGGCATCGCGCTCGAGACGGTCGGGCTCCTGCTCGCCCTTCAGGCGGGCGTCGGCATCGCCATCGTGACCCCGGTCGGTGCCCTCATCGACCGGGTCGGACCGCGCAAGGTCTACGCGAGCAGCCTCGTGTCCCTCGTCATCGCCGACGTCCTCCTGGCCAACGCCACGACGACCAGCCAGGCGGCCCTCGCGCTCGGCTTCCTCGGCTACGGCTTCGGCGTCGTGTGGCCCGCGTCCAACGCCCTCATCGGCAATCTCATCCCGAGCGGCCTGCGCCAACGCTACTTCGGGGTCAACTTCACCTTGCTCAACCTCGGCATCGGCATCGGCGGCATCATCGGGGGGCGGTTCGTCGACGTGGACCGGCCGGGCACGTTCGTCGCCATCTACCTGCTCGACGCGCTGAGCTACCTGCCCGGGCTGTTCATCCTCCTCGGGCCGCTGCGCCACGCCCGCGACCGGGTCGAACAGCCCGTCGACGCCTCGACGACGACGGTGTCCTACCGCGTCCTGCTCCGGGACCCGCACCTGCGGGCCCTGCTCGCCCTCGTCGCCGTGGCCGCCCTGGTCAGCTACCCGCAGCTCAACGCAGGCCTTCCGGCCTACGCGCGCGCGGAGGGCCAGATCTCGACCGAGGGACTGGGGTACGCGTTCGCCGCGAACACCTTGGTCATCGTGCTCCTGCAGCTCTTCGTGC
This sequence comes from Intrasporangium sp., assembly GCF_032907665.1. Taxonomy (GTDB): domain Bacteria; phylum Actinomycetota; class Actinomycetes; order Actinomycetales; family Dermatophilaceae; genus Intrasporangium. The sequence goes on from NZ_JAJJPG010000234.1 coordinate 2,256, forward strand.
TCCAGCGCATCGAGGGCAAGCGACGCACCCGGGTCGCCGTGGTCATGGCCGGCACGTGGGCCGTCGCCTGGGCCCTGCTCGGTGCGACGTCCCTCGTCCCGGGGACGGTCGTCGCGACCGTGCTCCTCGCGGCATCCGCCGGCATCTTCGGGCTCGGCGAGACCATGCTGCAGCCGACGAGTGCCGCGATGATCAACGACCTCGCCCCCGACCACCTGCGCGGTCGCTACAACGCCCTCAGCTCGTTGATGTTCTCCATCGCGTTCGTCGTCGGCCCTGTCGTCGCGAGCTTCCTCATCGGCCGCGACCTCGCCGGCGGCTACATCGCGTTCCTGCTCGGCGGGTCGGCCCTGCTCGCGGTCATGGCGCTCGTCGTCGAGCGCCGTCTGCCCCCGCACGTCAACGGCGTGCGGCCCCCGGTGGCCGAGCCGGCCCCGTCGGGCGCCCCCATTTCAGGTTGAGGAGCACAGCGGCATACACTTGCCGTCGGCACCCCGCGTGGTGGTACCTCTCCGAACTCCCCCAGGGCAGGAATGCAGCAAGGGTAGGAGAGCTCTTCCAGGTACGCGGGGTGTCCTCGTTCCCAGCGGTGAATGCCGTATGCCGCTCAGCTCGCTCGGGCGACCGTCGTGCCCTCCCGCAGGTGGACCGACTGGGTCACCGCGCGTGGCCTCGCGCCCTCGAGGGACCGCCGCACGAAGGTGCCGAGGATGCGCCCCTTGTCCTGACCGTGCTGGTCCATGGTCGTGAGGCGGTGCGGCAACCAGGGCAGGTCGACACCGTCGAAGCCGGTGACGCTGACGTCGTAACGATTCGAGTCGAATCGTTTCGACCCCGCTCCCCGTACCTCGTCGCCAGCCAC
>NZ_JAJJPG010000235.1:0-3098 GCF_032907665.1 Intrasporangium sp.
GCGTGCCGAGCGAACTGGTCGTTGCCGAAGTACGACTGCCCCGCTCCCGCGGCGACGACGAGGGAGTCATACGGGGTGACGGTGACTCGCCCGACCGACTCGTGGGTGACCGTGCGGGCGGTGACGTCGACCTCGGTCACCTCGCCGAGGAGCACCTTGGCGTTGCGCTGGCGGGCGAGCACCTCACGCGTCGACGGCGCGATCTCCCCCTCCGACAGGATGCCGGTGGCGACTTGGTAGAGGAGCGGCTGGAAGAGGTGGTGCGTCGTTCTCGCAATGAGCGTGATGTCGACCTCGGCGCGCCGCAGCCGTTGGGTCGCGAAGAGGCCACCGAAGCCCGATCCGATGACGACGACGCGGTGACGACCTGAAGGGCTACCCCACATGCCGCCACTGTACGGCGGCGGTTCGACTCCGGTGCTACCACACCAGGTCCGCGCGGCGCAGGAGCGTCAGGTTGCCGGCTTGCCCGGCAAAGACGTAGCGGTCGTGGATCCACCGGAGCAGCGGGTCGCTGGAGAGCAGTCCAGGCGACGGCGGCCAGGACCGAGTAGAGATCAAGATGCAGTGGGGCTTCGCATCACGGGCGGTGAGCCAGTCGACGACCACCTGGTTGGCATGCTCGAACCGGACGAGCCAGATGATCGGCGAGAGGATGCGGGCTTCCCCGAGCAGGTGGGCGGTGGGCTGCTCGTAGGTGAGGGCGGTTCGTCCGCACCTCTGCGCGAGACGTGTCGTCTCCGCGAGGCTCCGCACCTGTTCCTGCCCGTTCCACAGGCCAGCGTTGATGCCGAACGTGACCCGCGTCCGCAGCTCGGCAAGTGGGGGCGAGCGGAAGGAGGTCAGGGTGTGTGACACGAGGAGCTGCAGCACGATGATGGCGACCGGGACGACGACGGGCCACCGACGATCGGGGCCAACAGACCGCGCAAAGCCCGCGCGCAGATCGCGAACCAGCACAGTGGTGACGGCGACCAGTCCCGGCGCGAGGACTGAAGCCGTGGAGCCCCAGGCAGGAGACGCGGACGTCAGTGCCCAGATCACGGGAATGCCGACCAACGTGGGTGGCAGCCCGAGGACGAGCACCTGACGCAAGAGGCGGTCTCCCGAACGCATCGCGACGATTGCCGCCGGCAGCGCCAGGATGAGAACGAGTACCGTTGCGGTGAAGCCGCTCGTCCAGGAAGCCGTGACAATGCTCCGACTGGTCAGCCCGCCGCGCAGCATCGCCATCGCGAGGAGGAGGCCGGTGACGCCGAGCAGTACAGCCCGGGTCCACGCCACCCAGGGCCGACCAGGTCGCGCTGTCGGCAGCAAAGCCGCTACCACCACGGCCGCCGCAGAGGGGACGAGCACGCCGGACCACTGGCGGTAGGCCTCCAAGGCATGCCGCACTCGGGATCCCCGAGACGGGCGCAGGGACTGGTAGTCCGTCGTGAAGTCGATCGTCGAGCGGAGCGCGTCAAGACCGCCCCAGAGCGTCATCAGGGCGACGAGCACGACTGCCGCCGCTCCCACCGCACCGCCCAGCACGAAAAGGGACAGCCTGCGTCGACCGAGCAGCACGATCGCGAGGACGCCGACGAGCAGACCTGTCGGCGCGGTGACCGGGTGGGCAGCAGCACTGAGCGCCAGAGCGGCCCCGCCGACCCATGCCCATACGACGGCGTCCCGGGTCAACGCCGCGAGGAGCGAGCACGTGGCGAGCATCAGGAGGAGCGCTGGCGTCGTGTTGTAGCTGACGAGAGGCAAGTTGTAGGCGGCCGGGATGACGGCGATCGCGATGACGACCGCGGATGTCCACCTTCCGACCAACGGGGAGATCGCCCGCCAGGAGACATGCGCCACGAGAAGGCTGAGCAGGACGAAGTAGACCCGCGAGGCGAGGATGATCCCATCCGTCCCCACGGTGTGGGTCCACACCCAGACGAAGGGCACGGCGGGCCAAGCACCCATGACCTGAAGGTTCATCTCATCGATGAACGGGCGGTCACCGTCAGCGAGGCGCACGGCCAGACCGACGGCGTGTGGACCGTCGCCGTAGTCGAACCCGAGCTGCACTCGGATCAGGGCCCAGAGCAGGAGCAGCGAGGTGAACAGGACGAGTGCACCGGGCTTCCGCCGCCGCGAACTGGGCCGATCCTGCTGGGATGCGTTCAGGCCGGCACCCTCGTGGGTGCCGGCCTGAACGACGCGCTCACTGATGGTGTTCCTCTTCTCAGCCGCTCATCTCGATCGAGCCGATGGACACATCAGAGGTTCTTCTGGATCTCCGCCCACTGTCGCTCGACGTCGTCCAGTCCACCACACATGAAGAAGGCCTGCTCGGCGACGTGGTCGTACTCGCCGTCGGCGATCTTCGTGAAGGCCTCGATCGTGTCGGCGAGCGGGACGGTCGAGCCCTCGATGCCGGTGAACTGCTTCGCGACGTAGGTGTTCTGCGACAGGAAGCGCTGGATGCGGCGAGCGCGGTTGACGAGGATCTTGTCCTCTTCGGAGAGCTCGTCGATACCGAGGATCGCGATGATGTCCTGCAGCTCCTTGTTGCGCTGGAGGATCGACCGGATCCGGACCGCGGTGCTGTAGTGCTCCTGGGAGACGTAGCGCGGGTCGAGGATCCGCGACGTCGAGGTCAGCGGGTCCACGGCGGGGTAGATGCCCATCGACGCGATGTCACGCGAGAGCTCGGTGGTCGCGTCGAGGTGCGCGAACGTCGTGGCCGGGGCCGGGTCGGTGTAGTCGTCGGCCGGCACGTAGATCGCCTGCATCGAGGTGATCGAGTGACCACGCGTCGAGGTGATCCGCTCCTGGAGCGTGCCCATCTCGTCGGCGAGGGTGGGCTGGTAACCCACGGCGGACGGCATCCGGCCGAGGAGGGTCGAGACCTCGGAGCCGGCCTGCGTGAAGCGGAAGATGTTGTCGATGAACAGCAGCACGTCCTGCTTCTGGACGTCGCGGAAGTACTCTGCCATCGTCAGGGCCGACAGGGCCACCCGGAGACGCGTGCCCGGCGGCTCGTCCATCTGGCCGAAGACGAGGGCGGTCTGCCCGAGGACGCCGGCCTCCTCCATCTCGACCATGAGGTCGTTGCCCTCACG
>NZ_JAJJPG010000236.1:0-3063 GCF_032907665.1 Intrasporangium sp.
CGAGACAGACAGCCAGCCGTATGCCGCTGGGCTCGCTCCGCGGGTCGGCCACCTCCGGGGCCGGTGACGCGACATGACGGGGTCGCCGTTCCTGCGCACAGGCGGAGCCGTCGTCACCGGGGCCGGGCGTGGACTCGGCCGTGAGATCGCGAAGCGACTGGGCCGTGACGGCTTTGACGTCACCGTCACGGACCTCGACGCTGAAGCTGCGGAGGCAGTGGCGGCGGCGATCCGGATGGCCGGCGGGACCGCCGCCTCCCTCGCACTCGACGTCGCCGATCAGGCCGACTGCCGACAGGGCGCCGCGGCCACCGTCGAGCGCGCCGGCTCGCTCGACGTCTGGGTCAACAATGCGGGCGTCCTCGTCACGGGTGAGGTCTGGGCGCACGACGACGCGCAGCGGCGCCTCATGTTCGAGGTCAACGCCCTCGGGACGATGCACGGCACCGTCGCGGCCCTCGAGGTGATGCGGCCCGCCGGGCGGGGACACGTCGTCAACATCGCCTCTCTCGCCGGTCTCGTGTCGGTCCCCGGAGAGGGGGTCTATGCCGCGACGAAGCACGCAGTCATGGGGTTGTCGCTCTCGGCGCTCGCCGACCTGCGAGCGGCTGGCGACAACGACGTGCACATCAGCTGCATCTGTCCCGACGGCATGTGGACGCCCATGCTGCACGACAAGGTCCATGACCCCACCGCCTCGATGTCCTTCTCGGGCAAGGTGCTCCAGCCGGAGGCCGTGGCCGCCCTCGTGACCCGCGTGCTCGAGCGACCTCGTCCGGTCGTTGCGGCTCCGGCCTGGCGCGGTGTGCAGGCTCGTGTCTTCGACCTGTCACCTCGTCTCGCGATGCGCGCCGCACCACTCGTCGTCCGGTTGAGCCGCCTGCAGCAACGCCGGGCGGCGAAGCGCCTGGCCCAGAGCTGAACGAGCCCACAGCCCGACACGACGAGGGCGGGGAGACTGCGGCTGCAGTCTCCCCGCCCTTCGTGAACGATGCGGCGTCAGCTCACGGTGCGTAGATGTACTTCATCCCGCTGATGTCCGTGAGGGTGCGCGTGTTGTAGTTGTACGGACCGGCCAGGGCGTTCATCTCGATGATGGTGACCTGGTTGCCGTTGACTCCAGTGACCCACGCGACGTGACCGACGCTCGAGGAGCCGTGCACCCCGGGCTGCATGACGAGGATCGACCGCGTGCGCGGCGTGCCCGACACGGTGTAGCCGGCGTTCGCGGCGCCCCAGGCCCAGTCCATCGCGTTGCCCGTGAACCCGCCGGGGTAGTAGCCCTCGGACTGGTACCACTTGTTCAAGGCACCCCAGGTGCACTGCCCGGCGGTCGCCCAGTTGTACGAGGACTTCTTGCCCGAGGTCCCGTTGACCGTGGTCTTCGCCGTGTAGGTCGGAGCGGTCAGGCTGGTCCGGGAGGTGGTCCTGGACGCGCGGGCGGCGGCCTCCTCGCGGGCCTTGGCAGCGGCCAGGCGGGCCTTCTCGGCGGCTTCGCGACGGGCCTTCTCCGCCGCCTCCTTGCGCGCCTTCTCGACGACGACGTCCTTGATGACGATCGGCTTGTCCTTGGCGGCCTTCTTCGGCGCCGGCGCCGCGTAGCCGATGGAGCTGAGTGCAGTCGTCTGGGCCACCGCTGGAGCTGTGGCGGCCGCAGGGCCGACCGCGGCAGCAGCCTTGGGGGCCGCAACCGGCGCGGCGACGGGCGCAGCGGCCGCTGCCGAAGCATCCCTGGTCGTCTCGGCCGAGGCCGGAGCGGTCAGGGTGGCCACGAGACCACCGGCTGCCGCGACGACGGCTGCGCCCTTCATTGCCGGCTGGGCGGACCCTCGAGCGATGCTCTTGAGCTCACCGAGGGGGCTGTAGCCCGGCGCCCGGTGGCGCCCGGGACGGTTGTCAACGTTCACAAGTGAACCTCTCCGCGCCTACGAGGTTAGCTGTCGGGTTCGGGCGGAGAACTGCCCGGCCTCGTCGCCGGCCCGGAGGCCGTCGTCGAGTGCTACACCCCAAGAGCGGCGTGGCACCCGGCCTGGACCTGGCTCCACGTCGCTCGGAGGAACGGTGGTTCCCCCGCTCCTGCCATGCGGGTCAAGCGGCACCTCGGGGCGGTGGCAGGACTCGGCGTCCGCCTCTCGGTGGCCCCCACGGGGGAGGGGCTGGGGACGACACTAGACGACGAATCCGGTGATGTCACGTTCAGGTAACGGCCTGTCCATGAATTCGTAAAGTCGCCGTGGGTGACCGCGCCCGACCGCAGGGAGGGACGCGTCCCGTGAGCCCGCCCAGCGGCATACGGCCTCATGGCTGCTCGTCAGGGGCGCAGCAGCACCTTGATCGCCCGACGCTCGTCCATGGCGCGATAGCCCTCCGCGACCTCCTCGAGGGGGAGCGTGAGGTCGAACACCCGACCGGGGTCGATCCGTCCTGCGATCACGCGCTCCAGCAGGTCCGGCAGGTAACGGCGCACCGGTGCCATCCCGCCGGCGAGGCCGACGTTGCGCTGGAACATCCGACGGACGGGGAGCTCCACTCCGTGGGGCACGCCGACGAAACCCACCCTCGAGCCCGGCCGGGCGACCCGGAAGGCCGTCCCGATCGCCTGGTTCGTGCCGACGCACTCGAGCACGGCGTCGGCGCCGACCCCGCCGGTGAGCTCCTGCACCGCCTCCACCGCGGCGTCATCCCGCTCGGCCACGATGTCGGTCGCCCCGAAGTCGCGCGCGAGGCGCTGGCGGTCGGTGTGCCGGGACATGGCGACGATCCGCTCCGCTCCGAGCTCCCGCGCGGCGATCACGCCGCACAGCCCCACGGCCCCGTCGCCGACGACCACGACCGTGCTTCCCGCTCGCACTCCCGCCGCGACGGCGGCGTGCCAGCCCGTCGCCATGACGTCGGAGAGCGCAAGGAGCGACGGGAGCAGGGAGTCGTCGGGCACGCCGTCGGTCTTGACGAGCGAGCCGTTCGCCTCGTTGACGCGGGTGAGCTCGGCCTGCCCACTCGTCGTGAAACCGAGGTTGTCGCACGCCGAGTGGACGCCCGCCCGGCAGTGCGGACACGTGTTGT
>NZ_JAJJPG010000237.1:0-3054 GCF_032907665.1 Intrasporangium sp.
ATGCCGTGTGCCGCCGGGCTGGGTTCACGGGACGCGGTGGGTCCACGCGGGTGTCGCGAACTTCGCGTCCACGAGCTGCCGGGCCTGGTCGAGCTCCGCCTGGGAGTACGCCGCGGGCGTGGTCCGGTGCCCCCGGGCGAAGGAGGCCATGAAGCTCTCGATGATCGCCTCACGCGTCATCCCGGTCTGCGAGCGCATCGGGTCGACACGCTTGTTCGCCGACGTCGTCCCCTTGTCGGACAGCTTCTCCCGCCCGATGCGGAGCACCTCGAGCATCTTGTCGGCGTCGATGTCGTAGGCCATCGTCACGTGGTGGAGCACGGCCCCGGACGCGAAGCGCTTCTGGGCGGCACCGCCGATCTTGCCCTGGTCGCTCGCGATGTCGTTGAGGGGCACGAAGTGGGCCCGGACGCCGACGTCGGCGAGCGCGCCGATGACCCAGTCGTCGAGGAACGAGTAGGAGCGCTCGAAGCTGAGTCCCTCGACGAGCGAGCTCGGCACGACGAGGGAGTAGGTGATGGTGTTGCCCGGCTCCATGAACATCGCCCCGCCGCCCGAGACCCGGCGCACGACCTCGATCCCGTGCCGGGTGGCGCCGTCGGGGTCCACCTCGTTGCGCACGCTCTGGAACGAGCCGATGACGACGAGCGGACGGTCCCAGTCCCAGAACCGCAGGGTCGGCTGCCGGGTGCCCGCGGCAACCTCACGGGCGATGACCTCGTCCAGGGCGACGTGCATCGCGGGGTCGAGGGTGACCGGCGGGATGAGGTCGAAGGAGTGGTCGGCCCACCCCGTGGCCTTGCCGAGAGCTCGGCGAACGGCGATCCCGATGGCCTCGGGGGTGAAGCCGATGAGCGAGACCGTCTCGTCGATCGCTGCGTCGACGGCGGATGCGAGGTGGTCGACGCCGACCTCGGTGGACAGACCGTTCAGCGCGGCGTTCAGATCGGCAAGGGCCTCGTCGGGCTCGAGGAAGAAGTCCCCCGAGATGCTGACCTCCGAGAGCCTGCCGTCGGAGACGTCGAGGTCGACTGCCACGAGCTTGCCACCGGGAACCTTGTACTCGCCTCTCACGACTGCCTCAACAACGCCGTATGCCGCTGACTTCCCGAGCGCGTCCGCGCGCGCTCAGCGCGGGGTCCAGCCGGTCGCGGCCGCCCAGGCCTCGGCGCGGGGGTGGGCGGCGGCGAACCAGGGCTCCTTGGCCTCGGTGTAGCGGCCCGTGTCGTCGTCGAGGGCGAGCAGGCGGCGCTTCTCTGCGGCGTAGGCGTCGCGCTCCTGCTGCTCGTGGGCGAGCCAGTCGCGGAAGAGGAGCGCGAAGCGCCAGCCTGCGGACTGGGCCGCGCGGACGTGGACGTGCACGATGTCGGCGGGGTCGCACCCGCCGTAGAAGCGCTTCGTCCAGCCCCCCGGGTCGGCGTCGGCCGGGTGCGGGTCGTCCTGGACGTTGCCGTGCACGAGGACGTAGCCGGCGCGGCTCATCGCCTCACGGAAGGCCGCCGAGTCGGCGTCGGCGAGGTCCCGCAGCCCGATCTGGACGTCGATGACGTCCTTGGCGAGCAGGCCGGGCACCGAGGTGGATCCCACGTGGGAGACCTCCGTGACCGGCAGTCCCCGAAGGGCCGCAGCGAGCTTCGCGACGATGCGGGAGCCCCTCGCCTGCCAGTCCGCGCGCGGGTTCACGACGGCGCCCCGGTCCGGCCGGTGCGTACGCCGACCATGCACGAGGTTGGCGTTCCACGGCTCGAGCCGGTCCCGCCACAGGGCGTCGACGGCCGCGACGAGCTCCTCGCGGGTGCCGGCGTTGTCGAGGACGACGTCGCAGGCGGCGCGCCGCTCGGCGTCGGAGGCCTGGGCGGCGATCCGGTTGCGCACGTCCTTCTCGTCGAGCCCGCGCTGCTCGACGAGCCGGCCGACCCGTGTCTCGAGGTCGGCCTCGACGACGATCGAGACGTGCTCGTGCACCCAGAGGCCGCGCTCGACGAGAAGCGGCATGTCGAAGACGGAGACGGCCCCGGGGGCCACCTGCGATCGCAGGTGCGAGACCCGCTCCGCGATGGCAGGCCCCGTGATCGCGTCGAGGTCCGCCAGCGCCTCCGGGTCGGTGAAGACGAGCCCGGCGAGGGCGGCCCGGTCCAGCGATCCGTCGTCCCGGATCACGCCGGGCCCGAACCGCTCGCGGACCCGGTCGAGGACCGGCTCACCGGGCTCCATGACCTGCCTCGCGACGACGTCAGCGTCGGTGACCACGGCCCCGAGCTCACCGAGCCGATGCGCCACCGTCGACTTGCCCGAGCCGATCCCCCCGGTCACTCCGACGCGCAGCATGGCGGTCACGCTACGCCATGAGCGCGTCCGCTCGGCTGCCGGTCGCTGCTACCCCGGTGAGGGCGAGGGCCCGCCCGGGGTAGTCGGTGACGACGCCGTCGACTCCGGCGTCGAGCACGCGGCGCAGGTCCTCCGGCTCGTTGACGGTCCAGGGCAGGACGCCGAGGCCCAGGGCGTGGGCGCGAGCGACGAGGGCGCGGTCGACCGAGTGGTGGTGGGGCGCCACGACGTGTGCCCCGATCGCCTGCGCCGCGCCCGGCAGGTCGTCGTCACCGTGGTCTCCCCACTCGAGGCCCCCGAGCCACGGTGACCCCGGCGCGTAGGTGACGCCGTGCACGGCGAGGGCCGACCGCTGCAGGTGCGGCACGCGCTCGCGGGCAAGCTCGAGGACGGCCCAGTCGAAGGAGTGCACGAGCGAGCGTGACCCCGTCCCCGCGACCTCGACGGCGGCCACGACTCCGTCGAGCATCCGGGACCGGGTGTCTGCGACCCGTGGCTCGGTGGGGTCGATCTTGAGCTCGATGGTCCACCACACACCGGGAGCGTGCGCCGAGCCGAGGGCGAGCACCTCGCCGAGGGTGGGGATCCGGGCTCCCGGCGCCTGCCGCTGCCCGGGGAAGGACGCGAGCGTCCTCGTTCCGACGTCGATGGTCCGCAGCTGCTCCAGGGTGAGCTCGTCCACCCGGGCGCCCACGAGGTCCGCACCGGTCGGGAGGCACTTGTCGG
>NZ_JAJJPG010000238.1:0-3048 GCF_032907665.1 Intrasporangium sp.
CCGGTCCCGCTCCAGCACAACGACATCCGTCCATCCGGCGTGCGCCAGGTGGTAGGCCACGGAAGCGCCGATGACTCCGCCGCCGATGACGACGACCCGTGCTCGGTCGGGCAGTTCCAGACTCACCCGCCCAACCTACTGTCGACCCGCACGCGAACGCCGCTCAGCTTCGCCTGAAAGCCATCCACGGTGCAGTGGCAGTCGTATGCCGCCGACCGACCCCGCGATATCGTCCTGGACCAAGGAAGCGGCCGGGAGGGAGTCACGTGTTCTTCGACGACTGGAGCGGACTGCTCCGCGTCCTGGTCATCGGCGTATCCGCCTACCTCGCGCTCCTCCTCCTGCTTCGCGGGTCCGGGAAGCGGACTCTGGCCAAGCTCAACGCCTTCGACTTCGTCGTCACTGTCGCGCTGGGATCGACCCTCGCCACGGTGCTGCTGTCCTCGGACGTCGCCCTCGTCGAGGGTGTGGCGGCCATGGCCCTGCTCGTCGCGCTGCAGTTCATCGTGGCCTGGCTGTCGGTTCGCAGCCGAGCAGTGGAGAGGCTCGTGAAGTCGGAGCCAACGCTCGTCTATCGCCACGGGTTCCTTCCTGAGCCGATGCGACGGATGCGGGTCACCTCGGACGAGATCCGGCAGGCCGCGCGGGCATCGGGGAATGCAGGTCTCGACGGAGTGGCGGCGGTCGTGCTCGAGACGGACGGTTCCCTGAGCGTGCTCTCCGAGGTGCCTTCGTCACTCGGGCCGGCGAATGACGATGAGCCCTCAGGGCCGGGCTCGTGACCTGCGCGCACCCATCAACCTCGCAGCGATGTACAGCGAGGCCAGAGGCGCTCGGGAGGTGTACCCACCCGGTCGACACCCGACCCGATCGGCTCGACGTCACGACTCGGCCGATGTAGGCGGGTCCGTGCGTGGGTCCGACACCGCGCCCCTGCCCACGCGGTCTGGACCGATCAGCTCGTAGACAACACCGTCTGACCCGCGGTAGTGCGCCCACGCCCGACCGGACTCTCGCTGCGTCTCCCAGAGGAACTCGATACCCGCCGACTCCATCCTGAGCCGGGTCGCATCGACGTCGTCCACGACCAGACCTACGCAGGGTCGATCGTCGAAGACCACGTGGTCCGTGTCTTCCGGTCCGTAGACGTGCACCTCGGTACCGTCGCCCAGACGGAACCAGGCCAGGCGGCCCGGCTCTTCACGAATCAGCGTCAGGCCGAGCGTGTCCCGGTAGAGCGATACCGCGGCTTCGAACCGGCCCGCGTCCTCGATCCGTACGCCGAGGAATCCCAGACCGTGAACCGCCGGCTCCACCGCCGGGTCCGGCAAGTCCGTCAGGCCGAAAGGAGGCACCGGAGCCTTCCGGCCGATGACGAAGGCCTGGTCGAAGTCGCCGTCTGCAGTGTCGGGTTCCATCGTGCGGGCGGCCTGTGCGACCACCGCCAGGCCAGCCGCGTCGAAGGCCGCCGCCATCTCATCAGCCGTGCGCAGGTGGAGCTCGCGCTCGTGGCCCTGTGAGTAGGCATCGCTCTGAAGACGGCTGCCCACACCCGACTGGAAGCCGGTGAGGAGGTATCCATCCGGTCGCAGGATCCGCGCGAGCTCCGCCAGCGCCTGCGCGAGATCTGCTGGGGAGCAGTTGATCAGGGAGTACCACGCGACGACACCTGCGAAGTAGTCGGCGGCGAACGGCATACGTCGCAGGTCGGCAACGGCGAACTCGACAGCCGGATGGACCGACCTGGCCACCGCGATCATGCCGGGCGACAGGTCGACGCCAGTAACGTCGAGGCCAGAGTCGCGCAAGGGGCCGACCAGGCGACCGGTGCCGCAGCCAGCATCCAGGATGTGTCGATCGCCCCCAGCGAGCACGTACTCCGCGAAGGCGCCGATCATCGCGCGGTCCAGCGGCTGCTCGGCGCGGAGATCCGGGAACCGGTCGTGGTAGGCAACGGCCAAGGCGTCATAGGCCCGTCGTGTGCTGACCCAGTCGGCCATGCCTCCAAAGTAGTGGCGCGACACAGCGGGCGTGCGGCTTGGCGGTCCGAACCGTGACCCGGCACGAGGGCGCGGCTGTGCGCCCACCGTGCTCCCTTGGCTCCAGGTGAAGGCCGATGATGGGGCACGTGACCCAGGAACGCGAGATCACCGATCCTCTCGACCTCACGCTGCGCAACGGTCGCCTCAACTCCGCGGCTGTGGGCTGGACACGCACTCCGCTGCACCGCACCGACGGCATCGGCCGGGGCCGCGTCGGCTGGGGCCGCGTCGGCTGGGGCCGCAACAAGCGATGGGAGTACTGGGCAGTCACCCTTGAGACACACGTCGTCGCCGTCGTCGTGTCCGACATCGGGTATGCCGCGGTCCCCTCGCTCTTCGTCCTCGACCGCCGCTCCGGTGAACAGATCGCGGTGGAGGCGATCACTCCCATGGGCTGCGGCGCGACCCTGCCGGGCACCCTCGACCAGGGTCCGGCTCGCGCGCGCACGAGGAGGCTTCTCATCGACATCGATCCCACACCCGACGGCACCAGACTGCGGGCGCGAGCCGAGCGCGTCGACCTCGACGTCGTCGCCCACCTCGCGCCGGGACATGAACGACTCGGCGTCGTGGTGCCGTGGAGCCAGCGCCTCTTCCAGTACACCGTCAAGGACCCGGCCAGGCCGGCGACGGGCCGGGTGATCGTGGACGGCGCGACGTACCGGACAGAGGAGGGGACCTCGTGGGCGACCCTCGACCACGGCCGCGGGCGCTGGCCGTATGCGATCTCCTGGAACTGGGGCTCGGGGTCGGGCATCGTCGGCGGCCGCACGATCGGTCTCCAGGTGGGCGGCAGGTGGACCGATGGAACCGGGTCGACGGAGAATGCTGTCATCGTCGACGGGCGGCTCACCAAGATCAGCGACGATCTTCGGTGGGAGTACTCACCCGGAGACTGGATGGCGCCCTGGGCGATCCATGGGGGCCCGGTCGCGCTCACGTTCCAGCCTGAGCATCTTCGCCGATCGGTCACCCAGCTCGGCATCCTCGCCTCGCGCACGCACCA
>NZ_JAJJPG010000239.1:0-1457 GCF_032907665.1 Intrasporangium sp.
CGCCGTGCCCGCACTTGACCACCTGACCAAGGACGAGTTCCCCCGGTCGGCGAAGTACGACGCGACGTGGCTCGTCGACCTCGACATGGGACCGCACCCGCTCTGGCTCCTCGAGGACCTCGCCCGCGACCTCGAGCTGCGGCCCGGCATGCGGGTCCTCGACCTCGGATCCGGCCTCGGTGCGACGTCGGTGTTCCTCGCCAAGGAGTACGGCGTGCGGGTCATCGCGGCCGACCTGTGGGTCGACCCCAGCGAGGCCGGCGAGGTCTTCCGGAAGGAGGGCGTCGACGACCGGATCCTGCCGATGCGGGTCGACGCCCACCAACTGCCGTTCGGACGCGGGTCGTTCGACGTGATCGTCAGCATCGACGCGTGGGAGTACTTCGGCACGGGCGACCACTATCCGCCCTACCTCGCGAAGTTCCTGAAGCCCGGCGGGCAGCTCGGCGTCGCGACTCCCGCCCTCACGACCGAGGTCCGCGAGCTCGGCGAGATCCCGGACCACATCGATCGCGTCGTGGGGGCCGAGTCCGCCGCCTGGCACACGGCCGAGTGGCTCCGCAGCCAATGGGAGTTCAGCCGGGCCTTCGCCTCGGTGAGCGCCCGGAGCCAGGCCGACGGCTGCGCCAACTGGCTGCTCTGGGAGCGGGCCGTGCTCGAGCTCAAGGGCCAGTCCAGCTCGCCGGTGCAGCAGATGCTCGAGGCCGACGCCGGTGCCTTCGTCACCTTCGCCCTCGTGACGGGGCGGGTGGCGTGAGCATCTCGGAGGTCGACCTCGAGCACCTCAGGCGGTGCGTGGCGCTTGCGCGCACGGCGCTCGAGGCGGGTGACGAGCCGTTCGGGTCCGTGCTCGTGTCAGGGGCGGGCGAGGTGCTCTTCGAGGACCACAACCACGTCGTCGCCGGCGACCCGACGCGGCATCCGGAGCTCGCCATCGCCCAGTGGGCAGGGGCGCACCTGTCTGGCCCGGAGCGAGCGGCTTGCACGGTCTACACCTCGGGCGAGCACTGCGCGATGTGCGCCGCCGCGCACGGCTGGGTCGGGCTCGGCCGGATCGTGTATGCCGTGAGCTCGGCCCAGCTCGGCGCGTGGCGGTCCGCGTGGGGCGCGGCCCCATCCCCCGTCACTCCCTTGGCCATCCGCGACGTCGTGCCGGGAGCCGTGGTCGAGGGGCCGGTCCCGGAGCTCGAGGACGAGCTGCGGGCCCTGCACGAGGCGTTCGCCCGCCGAAGCGGCGGGCCAGGTTCCTCCTGACCGAGCCCAGCGGCATACACCCGGCGTGTCCGCCACCGCAGCAACTCAGCCCCGGCTGAGTTCCGGAGGCGATTCCGCCCCCAGGGCCTCGCCAGTCCAGCCCCGGCTGAGTTCCGGAGGGAATTCCGCCCCCAAGGCCTCGCCAGTCCAGCCCCGGCTGAGTCGAAGCATCACTGATACGAGCTGGGTCAGGCGGCTCCTCG
>NZ_JAJJPG010000239.1:1557-3023 GCF_032907665.1 Intrasporangium sp.
CAGCCCCGGCTGAGTCGAAGCATCACTGATACGAGCTGGGTCAGGCGGCTCCTCGTGGCGCGATGGTGACGTGGTAGCCGAGGTCGCGCAGTCTCTGGACGGCGCTGTCCCTGGCTTGATCGGGGTGTTGGCGGGTGTACCAGTCGGGTCCGGGTTCGTCGTAGAAGGCGCCCGTCGTCAGCATGGTCCAGATGATGGTCAGCAGGGTCCGTTCGATCGCGACGAGGGCCTTCTGCTTGCCGCGGCTGCGGGCCAACCGCCGGTACTTGACGCCCAAGAAGGTGCCTTTGCTGCGGGCGATGCACAGCGCGGACGCGCCGAGCGCGCCCTTGAGGTGCCGGTTGCCTGGCCGGGCCCGGGTCGAGTGGGTCCTGCCGGCGGACTCGTTGTGTCCCGGACACACCCCGGCCCAGGACGCCAGATGGCCAGGGCTAGGGAAGCGGGTCATGTCCGCTCCGGTTTCGGCGATGATGACGTCCGCGGTCAGGACCCCGACCCCGGGGATGGAGCTGATCAGGCGCCGGGCGGGTAGAAACGGCTCCATCAGCTCCTCGATCCGGCCGGTGATCGAGGCGATCGCCGCGTCGTGCTGATCGATCAGCCTCAGGTGGGTGGCGACCAAGAAGGCGTGGTGCTCGGTGAACCGCCCGGCCAGCGCCGCGGTCAACTGCGGGATCTTCTCGCGAAGCGACTTCACCGACAGATCGGCCAGCACGGCCGGGTCACGCGTCCCACCGACCAAGGCCTCCAGGATCGCCCGGCCACTGGTGCCGGTGATGTCGCTGGCCACCAGTGAGAGCTTGATGCCGGCATCCTCGAGAACCTTCTCGAGCCGCTGCACCTCCCGGACCCGTTCCCGGGCGACCGCGGTCCGGGTCCGCGTCAGATCCCGCAGGCGCCGCACCGGCTCCGGCGGCACGAACGAGGCCCGCAGCAGCCCGTGCGCCCCCAACTGCGCCAGCCACGCCGCGTCGGACACGTCGGTCTTGCGACCGGGCACGTTCTTCGCGTCCTTCGCGTTGACGAGCATCACCTCGAACGGAGCATCCTCGAGCACGTAATAGAACGGTTTCCAGTAGTCCCCGGTCGCCTCCATCACGACACAGGTGACCCGCTGGCCGATCAGGTACTCCCGCAACGCGAGCACCTGCGCCGGCATCGAGGACCACGTCGTGACCTGAGCGTGCGCCCTAACCTTGCCCGACGACACGATCCGCACACACACCTTCGCGTCGCTCTTCGACAAATCCAGTCCCGCGCACCGCGGGTGCAAGACCTCCATCACCAGCCTCCTGCCGAGCCGACAAACCCTGACGCGGGCCACGGGTGGGGCAGGACGACTCGCTGGATTCTGAGTCTCGTGCTCGTAGCAACAATCCACGATTCCCGTGGCAGACCCCACACCTCACACTGAGTTACTGGCTGACAGCACAAAGCCGAAACCGAGGTTCACCGCAGCCCACCCC
>NZ_JAJJPG010000240.1:0-3019 GCF_032907665.1 Intrasporangium sp.
ACGAGCCAGGCGACGAGGAAGCCGATCGAGTAGAGGAAGCCGTCGTAGCCGTTGAGGGCGATGGCGCCCGCGATGCCGAGGAAGGACGCGGCCGAGAGGTAGTCGCCGGCGATGGCGATGCCGTTCTGCCGACCCGTGAAGGCGCGGCCGCCGGCGTAGTACTCGGCGGCGCCGCGGTTGCCTCGCGAGACCTTGATGACGATCGCCAGCGTGATGATGACGAAGATGATGAAGATCCCGATGTTCAGGGTCGGGTTGCCGACCGACGTCGCGGTCGGGGCGAGGGTGGCGAGCGCACTCATCGCTGGAGGTCTCCCATCTTCTCGGCGAGAGCCGCGGCGCGCGGGTCGAACTCGCGGTCGGCCCAGCGGGCGTAGTACATCGTGATGGCGAAGGTCGTGACGAACTGGAGGAGCCCGAGGATCAGGCCCCACGTGATGTCGCCGAAGACCCGGGTTCCCATGAAGTCCTTGGCGAAGACGGACAGGAGGACGTAAAGGAAGTACCACGCCAGGAAGGCGATGGTCATGGGGAAGACGAACCTGCGGAACCTGCGCCGCAGTTCGATGAACTCCTCGGAGTTCTGCAGCTCCGCGAACCGGTCATCGGCCACGGGTGCTTGAGCCTCGTTGCTCACTGGAAGCCACCTCCGTTGGTGGTTGTCGGGGGTGGGCACACGGTAGGAGGTGTGACTCAGGTAACGGGACCCGACGCGGATGGCCCGTCGGTGAACGGTGCGCATGGGTCGCCGTGCGCGTGGGGGCTGTGCGACGAACGGTCGGTGATCAACGACGAGCGGTCAGCCGATCGGGTCGCTGCTCCTGGTGGCCCTCGGGGTTGAACGGACCCCGGTTGAGGATGAGGTGTTCGGGGGCGTGGAGGCGAACCATCGTCTGCGCCACGTGGGGCGGCTGGCGATGGCGCGTGGCGATCGAGGCGCCGACCATCGTGGCGAACGCGGCCGGCACGGTGATCGCGGCCGGCTGGGTCAGGACGGCCCCGAGGACCCCGTCGGCGTTCACGCCCACCAGGGTCGTGAGGACGGCCGTCATCGACAGCGATCCGCCGACCGCGAGGCCGGCGATGACGCCGACGGCGGTGAGCCGGCGCCACCAGATGCCGAGGACGAGCATCGGGCAGAAGGTCGAGGCGGCCACCGCGAAGGCGAGCTCGACGGCGTGGGCGACGGGGACGCGAGCGGACATGAAGGTCAGCCCCAGGGCGACGGCCACGGCGATGAGGGTGGCGAGACGGAAGGCGCTCACCCCCTGCCCGAGCTCGGTGCGCCGCCGCAGCACGTCCTGGCTGAGCACGCCGGCAACGGAGACGACGAGTCCCATGGACGTCGACAGGAAGGCGGCGAAGGCTCCCGCCGCGATGAGCGCGGTGAGCAGGTCGGCGAGCACACCGGTGAAGATCCGGCTGGGGAGCTCCAGCACGACGGAGTCGGTGCGCCCGGTCACGACGAGGTCGGAGGCCAGCATCCGGCCGAGGATGCCGTAGGCGACGGGGAGCAGGTAGAACGCGCCGAGCAGCCCCAGCACGACAAGCGTCGTCCGCCGGGCCGCCCGGCCGTCCGGGTTGGTGTAGAAGCGGACGACGACGTGGGGCAGCCCCATCGTGCCGAGGAAGGTGGCGATGACGAGCGAGTAGGTGAGGTACAGCGCGTAGTCCCCCGTGAGGGGCTCGGCCCAGTCGACGGCGTCGAGCCGGCCGATGACCTCGGGCGTGCCCCCCGTGAGGAACGCGCCGACGAGGAAGAAGATCGGGGTGAGGAGCGCGACGAGCTTGAGCCAGTAGTGGAAGGCCTGCACGAGGGTGACGCTGCGCATCCCACCCGGCAGGACGTTGAGCGAGACGATGACGGCCACGACGACCTGGCCGACCCACAGGGGTGCCCCCGTGAGCGTGCGCAGGGTGAGACCGGCGCCCTGGAACTGCGGGATGAGGTAGAGCATGCCGATGACGACGACGAGCAGGCTCGCGGCGTGCCTCGCCTGCGTCGACTCGACGCGAAGCTGGGCGAAGTCGGGCAGCGTGTAGGCCCCGGAGCGCCGCAGCGGCGCGGCGACGAAGACGAGCAGGAGCAGGTAGCCCGCCGTCCACCCGACGGGCAGCCACAGCATGTCGACCCCGCGGGCGAGGATGAGGCCGGCGACGCCGAGGAACGACGCGGCGGAGAGGTACTCGCCGCTGATCGCCGACGCGTTGAGGACGGGGCCGACGACGCGGGAGGCGACGTAGAAGTCGCTGATCGTCCGGGAGATCCGCAGGCCGAACGCGCCGACCCCGAGCGACGCGAGCGAGACGAGGACGACGGCGACGACGCTGGCGGCGGTGCTCACCGGTGGTCCAGCAGGTCGCTGAAGGCGTCCTCGTTGCGCTCGGCACGGCGCACGTAGACGACCCCGAGCGTGACGATCTCGACGAACGCGACGAGGGTGAGGACGACCCACGGCACGGGAATGCCGAGGACGACGATGCGTCCCCAGGCCGGCACGAGGTGCAGGACGAGTGGGACGAGCCCGAGGGTGAAGGCGAGCGCGGCGACGACGGCGAGCGCGAGGCGCAGCTGGCTGCGCATGAGGGAGTCGACGTAGACCTCGCCGAGCCGGCTCTGGGCGTCGATCTCGGAGGCGATCGAGACGCGCCGTGCGCGCGCGGCGCGGGTGCGCGGGGACGTGATGGTGACGCGTGGTGGCAGCTCGGGGGTCCTCGAGCCACTTCGCTGTGGCGGGGTCCCCCGGCCTGTCGTATGCCGCTGGGCCGGGTCCCGGGTCATCGGCGCTCCCTGCCGGGCTGGGCCCGCTTGACGAGCAGGTCACGCAGGGCACGGGTGTGGCGACGGCTGACCCCGAGCTCGTGCCCGCCGACGACGACCGTCGTCCGGCCACCCTCGGTGCGCCACTCGGCGATGTGTCCCAGGGCGACGAGCAGGGACCGGTGGATGCGCACGAACCCGGCGTCGCGCCACTGGTCGGCGAGCGTCGTCAGCGGCACGCGCACGAGGTGGCTGCCG
>NZ_JAJJPG010000241.1:0-2980 GCF_032907665.1 Intrasporangium sp.
GTCGCACCGCCGACGCCCGTCGTCCGCACTGCGCGCAACGCCGTGTTCACGGCCTTCGGCATCAACGGTGCCGCCTTCGCCGCCTTCGCCTCGCGCGTGCCGGACATCAAGCACGAGCTCGGCCTCACCGCGGGCGAGCTCGGCCTGACCCTCTTCTCCCTCTCGGTCGGGGCGGTCATCGGACTGCCGCTGTCCGGGTGGTTCGTGCACCGCTTCGGTGCCGCGCGCACGACCCTCGGCGCCGCTGTGGTCCAGGGCCTCGGCCTGGTCCTCGTCGGCCTCGGCGTCACCACCCTGACGAGCCGCGGCATCGCGATGGCCGGCCTCGTCCTCGTCGGCATGGGCTCCGGGGTCTTCGACGTGGCGATGAACCTCGAGGGCGCATCCGTCGAGCGCCTCCTTCGCCGGTCGATCATGCCGCACTTCCACGCCGCCTTCAGTGGCGGCACGGTCGTGTCGGCCCTCGTCGGGGCCGGGCTCTCCTACCTCCACGTCCCCGTCCTCGCGCACCTCGCCGGCACGGCGGCCCTGCTCCTCGCCATCACTCCCTGGTTCCTGCGTGCGTTCCTGCCCCGTGCCGCTGAGGACGACCCGCACGGGGATGGGCCGCACGGCGATGAGCCGCAGGCCGGTCGTGGCAAGGCCGGTATCGCCGCGGCGTGGCGGGAGCCCCGCACGCTGCTCATCGGCGTCGTCGTCTGCGCCGCGGCCTTCACCGAGGGCACGGCGAACGACTGGATCGGGGTCGCCCTCTCGGACGGCTACGACCTGCCGCGCTGGGCCGGGGTCCTCGGCTTCGCGGTCTTCCTCACGGCAATGACCACGGGTCGGATCCTCGGGACCCGGCTGCTCGACAGGCGAGGCCGGGTCCCCGTGCTGCGCGTCCTTCTCGTGGCCGCGGTGGTCGGCAGCGTGCTCGTCGTCTTCGGCGGGCCGGTGCTCGCCTTCATCGGCGCCGCTGTCTGGGGCCTCGGTGCGAGCCTCGGCTTCCCCGTCGGCATGAGCGCGGCTGCGGACGAGCCACGGCGGGCCCCGGCCCGGATGAGTGTCGTGTCGACGATCGGCTACACCGCGTTCCTCGGCGGCCCGCCCCTGCTGGGCTTCCTCGGCGACCACGTTGGCGTGCTCCGCTCGCTCCTCGTCGTCGGTGCCATGGCCGCCGTGGCGCTGGCCGTGCTCCCGGCCGTCCGCGAGCCGACCCCATCCGACCCCGCGCCTGACCCCGCTGCCTGACCCGGCTGCCTGACCCCGCTGCCTGACCCCGTCTCCGCAACACGCCCGGCTCTCGACAACGCACCAGGGATATTTCAGCGGTGCGTTGCGGACCTCCGGGCGTGTTGCCGGCCGGGGCGGCGGACGGGAAGGAGGGAGGAGGGAGAGACCGCGGAGGGTCAGGCGGGGACGGCCGCACCGCGCTCTGAGTTGCCGCGGTGCACTCGCCACTCACGCGCCAGGATCGCCATGTCGTGCGCGTCGACCCACTCACCGTTGTAGCGCAGCGCCTCGCGCCGGGTCCCCTCGAGGACGAAGCCGACCTTCTCGTAGACCCGCCGAGCGCGCGGGTTGAAGTCGAAGACCTCGAGCCCGACCCGGTTGAGGCCCTGCTCCTCGAAGGCGTGTCGCATCGTCAGCCGGGTGGCCTCGGTGCCGAGCCCGCGGTCGCGAGCGCCGGAGATCCAGATCCGGAAGCCGCACGACAGGTTGGCCACGTCGAGGTCGTTGAGCACGGACTCGCCGACGACCGCGCCGCTCGACCGCTCGACGATCGCCCAGACGATGCGGTCGTCGGCGGTCGACCAGCGCTCGTAGATCGTCTCGAGCTCGGCGAGCGACCATGGCCCCGCGGGGTCGTCGTCGTCGGAGTGGATCGAGCCCGTGAGACGAGCCGTCTCCGCGTCATCCATGCCGGCGCTCAGGGCCGGAGTGTCCAACGCGGTCGCGGGGCGCAGGATGATCAGCTCGCCCTCGAGGGTCGGCTTCCGGGTGAAGTCGGGAGTCATCATCAGAAGTACTCCGTCATGAAGGGGGTGTCGAGGAACATCGCATCGAGCGCCCGGTCGGAGCCGCGCCCGCCGCCCGACGCCAACCCGGCCAGCCGCAGCCGGGACATCGTCCACCCCGACCAGAGCGCCGCGAGCCCGCGCGGTCCCAGCCGGGTCGGCCCACCATCGGTGGCGTATGCCGCTGGGCTCGCTCCCGGTGCGGGCGCAGCCCCGCTCGTGGCCGTCTCTGCCGGACCGCCCACCCGCACTGCCTTACCCGACCCGCCGGAGACCGAGAGCGACCAGTGGCCGGAGTTCGCCGGGACCTCCCGGTCCTCGACGACGATCTCGGCCGCGGCACTGACGTGTGGCGAGAAGCCGCGCGCCGCCATGGCTCCCGGCAGGTCGAGCACGCGGAGCATCCAGGCGTGCTCCCGCACGTCGACCTCCGGCAGGTCCCCGAGGACGAGCCGTGCGGGGTCGCGGGGGTCGTGGTAGGTGCGGACCGTCGGCGCGGCCGAGGACCCGGATCCGACGACTGCCCACAGTGCGGCCGTCGCCTCGGGCGTCTCCCCGACGAGCTCCTCGACGGTCAGCACCTCCTGCGCCAAGGAGTATGAGACGAATCCGCGTGGTCCGGTCGGGTCGTCGAGCACGTAGTTGATCATCTCGTCGTCCTCGAGGGTCTCGCGCCACGTCTCGACCGTGGGAAGCATCGGACCGCTGAGGGCGTGCCGCTCCTGGTGATCCCGCATGAGCACGTGGAAGAGCTCTGCGTCACCCGGCCCGCCGGGTCTGGGACGCAGCCCACCACTTCGGGTCCGGGCCGCGCGGACGACGTGAGCGGCATACGAGTAGCGCGGTTGGACCCCGCCGACCTCGTAGCCGACGGCACGGTACAGCTCCGGCGCCGTCGGGAAGAGGCAGGAGACGACGTCTCCGAGCTCGACCATGCGGGAGATGAGCCCGCGCATGAGCAGCGACGCGACGCCTTGGCC
>NZ_JAJJPG010000242.1:0-2973 GCF_032907665.1 Intrasporangium sp.
CGGGCAGCTCGTCCTGGGCGAGCAGCCAGTCGACGCCCTCGTGGGAGGCCTCGAGACCGACGGAGCGCGCCCGGCGCAGGCCGTCCGAGGCCGGGTCGACACCGATCATCCAGCGCGGCTCGATGATGTCGCTGCGCCGCATGAGCTTGAACATCAGGTCGGTGCCGATGTTGCCCGGGCCGACGATGGCTGCGGTGCCCTTGGTCCGTGTCTGTTGCGCCATCTGGCTACTCCTTGCTGGACGAGGTGGACGAGGCGGACGAGAAGCGCGCGGTCACCGAGCCGAGCCCGGCGAAGGTCGCGGTGAAGGTGTCGCCGGCGGCGACGGGGACCATGGCGCACACCGCTCCTGGAAGGACGACGTGCCCGGCCTCGAGGGTGATGCCGCGGGCGCCGACGGTGTTGGCGAGCCAGACGAGCGAGTTGATGGGGGAGCCGAGGACCGCGCCGCCCGCCCCGGTGCCGACGACCTGGCCGTTGCGGTGGAGCGTCGCGCCGGTGAGCCGGAGGTCCACTTCGCGCAGGTCCGTCGGCGTCGAGCCGAGCACGACCGCGCCGGACGAGGCGTTGTCGGCGATGGTGTCGAACAGGCCGATCTTCCAGTCGCGGATCCGGGAGTCGACGAGCTCGAGGGCCGGCAGGACGAAGTCGATCGCGGCGATGGCCTCGTGGACGGTGACGCCCGGCCCGCGCAGCGGCTTCTTGAGCACGAACGCGACCTCGGGCTCGACCCGCGGCTGGATGAACCGGTCGACCGGGATCGGCATGTGCTCGAGGTAGAAGAAGTCGTCGAGCAGGTGCCCGTAGTCCGGCTCCTTGACGCCGAGCATCTTCTGCATCGCCGCGGACGTGAGGCCGACCTTGTGGCCCTTGACCGTGCGGCCGGCTGAGGTCAGCTCCTGGATCTGCTGGAGCTGGATGGCGTAGGCGTCCTCGAGCGCCAGGTCGTCGTAGGTCGACGTGAGCGGCGCGATCGGCTCGCGGGAGTCGTAGGCCGCGAGCAGCTCGCTCGCGGCCTCGGACCTGGAGTGGGTGTCCACCTGCGCGTCCCTTCGACGAACGTGGGTCCCGGTGGCAGCCGGGGGGTGCGCGGACCGCACCCAGTGCTCTGGAACTCACGGTAGGTCGGCCCAGGACGCCCGTCGCGGCCCGTTCCGCTCCCGGGAACGAATCAGAGGGCCTCACCCCGCCGGGTGTGGAGGCCCTGCCGGCGGCGTCAGTTCGCGATGTTCTTGGCGATCCGGTTGGAGGCAGCGGTGAGCAGCGGCACGAGCTGCCCGACGGCTGGGGCCACGTGCTCGGTCGGTCCGAAGACCGACAGGGAGGCGATCGCGACGCCGCGGCTGATGACCGGCACCGCGACGGACGATGCGCCGTCGAAGGACTCACCGTGCGACTCGGCGTAGCGGCGGCTGCGCACGCGGTCGACCACGGTGGCCCATTCGTCGGCCGTGCGCACCGTGCTCCGCAGACGAGGTGGGAAGCCGGCGGTGAGGCGGGCTTGGTACACCGTCTGGTTGAAGGCGGCCAGCACCTTGCCGGAGCTGGTGCAGTGAGAGGGCAGGCGACGTCCGAAGTGTCCGAGGATCCGCACGCCGTCGTGGTTCTCGATCCGCTCGACGAAGACGACATCAGCGCCCTCGGGAACGGAGAAGTTGACCGTCAGGCCGGTCGCCTGTGCAACCTGGCGCAGGGTGGGCAGGGCCGAGTGACGCAGCTCGTTGCGGGCGAGGGCGAGCTGGCCGAGCTCATAGAGGTGGATGCCGAGCCGGTAGTGCCCCGTCGTCCGGTCCTGCTCGACGAAGCCGCGGGAGACGAGCGTCTGGAGCAGCCGGTGCGCCGTCGACTTCGCGACGCCGAGCCTGCGGGCGATGTCGGACACCCCCAGCTCACCGTCGACCGCGAAGCACTCGAGCACGTCCAAGGCAGATCCGACGGACTTGAGTCCGGACCCCAGGCTCGGGTCCTGGACGGCTACGGGCTTCCGTGGCGTCGTGGCGCACCACGCCTGTTCAACGATCGTCATCGACCGGCCTCTCCTCGATGGGATGCCATGACACTGGCCCAGCGAGGGGGTTCAATCAATGCATGCGTTCCACTGAGCGGCACGGATCGCCGGACGTGACCGACCTCACCGAGCCCGGTGAGAAGCCCGTCGGTCCTCCCGGCGTCCTCGGCCGGACCCTCGCGCTGCTCGAATCCTTCGACGCGCGCGTGTCGAGCCTCTCGCTCGGGGAGCTGTCTCGTCGCAGCGGTCTGCCCAAGTCGACGGTCCACCGGATGGTGACGGAGATGTGCCACGAACGGATGCTCGAGCGGGAGGATGACGGTACGTACCGCCTGGGGTTGCGCCTCTTCGAGATCGGTGAGCGGGTGCCGACCTACCGGTCGCTGTCGGAGGCCGCGCGCCCGATCATGGAGGACCTCCGCGAGGCGACCCGGCAGCGGATCCACCTCGCCGTCCTCGAGGGGGTCGATGTCGTCTACGTGGAGATCGTCGGCGCCGGCCTCCTCTCGATCGGGTCCCGCACGGGTGGTCGCTTCCCGGCCCACGCGACGGGGGTGGGCAAGGCGTTGCTCGCGTACTCGCCCGCCTCGGTCGTCCAGGCACGGATCGACGCCGGGCTGCCGCGCCTGACTGCCCGCACGATCACGACGCCGGGGGCACTGCACCGCGACCTGCGTCAGGCACGGACCCGCGGTTTCGCCCAGGACCGTGAGGAGTCGCATGTCGGGGTGTCGTGCGTGGCGGCCCCCGTCTTCGGCACGGATTCCAGGCTCCGGGCGGCCCTGTCCATCACGGGCCGGACGACCTCGATCGATCCGGCGAAGCTCGGACCAGCGGTGCTGACCGCCGCGCACACTCTCGGGCGGGCGCTGCGCGAGAGCCACCTCTGACCCCGAACGGGCCGGATGGATCAGCGCTTGATGAGGGGGGACTTCAGGCCGCCGGACGCCTTGTCGGACTCGTCG
>NZ_JAJJPG010000243.1:0-2945 GCF_032907665.1 Intrasporangium sp.
AACCCCTGACCTTCTCATTGCGAACGAGACGCGCTACCAACTGCGCCACAGCCCCTTGATGCGACAGGAACTTTAACACCACGCGGGCCGCGACATGAAACCCAGCCGTGCCGACCCGCGGCGGGGCCACCTCGAGATCGCTGGCCTCCCGAGGTGATCGCGGCCCGGGACGGTGACCAGGCGCCACCGCCGCGCCCGGACCGCTCAGACCCAGCTCGGGAACCACATCCGCTGCGACCACTCCTGCTGGGGGATGACGTCGGCGACGTAGATGGGGTGGAAGAAGGCGAAGAGCCCGATCGTCAGCAGGACGAAGGCCCCCACGACCCCGAGTCCGACTCGTCGCCTCGCCACCGAGGCGTCGCGGCCACCCATGATGAGACCGAGGACGTAGACGCACGCCAGCACGATCCACGGGACGAAGGCGACCTCGTAGAACGAGTAGATGGTCCGGTCGGCGAGGAAGAACCACGGCAGGTACCCGGCTGCGATGCCGGACAGCACGGCCCCGGCCCGCCAGTCGCGCCGCAGTGCCCACCTGAAGAGCAGGACGAAGATCGCGATGGTCGCGCCCCACCAGACCGAGACGGTGCCGATGGACGTGATCGCCTTGCTGCACTGGTCGACGAGGCAGCCGTCCTCGCCCTTGACCGGGCCCTCGTAGAAGAAGGACGTCGGGCGGCCCTGGATGAGCCAGGACCAGGGGCTCGTCTGGTACGGATGCGGCGAGTTGATCGAGGCGCTCGACTCGAACATCTGCTGGTGGTAGGCCCAGAGCGAGCGCCACCAGTCGGGCAGCATCCCGCCGAGCCCGCCGGAGGGACGGGTCTGCGCCCAGTCGCGGAAGGAGCCGCCACGGGTGAGGATCCACCCCGTCCAGCTGGCGACATAGGTGACTGCGGCGGTCCCGACGAGCTGGAGCGCGGCGTAGAAGCCGTCCTTGACGACCCAGGCGACGTACCAGCCCCGCACCCCCGCGGCACGCCGTGCCCCCATGTCCCAGATCACGGTGAGCAGTCCGAAGCCGACGAGGAAGTACAGGCCGGACCACTTGACGCCGGCGGCGAGCCCGAGCATCACGCCGGCGACCCAGCGCCACGGTCGCCAGCCGATCCACGGTCCGAGGAAGGAGAGCTCGGCCCGGGGGATGCCGGCGACCTTGGCCGCGAGGACCTCTCGCGCCTTGTCGCGGTCGATGAGCAGCGCCCCGAACGCCGCGAGCCCGAAGAACATGACGAAGATGTCGAGCAGCCCGGTGCGCGAGTGGACGAAGTGGTGGCCCTCGAAGGCGAGCAGCGCGGCGGCGACGGCGCCGAGCAGGTCGGAGCGGAAGAGCCGCCGCGCGATGAGGCCGACCATGAGGATCGACAGGGTCCCCGCGAGCGCGACCGCGAAGCGCCACCCGAACGAGTTGAGGATGCCGAAGGGGATCTCCCCGAGTCCGATGAGCCACTTGCCGACCGGCGGGTGGACGACGAAGTCGCCCTCGGTGCCCCAGACGAACGGGTCGTTGGCGGTGAAGTGCTGGTCGACCTGCTTGGCCTGCTCGAGGATCGGGTCGACCTTCATCTCGTAGCCGAACAGGACCATCGACCAGCCCTGCTTGACGTAGTAGGTCTCGTCGAAGATGAGCTGGTGGGGTGCCCCGACGTGCCAGAACCGCATGATCCCGCCGACCACGGTGAAGAACAGGGGCCCCAGCCAGCCCAGCGTCAGCAGCGCGCCGAACCGTCGGCGGGGCACCTCGCGGAAGTCGT
Organism: Intrasporangium sp.; assembly: GCF_032907665.1. Lineage (GTDB taxonomy): Bacteria > Actinomycetota > Actinomycetes > Actinomycetales > Dermatophilaceae > Intrasporangium. The sequence goes on from NZ_JAJJPG010000243.1 coordinate 1,758, forward strand.
CCTCCGGTTTCCCGAGCAGGCGTGAGCGCACTGCCGGGGCGGAGTTCATGGGCGACATCGTATGCAGTCCCCGTGGGTGCCCCGCGAACCCCGCCATGCCGTATGCCGCTGGGCTCGCTCACCCGCGTTCGTGACCTCCCAGCCCTCCCCGCTCAGACTCCCGCCCAGACCTGCCCGACCTCCCTCGGTCGAACTCGACTGTGCAGAACCGGCCGCCGAGCCCGGTCAGAGGGTGATGCCGCGGGCCTTGAGGATCGAGTAGCCGACGAAGGCGACGATGTCGAGCAGGGCGTGGCACACGACGAGGGGCATCACCCTGCGCGTCCGGGCATAGACGTAGCCGAGGATGAGACCCATGACGAGGTTGCCGATGAACCCGCCGAAGCCCTGGTAGAGGTGGTAGGTCCCGCGGATGAGGGCGGAGACGCCGATGACGACCGGCCAGGACCAGTCCAGCTGCCGCCAGCGGGTGAAGAGGTAGCCGACCATGACGACCTCCTCGATGAGCGCGTTGCCGATCGCGGCGAGTGTGAGGACCGGTGCGGACCACCACACGTCGGTGAGGTTGGCGGCAGAGACGTTCGTGTTGATGCCGATCGCCTTGGCGAGGAAGTAGAACCCGAGTCCGGGCAGACCGATGAGGGCCGCGAGGCCGACGCCGCGGATGAGGTCCCGCAGTGGCTCGGTCCGGTCGAAGCCGATGAACCGCGCCGCCCCCGCCGTCAGCGACGGCCGGTGGACGCGCGCGAGCAGGAAGAGGGCGAGGAAGACGGGGACGACCTGCAGGACCACCCCGGTGAGCTGGTAGGCGAGGTCGAGCCAGGGCCGGTCCGGCGTGGCCGACTGGTTCATCGCCGTCGTCTGCTCACGCAACGGCGTCGGCCGGGTGAGCTTCTCGATGATCGAGAGCACCGACCAGATCGCCGATGCGCCGAGGCTCACGCCGAGCAGCAGCACCGTCTCCCGGCCCAGCGTCCGCCGCGCGGCTGACCCGGCCACGGGCAGTGGGTCGTGTGCGCTGGGACCGAGCCCAGCGGCATACGGCAGGAAGCTGCGCGGCATGGCGTTCACTGTACTTTCGGAGCCGACGTACGCTCGGTCCATGTCGCTCCTTGCCGACTGGACCACGGGCGAGCACGTCGCCGACGGGATCAGTCATGACACCTACCGGCGGGGGAGCGGACCCGG
>NZ_JAJJPG010000244.1:0-2896 GCF_032907665.1 Intrasporangium sp.
GAGGCGTGCTCGGCCATCGCCGAGGCGGTGAGTGCTGCCGAGTCAGAGCTCGGCACGACCGGCCGGGTGCTGCTGCGCAAGTCCGGCACGGAGCCGGTCGTACGGGTCATGGTCGAGGCGGAGGACGTGGGCCAGGCCCAGCTCATCGCAGGGCGCCTCGTCGACGTCGTCAAGGCCGAGCTGTCCCTGTAGCAGGTCACCGAGCCTGTCGGGTCGATGGCACATCGGGCCACCTCCGGGCGTCCCGCTGACCTCAACCCCGCCTTCGGGGGGCACTGCCGGACCGCATAGTCTCGGCAGATGGCCGACAGCACCCTCGTCTCGAACCCGCTCGCGACCCCGAGCACCTTGCCCTTCTCCCTCCCACCCTTCGACGAGATCCGCCCCGAGCACTACGGCCCTGCCTTCGACCGGGGCATGGCGGAGCACCTCGCCGAGGTCGAGGCCATTGCCTCGTCCGATGACCCGCCGACCTTCGAGAACACGCTCGTCGCCCTCGAGCGCGCCGGGAGGCTCCTCTCCCGTGCCAGCAGCGCCTTCTTCGGGACGTCGAGCGCGCTCGCGACGCCGGACATCCAAGCCATCCAGGAGGAGTATGCTCCCCGGCTCGCGGCACATGAGGACGCGATCCGCCTCGACTCGCGCCTCTACGAGCGGATCCGCGTCGTCCACGACGACACCGACCAGATGGCTGCCCTCGACCCGGAGTCGCGCCACCTTGTCGAGCGCTACCTCACCGAGTTCACCGTCGCCGGCGCCGCCCTGGACGATGCCGCCAAGGACCGCCTGCGCGAGCTCAATGCCACCCTGGCCGGCCTGACGACGCGTTTCGAGAGGGAGCTTCTCGCGGACGCCAACGACCTGGCCGTGCTCGTCGACGACGTCGCGGAGCTCGACGGGCTCACCCACGGCGAGATCTCCGCCGCCGCGGAGGCAGCCCGGCAGCACGGGCACGACGGTTCCTACCTCATCAGCCTCGTCCTGCCGACCAACCATCCGCACCTCGCCTCCCTGACGAACCGGGACCTGCGCCGGCGGCTGCACGAGGCGCAGCGGGCGCGCGGCAGCCGCGGCAACGAGCACGACACGAGGGAGCTCGTCCTCGAGATCACCCGGCTCCGAGCCGAGCGGGCCCGACTGCTCGGCTACCCGAACCACGCGGCGGCGGCGCTCGCCGACTCCACCGCCGGCTCGCCCGACCGCGTCCACGAACGCCTCGCCCCGATGGCCCGGGCCGCGGCCGCGAATGCGCGGACGGAGCAGGCTGCCCTCGAGGCCGAGGCCGGCCACTCGATCGAGGCCCACGACTGGGCCTTCTACTCCAACCGGGTCCGGGCAACGAGGTACCACGTCGACACCGCCGCCATGCGCCCCTACTTCGAGGCCGAGCGGGTGCTTCGCGACGGGATCTTCTTCGCTGCGGAGAAGCTCTACGGGCTGACCTTCCACGACCGTCCCGACCTGCCCGGCTACCACCCCGACGTCCGGGTCTTCGAGGTCCGTGAAGACGGCATGCCCATCGGGCTCTACCTGCTCGATCTCTACGCCCGGGACACGAAGAAGGGCGGCGCATGGATGTCCAGCCTGGTCCACCAGTCCTCGCTGCTCGACGAGCCTCACGCTGTCGTCACGAACAACCTCAACGTGCCGAAGCCGGCGGAGGGGGAGCCGACGTTGCTCACCCACGACGAGGTCAACACGTTCTTCCACGAGTTCGGCCACGCGCTCCATGGTTTGCTCGCCCGCGTCACCTACCCGCACTTCTCGGGGACCCGCGTCTTCCGCGACTTCGTCGAGTACCCGAGTCAGGTCAACGAGATGTGGATGCTCTGGCCCGAGGTGCTCGCGAACTACGCGGTCCACCACGAGACGGGCGAACCCATGCCGCAGGACCTCGTCGACCGGCTCATCGCATCACGCTCCTGGGGCGAGGGTTTTGCGACGAGCGAGTACCTCGCCGCCGCCTTGCTCGACCAGGCGTGGCACGCCCTCGACGTCGAGCAGGCAGCCGCGGTGACGGATGTGGGCGCCTTCGAGAAGCGGGCGCTCGAGCGTGTCGGCCTGGCCAACCCCCTCGTGCCGCCCCGCTACTCCACGCCGTACTTCGCGCACGCCTTCGCCTACGCCTATGACGCGCAGTACTACGCCTACATCTGGAGCGAGGTGCTCGACGCCGACACCGTGGCGTGGTTCACCGAGCACGGTGGGCTCACGCGCGCCAACGGCGACCGCTATCGCCGGTACGTCATCGGTATCGGCGGCGCCGTTGACCCGCTCGAGTCCTACCGCGAGTTCCGGGGCCAGGACGCCGACCCGCGCCACCTCCTCGAGCGCCGCGGACTCGCCTGACGCACAGCGGAACCCGCCGTATGCCGCTGTGCTGCCTCCCGTCCCAGGGCCCAGTTCACGACGTGGTCAGGCGATGGGCTCGAGCAGACCCGTGTCGACGTCGTAGATGAAGCCGCCGACCAGCGTGGACTCGGGGATGAGCGGGTGTGATCGGACCTTGGCGAGGTCCTCGCGGAGCTTCTGCTCCTGGTCGTCGATGACGCCGAAGCTCTGCCATGACGCGTCGATGCCGGACAGCTCGGTGATGCGCTGTCGCAGCTCGTTCTCGGTGTGCATCGTCATGGCGCACCTGGTGTGTGGCACGACGAGGATCCGACTGACGTTGAGGAGGTGGACACCGAGCACGAGAGCCTCGAGGGCCGCCTCGGTGACACGGCCGCCCGGGTTGCGGAAGATCTTCGCGTCGCCGGGCTCGAGACCGACGATGCCCAACGGGTCGATCCGTGAGTCCATGCACGTGACGATGGCGACGCCGGCCTTCGCGATGCCATCGAAGCCACCTAGCTGGAAGTCGTCGGCGAAGCGCCGGTTCGCCTCGAGAAGGTCG
>NZ_JAJJPG010000245.1:0-2877 GCF_032907665.1 Intrasporangium sp.
CCGACCCGGCAGGAAGCCGGCGCTGGAGCGGGAGCGAGCCCAGCGGCATACGGCATCTGCGGCTAGGTGGTGAGGAGGATCTTGCCGATGTGTGTCGACGCCTCCATCTCGCGGTGTGCATCGGCGGCCTGCTCGAGCGGGTAGCGCGAGTGGATGACCGGTCGGACCTCGCGGGCTGCGAAGAGCGGCCAGACGTGCTCGCGGACAGCGGCGACGATCGCGGCCTTCTCCGCGGCGGGGCGAGCGCGCAGCGTGGTCGCGATGACGGCGGCGCGCTTGGACAGGAGCGTGCCCAGGTCGAGCTCCGCCCGGCGCCCGCCCTGGAGCCCGATCGTCACGAGCCGGCCGTTGATGGCGAGCGCGTCGACGTTGCGGGCGAGGTACTTCGCGCCGATGTTGTCGAGGATGACGTCGGCGCCGTGGTTGGCGCTGCCGGCCCGCAGCTGCTCGACGAAGTCCTGCTCCTGGTAGTTGACGAGCACCTCCGCACCGAGGTCGCGGCAGGCGTCCAGCTTCTCCCGGGTCCCCGCCGTGACGGCGACATGGGCACCGACGGCCTTGGCGAGCTGGATCGCCATGGTGCCGATGCCGGAGCTCCCACCGTGGACGAGGAGCCACTGACCGGGCTGGAGGTTGGCGGTCATGAAGACGTTGGACCACACCGTGCAGGTGACCTCGGGAAGTCCGGCGGCGTCGACGAGCTCGACGGTGGGCGGCTTCGGGAGGACCTGGGCGACCGGCACCGACACCTGCTCGGCGTAGCCACCGCCGTCGAGGAGGGCGCACACCTCGTCACCGACCGCCAGGGTGTCGACGCCCTCGCCGAGGTCGGCGACCCGCCCGCTGACCTCGAGTCCGGGATAGGGGGACGCCCCGGGCGGCGGGTCGTAGAAGCCTTTGCGCTGCATCACGTCGGCCCGGTTGACGCCGGCAGCGACGACGTCGATGAGGACCTCGCCGCGGCCGGCTGTGGGGGCGGGTACGTCGGCGAGGACGAGTGCGTCGGGCTCGCCCGGCTCGGGGATGGTGATGGCGCGCATGCTCGGAGCCTAGGGTGTGCCCGCTCAGCGGCCGGGACTGAGGCGGCGCGCGATCTCCGCGGCTGCCTCCTTGGCTCGTGCGACGAGCTCGATGACGTGGTCCGGCTGGCCGTCAGCGGTTCGGAACGTCACGGCGATGGCGGCGAGGGGGCGGTCGGCTCGGTCGAGCACCGGCACCGCGACCGAGGACAGGCCCGGGGTCACCGTGCCGTCCTCGCGCGCGAACCCGTCGGAGCGGGTGCGCGCGAGGATGCTGCGCAGCTCCGACAGCGACGCGGGTCCCGTGCCGTGTCGCTGGGTGAAGGAGTCCCGGTCCGGGTAGAGCGCCCGGACCTGCGGGCCGGGGAGCGCGGCCAGGAGCGCGACCCCGCTCGCGGTGAGGTGGGCCGGCAGCCGCACCCCGACGTCGGTGACGAGGGTGGGCTGACCGGGTGCTCGCTCCTCCAGCAGGTAGATGACGTCGCGGCCGTCGAGGGTTGCGAAGTGCGTGTTGCGGCCGCCCTGGTCCACGAGCCGGCGCAGGGGTCCCCGCGCGACCCGCGCCAGCGGCGCCTGGCGTTGGTACGCAGATCCGAGCTCGTAGGCCGCCGGGCCGAGCCCGAAGCGGCGGTCCTCGACGTAGTGCGTCGCGTAGCCTCGGGCGCGGAGCACGGTCAGCAGGTGGTAGACGGACGACCGGGGCAGGGACAGGTCACGCGCGATGGATGCGGCCGGGACGGGCTCGGCGTGGCGGGAGAGGTACTCGAGCACGTCGAGGGCGCTGGCTGCGGCGGGCGCATTGGGCACGTCGATCTCCTCGCGCAGGAAGTTGTCTCGGATGCGAGACAATTGTCGACGGTCGGGGGCTGCCGCGCCATCCCCGTCACGGTTCGATGGGACGCATGACCGAGACGCTCACCTCGCCCCGCACCGTGTCCGTCGGGACCGGCCCCCTCAGCGTCGACGACGTCGTGGCCGTGGCGCGCCACGGTGCCCGAGTCGAGCTGTCTGCGGAGGCGGAGGCGGAGATCGCCCGCAGCCGCACCATTGTCGAGGCCCACGCCGGGGACACCGTGCCGCACTACGGCATCTCGACCGGCTTCGGTGCGCTCGCGACCCGCCACATCCCGACCGAGCTGCGCGCCCAGCTCCAGCGCTCGCTCGTCCGATCACATGCGGCCGGCAGCGGTCCGGAGGTGGAGCGGGAGGTCGTGCGCGCCCTCATGCTGCTGCGCCTCTCGACGCTGGCGACCGGCCGCACCGGAGTGCGCCTCGAGACAGCGAGGGCGTATGCCGCTGTGCTGAGTGCCGGGATCACCCCCCTCGTGCACGAGTACGGTTCGCTCGGCTGCTCCGGCGACCTCGCGCCCCTCGCCCACTGTGCCTTGGCGGTGACGGGGGAGGGCCCGGTCCGGCTGGCCGATGGGACGCTCACCGACGCTGCGACTGCCCTGCGCGACAACCGGATCGAGCCCGTTGCGCTCGCCGAGAAGGAGGGCCTCGCGCTGATCAACGGCACCGACGGGATGCTCGGCATGCTCGTCCTCGCCATCGCCGACCTCCGTGCGCTGCTCAAGGTCGCCGACGTCACGGCTGCGATGAGCGTCGAGGGACTGCTCGGCACCGACGACGTCTTCGCAGCCGATCTCCACGATCTGCGGCCACACCCGGGGCAGGGCCTGTCGGCTGCGAACATCCGCGCCGTCCTTGCGAACTCGCCGATCCGCGAGTCGCACCGGACCGACGAGTGCACCCGCGTGCAGGACGCCTACTCCCTGCGCTGCGCACCGCAGGTCGCCGGCGGCGCCCGAGACACCGTGGAGCATGCGGCACGAGTCGCCGGGTGGGAGCTCGCCTC
>NZ_JAJJPG010000246.1:0-2854 GCF_032907665.1 Intrasporangium sp.
GTCGGCCCCCCACCCGAGCAGCACCACCTATCGGACCCCGGCCCGATCCCGGTCGCCCACCCACCCGACCGCCCCACGAGGTTGTCCGTCTCCCACGGCGCCATCACCGCAGCTCGGGCGACCGCGGGGAGCGGGCGGCACGGGCGTATGGTGGGTGAACCGCCCTCGCCATTCGCCCCGAGCGCGGTGGGAAGCAAGGTGTCCACGGATGTGCGCCCAGAGTCACCGATGACGACAGACCCGCCGGAGCCGCCCCCACCGGGTGTGGACCCCACCATGGGAGCCGACGCGACGAGCGTGTTGAGCTCACTGCGGGACAGCATGAACGAGGCGCGCGAGGCCGTCATGGTGGCGCGTCGGCCGCCCGCGGGACCGACGCAGCTCAAGGACGCCCGCGGCGACTACCTCGCGACGATGTTGGCCTATGAGCAGGCCCTCAACCTCTATCGGCTACCGGTCCCCCGCCGACTGCACGACGATATACGACTCATGCGGCGCCTCGTCTCGGGCGCAGGTCCGGCAGTGACTGCGCGCTACCGGCCGTCCGGCACCACCTGGCGAGGAGGTCGGCATGGTCAGAACTGAGGATCCGGACAGCACCCTCCCTCCCGCGCCGTGGGCGTTGGATCGCGCTGCCAGCGACCTCTACGACGAGGTCGATCCCAAGGTCGTCGCGGCCCATGCGCGCGAGCTCGAGCGTGCTGCGGGGGAGATCGAGGATGAGCGCCACGACGAGTTCGACGATCCCGATGAGGGCGGGGAGGCCTGAGCCGCCGCTCGCACCTGATCGTGGGTACGTTGCCATGGTCAACCGGCCACCCGGACGCAGGCGACGAGGGAGCCGACGTCACGAGCCAACGCGATGTCGTCCTCGCCGGGCGGTACCGCCTGCTCGAGCAGATCGCCGTCGGCGGGATGGGCACGGTCTGGCAGGCACGAGACGAGCGTCTCCAACGCACCGTGGCCGCCAAGCTGCTTCGGCTCCCCCGGAATCGGGGCCGATGCGCGTCGAGGCGAGCTTGACGCACACCGTCGAGGACGGTCGCGTCGTCGAGGAGCGCACGGCCCATGGCTTTGTCGAGGAGGACGGCATCCTCAAGATCGACAGCTCCGAGGTGCCCAGCAGCCGAGCGCTCCGGCCGGTGCCGCCGCGAGGAGCCTTTGCCCGCGGCATCCGCCGGGGCGGGGGCCACGCCAAGCCCCCGCGTGTGCACGCTCAGGAGGACGAAATCGGTGCATTCGGGCACACGAACTCCTGCCACGGTCTAGGTTCGAGACAGCAGGTTCTCCCCACGCAAGGAGGCAAGCGATGGCAGGCAAGTTCGAGCTGTACAAGGATGCGTCCGGCAAGTTCCGTTTCCGTCTCAAGGCCAGCAACGGGCAGATCATCGCCACGGGCGAGGCCTACGAGACAAGGGCGAGCGCGCTCAAGGGCATCGAGTCGGTGCGCAAGAACGCCGGCGGCGCGGTCCTGGACGACCAGACCAGCTGACCACCGCTCGTCAGCAGACCGCGGAGACCGACACGGCAGGTGGCGTATGCCGTCGAGCTGGCCCGAGCCCCGAGCGGCCTTGGGTGCGGGGCCCGGCTCAGCGGCATACGACCCGACGCGTCTCGCTCAGGCGGGGAAGGCCTCTGGGCCGAACCGACCCCACGCGACGAAGACGGCCATGGCGAGGTAGAGGAGGTCCGGCGCGATCGTCCACCTCTCCCCGCGGCGCAGACGCATGGTCGCCGCGCCGAGGAAGAGCAGCGCGACGCAGACGGCGGTGACGGGCACCAGCCCCGGAGCGATGCCGAGGACAGCGGGCAGGATCAGGCCGACCGCCGCGAGGAGCTCCAGGGCGGCGATCGCACGCAGGGCGCCAGGACTGAAGTCGAGGACCCACTCCGCGGCGTGGCCCACCGAGGCGATCTTCTCCCGCGGTACGAACGCCTTGGAGGTGCTCACGAGGAGGACGGTGGCGAGCAGGCCGGCGGCGATCCACAGGGCGAGGTTCATGGTGTGCTCCTTCGAGGTGCTGATCCGGTCGCGACGTGCGACAGCCATCAAGACACCGCCGACCCGTCGGCCGTGACACGGCACAACGATCGGTTCGGATCACCATCCGGAAGGAGCTCGTCCGCAATGGGTTCTACAGTGCCGCGTATGACAGAGCTCGGTCCGGATTGGCGGGTGGTCGATGGCGTTGCTGCGGCATGGTTCGACGCGCCCTCACTGATCGAGGGGGCAGCGCTGGCCGAGCGCATCGTGGAACTGTCGCCCGGGATCGTGGTCGACCTGCGGGCGACAGGCACGCGCGTGCGCCTCGACTCGGTCGGCCACGCCGAAGCGGTGTCGGCAGCCGCGCGGGACCTCGGGATGGCCGCCAACCCTGCCGTGCTGCAGCACCTGAGCGTCGTGTTCGAATCCGCGAACCCGCCTGTGGTGACTCGGTTCTGGCAGCGCGTGCTCGGCTACGCGCCTGCAGATGACGGTGGTTTGACGGATCCGTTGCGGCGCGACCCCGCGATCCGGATCCGGCAGGCGACCGAGCCGCGGCCGTTGCGAAACCGCATCCACCTCGACGTGGTGCGCCCGGCCGCGGCGGTCGAGCAGGCCAGTCCTGGTGAGGGCTCTGGACCGTACGGGGTCTGCCACACCGACCCCGACGGCAACGAGGTCGACCTGGTGCCGGGCGCGGCGCTCGGCGAGACGGTCGGGACAGCCGACTGGCAGGCGGTGTTCAGCGCGATGGCGTGCTACCGCGTCACCACGCCGACGCAGCAGCGTGAACTGGCCGCAGGGGCAGCGGCGCTGGCCGGCGACATGGGCTTCCCGCTGCTGGTCGACCTGCGGCCCGGGCTCGTGATC
>NZ_JAJJPG010000247.1:0-1297 GCF_032907665.1 Intrasporangium sp.
GGGGAGCGCTACGGCCGCGTCTACCAGATCAACTACCTGCGCTGCATCTTCTGCGGTCTCTGCATCGAGGCGTGCCCCACGCGCGCCCTGACGATGACGAACTTCTACGAGCTCGCCGACGACGACCGCGGCAAGCTGATCTTCACCAAGGACCAGCTGCTTGCCCCGCTCCAGGAGGGCATGCTGCCGCCGCCCTTCCCCATGGCCGACGGCATGGAGGAGCGCGACTACTACCAGGGCAAGGTCACCGGTCCGACGGCCGCGCAACGCGACTACGTCGACACGCGCGACGCCACCGTCCTCGTCGACGAGAGCCCGAGGGCCCACGACGAGCCCGGGAACCCCGCCGCGAGCGCGCCTGGCGAGCACGACGTGGTCCACACGACCGCGCCGACTGCCGCCCAGACCCGGGAAGGGGCCAACCCGTGACCTCCTCCACCGAAGCCGCGTTCTTCTGGGTGCTCGCCCCGATCGCGGTGCTCGCCGCCCTCGCGCTGGTCTTCGCCCGCAAGGCAGTCCACGCTGCGATCGGGACGGCCATCACGATGACGATCCTCGGGGTCTTCTACATCATGCAGAAGGCCGACTTCCTCGGTGTCGTGCAGGTGTTCGTCTACACCGGGGCCGTGATGATGCTCTTCCTCTTCGTCATCATGCTCGTCGGCGTCGACTCCTCAGACTCCCTCGTCGAGACGATCAAGGGCCACCGCTGGCTGTCGATGCTCGTGGCGCTCGGCCTCGTCGGGCTGCTCGTCTCCGCCATCGGGTCGGCCGCATTCGACGAGGCCACCATGCAGGCCGGGATGGAGCGTCTCGAGACGAGCAACGCCCAGACCGGCAACATCACCGGCATGGCCGAGCTCATCTTCGGCCAGTACGTCTGGATCTTCGAGGTCACCTCGGCCCTGCTCATCACGGCGGCCCTCGCGGCGATGGTCCTCGCGCACCGCGAGCGCCTCACGCCGAAGCTGACGCAGGCCGAGTGGGCCGCCAAGCGGATCCGGGACAACGCCTTCGTCGCCGGCCTGCCCGCGCCGGGGGTCTACGCCCGGCACAACGCGGTCGACACACCGGCCCTGCTGCCCGATGGCACCCCGAGCGACAAGTCCGTCTCCAGGGTCCTCGTCGCTCGGGAGCAGGTAGCCCGGCCGGACGAGTTCCTCGACGTCGAGCGGCACATCCTCGAGTCCGACCCGGGGGAGCAGGACGCCACACCGGTCGGTCCTGACCACCGACGAGGTCGTGGCCCCGAGGTGGGCCCCGAGACAGGTCCCGGCACGGGCGCAGGCACCGGCAC
>NZ_JAJJPG010000247.1:1397-2836 GCF_032907665.1 Intrasporangium sp.
GTGGCCCCGAGGTGGGCCCCGAGACAGGTCCCGGCACGGGCGCAGGCACCGGCACTGAGGAGGGTGCGGACCAGTGAGCCCACTCAACTACATCTACCTGTCGATCGTGCTGTTCTCGATCGGCACCGCGACGGTGCTCATGCGCCGCAACGCGATCATCGTGTTCATGGGCGTCGAGGTCATGCTCAACGCGACCAACCTCGCACTGGTGACGTTCTCGCGGATCCACGGCAGCCTGGACGGCCAGGTCATGGCGCTCTTCGTCATGGTCGTCGCCGCCGCCGAGGTCGTCGTCGGCCTGGCCATCATCATGGCCATCTTCCGTGCCCGCCGGTCGGCCTCGGTCGACGACGCCAACCTGCTGAAGCTGTAAGGGAGCCCACACTCGATGTCAACTGGCATGGGAAACCTCCTCCAGACGCCCGGCACGTATGCCGCCGGGCTGGCGACGCAGGCAGGCGAGGCACAGGCCGCCACCGGGATCACGGCGTACGCCTGGCTGCTCATCGCGCTGCCCCTGCTCGGCGCCGCAGTCCTGCTCTTCGGCGGGCGTCGCACCAACGGCTTCGGCCCCGTCCTCGCGACGGCCCTGTCGTGGGGCTCGTTCGTCGTGGGCGCGCTCATCTTCCTGCAGATGCTCGGCCAGGACCCCGAGAGCCGGCACTCGTCCGTGCCCCTCTTCGACTTCGTCACGGCCGGCTCGTTCTCCGTCGACGCGTCGCTGCTCGTCGACCAGCTCTCGGTCGCGTTCGTGCTGCTCATCACCTTCGTCGGGTCGCTCATCCACGTGTACTCGCTCGGCTACATGGAGCTCGATCCCGACAAGCGTCGCTTCTTCGCCTACCTCAACCTCTTCGTCGCGGCGATGCTCCTGCTCGTCCTCGCCGACAACTACCTCATCCTCTACATCGGCTGGGAGGGTGTCGGTCTGGCGTCCTACCTGCTCATCGGTTTCTGGAACTGGAACCCGGCCTACGCGACCGCGGCCAACAAGGCCTTCGTGGCCAACCGGGTCGGCGACTTCGGGTTGTCCGTCGCGATCATGATCATGTTCTTCCACTTCGGGGCCGTCGACTTCGAGACCGTCCTGGGAGCGGCGGGCAACGAGGCGAACCAGGGCTTCATGACGGCGCTGGGGCTGATGCTGCTGCTCGGCGCCACCGGCAAGTCCGCGCAGTTCCCGCTCCAGAGCTGGCTCGGGGACGCGATGGCCGGCCCGACGCCGGTCTCGGCGCTGATCCACGCGGCGACGATGGTCACTGCTGGTGTCTACCTCGTGGTGCGGTCCGGACCGATCTTCGAGGCCTCGCCCAACGCGCAGCTCGCCGTGGTCATCGTCGGTGCGATCACGCTCCTCTTCGGGGCGATCGTCGGCTGCGCGAAAGACGACATCAAGAAGGCCCTCGCCGCCTCGACGATGTCCCAGATCGGCTACATGA
>NZ_JAJJPG010000248.1:0-2826 GCF_032907665.1 Intrasporangium sp.
TTCGATACGGTCTCTGGTGTGACCACCCCAAGGACGATCGGTGTGTCGATCCCGATCCCGTCGCCGCACGGCGAACTGCTCCAGCAGCGCCGCGCCTCCTTCGGCGATCCGGCCGCGTGGCGGATCCCGGCGCACATCACCCTGCTGCCGCCGACACCGATCGACACCGGGGTCTACGAGGAGTTCATCGAGTACTGCACGGGGGTCGCCTCGCAGCGGGACGAGTTCGATGTCGTGCTGCGCGGGACCGGCACCTTTCGTCCGGTGTCCGACGTCGTCTACATCCAGGTGGCACAGGGCGTCTCCGCCTGCGAGACGCTCGAGACGGCTCTGAGGGCAGGGCCGGTGCGTCGCGAGCTCGACTTCTACTATCACCCGCACGTCACAGTCGCCCACAACGTCCCGGCGGACAAGCTCGACCAGGCCTTCGAGGAGCTGGCTGACTTCCACGTCAGGTTCACCGTCGAGTCATTCCACCTCTACGAGCTCGACGACGACGAGGTGTGGCGGCCCAAGCACGACTTCCCGCTCAGGACGTCGACCCGGGCAGGGTGAGCGCGTCATGGCGCTCACGACCCTCGTCACCCGCCTCAAGGCCTCGCCGCCGTACCAGGCGTGGAAGCGCTACGGAGCCGCCAACGGCGACCTTCTTGCCGCAGGGGTCGGCTACTTCGCCTTCTTCTCGATCTTTCCGGCGCTGGCCCTCGCGTTCACGGTCTTCGGCTTCGTCCTCCAGGGACGGCCCGACCTGCTGACGACGATCGCCGACTCGCTCAACGAGTGGCTGCCGGGCATGGTGAGGACCGAGACGAATCCCGAGGGGGTCATCAGCCTCTCGGCGCCGCAGAGCTCGACCCTGACGATCACCGGCGTGGTCTCTCTCGTCACTCTCCTCTTCTCGGGCCTCGGCTGGATCGGTGCTCTGCGCACCGGGATTCGCGGGGTCTTCGGCCTCGGGGCGACCCCGGGCACCGCGATCAAGGCCAAGTTGCGCGACCTGGGCGTCCTGTTCGTGCTGGGGCTCGGGATCGCTGTGTCGGCGATCATGACCAGCGTCGTCGGTGGTCTTGCCGAGCAGCTCGCCGACTGGATCGGCCTCGACGGGAACGCCGTGCTCGTCACCGTCACTGGCCTGCTCTTCGGGGTGCTCTTCGACACTCTCCTGCTCGTGGTCCTCATCCGGCTCCTCTCAGGAGTGCCGCTTCCGTGGGCGAACCTGCGGGCCGGCGCGGTCGTCGGGGCGGTGCTGCTCACGGTGATGAAGTACTTCGGCGGCCTGCTCATCGCGCGGGCGACGGCGAATCCTCTGCTGGGTGCGGTCGCGGTTGCTGTCGGGCTGCTCTTCTGGCTCAACCTCATGTCCAGGATCGTGCTGCTCGCGTCCGCGTGGGCGGCCAATGACGTCGACATCGCCCGCCTCGCGGGGGAGGCGGAGCAGGCGAGGGCGCAGATCCCCGTCGCCTCCCGGGAGACAGTGCAGCCGTATGCCGCTCACGTCGTTCCCGGCTCGACGTCCAGTCGTGCGCGTGATCGGGTCTCCGTCGCGGCCGGTGCGGTGCTGGGCGGGGTGGGCGTGGCGGCGCTGGGAGCGTGGTGGGGTCGGCGGAAGAGGCGGTGACGGGGGTCCCCGCCGGTCACTGAGGAGAGTCCGTGGCAGCGGGTCGGTGCCTGCGTCGGCGGACGAGGAAGGTCGCCGACACGGCGACGAGGCCGAGGACGAGGATCGCGATCCCGCCCGTTGCGACGGTCGCAGCAGTGCCCTCTCCGACCAGGCCATCAGCGGCGACGCCCCCGGTTCCGTCGGCGGGCCGTGAGGGGCGAGCCGGGCCCACATCTCCTGCGGATCCCGCGGAGGCGGCCGGTGTCGTGGTCCGCGAGGTGGTCGGGGCGGGGCTGGGCGGCTCGGCCTCGCCGGGCTCGACCAACCGTCCCACCGGGACGACTGCGTCAGCATGGGCGAAACCCCAGTTCAGCAGGGCAGCGGTGTTCTTCCAGTCGCCGGTCGTGCTGCCCATCTGGGTGACGATGAGCGTCCTGCCGTCGCGCGTGGCTGCTCCGATGAAGGTGTGCTGGGCGCGGTTGGTACGTCCGGGCTTGATCCCGATGGCGCCCGGGTAGTTCGGGAGGAGGTCGTTGATGTTCTGGATCTGGAAGGGGCGGTAGACCTTCCCGGTGGACGCGGCCTTGCCGCCGGGGAAGACCGCGGTGCGCCGGGTGACGTAGGCGCGGAAGTCCGGCAGCTGCATTGCGGCCCGTCCGATGAGGGCCAGGTCGTAGGCGCTGGAACGCTGGCCCTCCTCGTCGAGACCACTCGGATCCACGGCGACCGTGTCGTGCGCGCCGAGCTTCCGGGCGGTCTCGTTCATCAGGATGGCGGTCTGTTCGAAGCCACCGGCCGCCTCGGCGAGGAGGTAGGCAGCGTCGTTGGCGGACGACATGAGCAGGGCGTCGAAGAGTCGGCCGACCGGGTAGCGGTTGCCCGCGAGGATGCCGACGCGCGTGCCGTTCGCGGCTTCGTGCTCCGGTTTCGCGACGACGACCCGCCGGGGGTCGAGTCGTGGGATGAGGGTGAGCGCCGTCAGCGTCTTCAGGGTGCTCGCCGGGCGCAGCCAGGCGTGTGGCGCCTTGGCTGCGAGCACCTCGCCTGTGCCCATGTCGGCAAGCACGTAGGAGACGTCCGGCACCCGGGGTGGGGCCGGTGTCCCCGGTGGCAGGTCGACCACGAGGCCGTCCGCGGCGAGGCGCGGACCGCCCACGACGGACTCCGCCGCCCAGACCGGCTGTGGGAACGGTGTGGGTGGGGCGTTTCGGCACACCGGCGTCGTC
>NZ_JAJJPG010000249.1:0-2818 GCF_032907665.1 Intrasporangium sp.
CGATGAAGTGTTCGACGAAGGCCTTGGCGCCTTCCTTGGTGCGCTTCTTCGCCGCGGCCGGCAGACCGTCCGGGAAGTCTGGTGTCGCGCTGGTGGACGCCGCAGGAATCGGTGTGGACGGCGCCACCGAGGTGCTCACCGATGCGCTCGGTGTGGACGGGCGCGGGGCAGGCGTCGTGGCCTGCGGCGCCGCGGTCCCGTCCCCGGCCGCGCACCCGGCGAGGGTGAGCACGAGGAGGAGCCCAGCGGCATACGGCATGAGGCTTCGTTTCGACACGGCTGCTCAGATCCCCTGACATCGAGAGACACGCGCCACCGGCGTGCATAACGGGCGGAAACGTGACAGAACGCTCCCACGATCCTGCCCGAACCGCACGCCGAACGATGTCGCCCATCCACAGGCCTCACACACTGACCCGCCAGACGGGTCAGTGCGTGAGGGCGACGGCCATCAGGTGAGGGTCTGGGCGATCGACCGCTCGTCGGCGTCGAACCGCACCGTGGTCGGGGCGCCGTTGAGCAGGGCAAGGTAGGGCGGCAGGTGGCCGCACTCGACGTCGGCGATGATCGGCACCCCAAGCATTCCCAGGGCGTCGACCACGGCATCGTGCTGCGAGAAGCCCGGCGCGGCAGGGGCGGCGGTGCGGGAGACGAGGACGCCGTTGCTGCGATCGAACCACCCGTGCAGCCGCATCGCGTGCAGTGCCCGGCAGATGTCGTACGAGCCCCACTCGGCGATGTCGAGCACGTGGACGAGCCCCTCGGGTGAGTACGCGTCGGCGAAGGCGTTGACGTCGGCGTAGGCACCGCCGGCGATGAAGCTGATCGTCTCGACGCACCCGGCGACGAGGCGACCGCGCAGCGTCACCGGCTCGTCGACGTGGCCGGGGTCGATCCGGGTCCACGTCCCCTCGCCGTCGAAGACGTAGTCGGATGCTCCGGGATCGGCGGCCCAGTCGTCGAAGCCCGTCGTCCGGTACCGACCGGGGGAGTGCTGCACGAGCTCCGTCCCCGCGGGCGCCGAGGCCACGTCCAACCAGTGCGACATGCCCTCCGGCACCCGGTAGAGCGTGTCCATGAAGTTCTGCCCGTGGACCGTGGCGACACCCGTGCGCAAGGTCACCGGGGTGAGCCACGTCGTCGTGTCCGAGTACCCAACGCACCACGTCGGGTCCGCCGCGGCGATCGCCTCGACGTCCAGCAGGTCGAGCAGGTCGATGCCGGTCTCGCCGCCCCACGGGGGCACGACCGCCCGGATGGCCGGGTCGGTGAGCATCCGCATGAGCTCCGCCGCCCGTTGTTCCCGTGGCGCGCTGACGTGGCTGGGGGCTCGGAGGCACGCGCCGAGCTCCACCTCGAAGCCGCGGTCCTCGAGGAACCGACGCGTCAGCTCGACCCGAGGCCACAGCGCCTCGGGGACACCGGAGCTCGGCGCGGTGACGCCGATGCGGTCACCCGGGCGAAGCGGGGCGGGATAGCGGATGGCGGTGGCGGGCTGGGCAGGCACGGGAGCCAGCCTATGAGCGCGAGGGGGTGAGCGGCATACGGATTCTCCGGTGCCGCTCACCCCCGGGTGACGGTCAGATCTTCGCCGCGGTGAAGCCCTGCTCGAGGTCAGCGATGATGTCGTCGATGTGCTCGATGCCGACGGCGAGGCGGACCAGGCCGGGCGTCACGCCAGCCGCGAGACGGTCCTCCTCCGGTCCCTGCGAGTGCGTCGTCGACGCCGGGTGGATGACGAGGGAGCGGACGTCGCCGATGTTGGCCACGTGGCTGTGGAGCGTCAGACCCTCGACGAACTTCTTGCCGGCCTCGAGGCCGCCCTTGATCTCGAAGGACAGGACCGCACCCGCGCCGCGCGGAGCGTACTTCTGCGCGGTCGCGTAGGACGGGCTGTCGGGCAGGGACGCCCAGACGACACGCTCGACCTGCTCATGCCCCTGGAGGAAGGCGGCGACCTTCGCGGCGTTCTCGAGGTGGCGCTCGACACGCAGTGACAGCGTCTCGAGGCCCTGCGCGATGAGGAAGGCGTTGAACGGCGCCGCGGCGGGACCGAGGTCGCGGAGCAGCTGCACACGCGCCTTGAGGATGTAGGCGAGGTTGGCCCCGAGGGGGCTGCCGACGCCCAGGTCCCGCGCGAAGACGAGGCCGTGGTAGCTCTCCTCGGGGGTGTTGTAGTTCGGGAACCGTTCCGGGTCCTGCCCGTAGTCGAAGCGCCCCGCGTCGACGATGACGCCCGCGATCGACGTGCCGTGGCCACCGAGGTACTTCGTCGCCGAGTGGACCACGACGTCGGCGCCCCACTCGATCGGGCGGATGACGTAGGGCGTCGCGATGGTGTTGTCGACGACGAGCGGGACCCCGTGCTCGTGGGCGAGCGCCGCGACCGCCTCGATGTCGAGGACCTCCGCCTTGGGGTTGGCGATGGTCTCGCCGAAGAGCAGCTTGGTGTTCGGCCTGATGGCCGCCCGCCAGGACTCGATCGAGGCCGGGTCGTCGACGAAGCTCACCTCGATGCCCAGCTTGGGCAGGGTGAACTTGAGCAGGTTCACCGTGCCGCCATAGAGGCTCGGGGAGGCGACGAGGTGGTCGCCAGCCTCGGCGATGTTGAGGATCGCGAGCGTCGTGGCGGACTGGCCGGAGGCCACGAGCAGGGCGCCGACGCCCCCCTCGAGGGCGGCGATGCGTTGCTCCACGACATCGGTCGTCGGATTCATGATCCGGGTGTAGATGTTGCCGAACTCCTTGAGGCCAAAGAGGTTGGCGGCGTGGTCGGTGTCGTTGAAGACGTAGCTCGTCGTCTGGTAGATCGGCAGGG
>NZ_JAJJPG010000250.1:0-2814 GCF_032907665.1 Intrasporangium sp.
TCGCCGAAGGCGGATGCGAACCGGCCAGTGTACGAGTACTCGACCATCGCGGACTGCCCCGACGCCCTCCCGGGCACCGACAGTCAGGACGTCCTCTGCTCCCGGGCGCTGCGCAGCTGTCCGCCCGACACCGTCGGACCGCTGTCAGCGATCTGGCGCCGGATCATGCAGAACGGGCGAGAGATCCAGCCGTGGGAGCGGGTCGGGATCACCTGCCACACCGACGTCGCTCCTGGCGCCCAGCCGCGCCTGACCATGGCCGAGATCACGGCGCAGTTCATGCGCACCCCGTGGGCCAAGCCCCAGATCTCGACCCAGCCGGTGGGCGACACGACTCTCGTCAACCTCACGACGTTCTACGAAGTGCGTTGGTCGAGCGCAGGATTCGAGCCGGGCGAAGTGGATCGCTCGCTGCTGCGTGGCATTCCGGTGAGCATCAGGCCCAAGCTCGTCGGCTTCACGTACGTGTTCGGCGACGGTGAGTCGTTCGGTCCGACGCGCTCGGTCGGGGGCACCTATCCGGATGGTGACGTCACGCACGTCTATGCCAAGCCGGGCTCCTACCAGGTGCGCGTGGACACGACCTTCGGGGCGGACTTCAGCCTCGACGGCCGCACCTGGGACCCGATCCCGTCCACGGTCACTGTTCCCGGCCCCACGACGACGGTCACGGTGCGCGAGGCGAAGGCCGTCCTCGTCCGCGAGTGATCGAGCCGCCAGGAGAGGCGATGGAGCGGGGCACGCCGGCCCGGCGGCATACGGCTCAGAAGACGATGGTGCGCCGCCCCGAGAGGAAGACCCTGCTCTCCGCGTGGTCGCGCACGGCCCGCGTGAGCACGCGCCGCTCGACGTCCTGGCCGATCGCGACGAGGCGCTGCGGCGTCTCCGCGTGGGTGACGCGCACGACGTCCTGCTCGATGATCGGTCCCTCGTCGAGGTCTGCGGTGACGTAGTGCGCGGTCGCTCCGATGAGCTTGACGCCGCGGTCATGCGCCTGGTGGTAGGGCTTGGCGCCCTTGAAGCCCGGCAGGAACGAGTGGTGGATGTTGATCGCCCGGCCCTCGAGCTGTCGGCACAGGTCGTCGGAGAGGATCTGCATGTAGCGGGCGAGCACGACGAGCTCGGTGCGTGTCGCTTCGGCGATCCGCATGATCTCGGCCTCGGCTTCGACCTTGTTCTCCTTCGTCACCGGGACGTGCGTGAACGGGACGCCGTAGTACTCGACGAGCCCGCGCGTGTCCTCGTGGTTGGACACGACTCCGACGACGTCGATCGGCAGGTCGCCGCTCTGCCACCGGTGGAGCAGGTCGAGAAGGCAGTGGTCGAACTTCGACACGAGGATGAGCGTCCGGCACAGCTCCTCCTCGGGCCGCACGGCGAGGTGCTGGTGCTCGATGGCGGGGCTGGCCTCGATGGCGGCGAGGACGGACCGGACTCCGTCCTCGTCGGCGTCGAAGACCGTGCGCATGAAGAAGAGGTTCGTGTCGAGGTCGGAGTACTGCTGGTTCTCCACGATGTTGGCGGAGACCTCGAGCAGGGCTGCCGAGACGGCTGCGACGATGCCGGGTCGGTCGTCGCACGTGAGGGTCATGATGTGCCGGGCCATTCGAGGATTGTGGCGCAGCCGGTGTGCTGCGTCCCAATCGGTGGAGGGGGCGTCTCGGGTAGTGGCCGTCCACATCCGGTGGGCGGGTCGCGTGATCGTCCACAGCTGGAGGCGCCTGCGGGCGGGGCTGGGGCGGGTCCGCCTACCTTCGCGGTATGCCGCTGAGCCGAGTCCCGAGGAGCCCTGACCTCGAGCGCGTGGTGCAGGTCCTGGGTGGTGGTCGGGTGGACGACGGCGCGTGGCGGGGAGGGCCCGGCGGCTGGGTGCCGTCGCCACCGGGCAACGAGGCGCCGGACGCCACGGACACGCCGAGCAGGTCCGGCCTCGACGACCTGGGAGGAGTCGGGCGCGAGGAGCCGGATGGGACTGACGACGACCTCGAGGACCAGCTGCGCCGAGCCCGCCGGCCGTCCCTTGTGACGGTGCCGGCGTCGCTGCGGTCCGGGCGGGTGTCGGTGACGAGCAGTGCCGTCGTTGCGGTGCTGGCGCTCGTGGTGGCGCTCGGCTGTGCCTTCGTCCTCCGGATCCTCTGGGCCGAGCGGGCGGCACAAGGGGAGACGCTGGCCGAGGTGTCCGACGCACGCGGACCGTCGGAGGTCTCCACGGGTGGGCTGGCTACCCCTGAGGTCGTGTCGCGATCTGCACCGGCGCAGTCCGCAGCTGCTGGCCTTGCTGAGGCGACGGGGGCCGCTCCCGGCCCCGGCGCGGGAGGGACCGGGGCGGGCGCTGCGCCGCAGCCGGAGCTCGTCGTCCACGTCGTGGGGCAGGTGGCCGAGCCCGGGCTGGTCCGTCTCAGGTCCGGCAGCCGCGTGGCTGACGCGATCGAGGCGGCCGGAGGAGCGAAGCGGGGCGCCGACCTCGCGGCCCTCAACCTCGCTCGCGCGCTGGTCGACGGCGAGCAGGTCTTCGTCCCCAAGCCCGGCGAGCTGCCCCCTGTGGCGCCGGGTGCGGCGGCTCCGGGGATCGGCTCCGGTGGGGTCGGTGCGGGCCCGGGGGGAGCGGGCGCCGCGACGGTCAACCTCAACACCGCCGACCTTGCCACCCTCGAGACCCTCCCCGGGGTGGGCCCAGTGCTCGCCCAGCGGATCATCGACTGGCGCACCGAGCACGGGCGGTTCACGGCGGTGGAGGAGCTCGGTGAAGTGAGCGGGATCGGGGACAAGATGCTCAGCCAGCTGCGCGCCAAGGTCACCGTGTGAGCCAGCCGG
>NZ_JAJJPG010000251.1:0-2791 GCF_032907665.1 Intrasporangium sp.
TCTGCCCGAGGACGCCGGCCTCCTCCATCTCGACCATGAGGTCGTTGCCCTCACGGGTGCGCTCGCCGACACCGGCGAACACCGACACACCACCGTGGTCGCGCGCGACCCGGGCGATCATCTCCTGGATGAGGACTGTCTTGCCGACACCGGCACCGCCGAACAGGCCGATCTTGCCACCCTGGACGTACGGCGTCAGCAGGTCGATGACCTTGATGCCGGTCTCGAACATCTGGGTCTTGGACTCGAGCTGGTCGAAGTCGGGGGCCTTGCGGTGGATCCCCCACCGCTCCTTGATGTCGAGGGTCTCGCCCTCTTCGAGGTTCATGCACTCACCGGTCGTGTTGAAGACGTGACCGAGGGTGACGTCGCCGACCGGGACGGTGATCGGGCCGCCGGTGTCCTGCACGGTCGACCCGCGGACGAGTCCGTCGGTCGGCTGCAGCGAGATCGCGCGAACCATGTTGTCGCCGATGTGCTGGGCGACCTCGAGGTTGATGTTCTTGGTCTCGCCGCCGAGGGCGACCTGGGTGGTCAGCAGGTTGTACTGCTCCGGCATCGCGTCGCTGGGGAACTCGACGTCGACCACCGGGCCGATGATGCGAGAGATGCGTCCGACGCCGCCCGCACTGGGCCCCTGAGCGGCCGCCCCCACGTTGTCACTGACAGTTGCAGTCATGGTGGATCTTCCTTATTACCTAGTACGGGTTACTTCTTCTTCTGAGCGTCGGCGAGGGCGTTCGCGCCGCCCACGATCTCGCTGATCTCCTGGGTGATGCCGGCCTGCCGGGCCTGGTTGGCGAGCCGCTCGTACTTCTTGATGAGCTCTCCGGCATTGTCCGTCGCGGACTTCATCGCGCGCTGCCGGGCCGCGAGCTCCGACGCGGCCGAGCTGAGCAGGCAGGTGAAGATCCGGTTGCGGACGTACTTGGGCAGGAGCAGGTCGAGGACCTGGTCGGCACTGGGCTCGAACTCGTATTCCGGGACGAGCTGACCCTCCTCGTAGGTCGCCACGGAGAAGTCGAGTCCGGTGTCGCCCTGCGCATCTTCGGCCTCGACGACCTCGAGGGGCAGCAGCCGCAGCACGTGGGGGTCCTGGGAGACCATCGAGCGAAAGCGGGTGTAGACGACGTGGATCTCGTCGTTGCCTCCCTCCTCGGTCTCCTTGAGGAAGTCGGCCGTGATCCGGTCGGCGATCTCGCGCGCGTGCTCGAACCGCGGGGCGTCGGTGAAGCCGCTCCACTCGGCCGCATAGGGACGCCGGCGGAACTTGTAGTACGCCACGGCCTTGCGACCGACGAGGTAGGGCACGACCTCCTTGCCCTCGCTCTGGAGGCGCGTGACGAGCTCGGCGGCCTCCTTGAGCGCGGAGGCCGAGTAGGACCCGGCGAGACCACGGTCCGACGTGATGATGACGACGCCGGCGCGCAGCGCCGTCTCCTTCGCCGTCGTCAGCGGGTGTTCCTCGTTCGTGTGACTCGCCACGGCGGAGACGGCGCGTGTCAGTGCCGCGGTGTACGGCATCGCCTCGACGGCCCGCTGGCGCGCCTTGACGACGCGTGCAGCCGCGATCAGCTCCATCGCGTTGGTGATCTTCTTGATGGAGTTGACGGACTTGATGCGCTGGCGGTAGATCCGCATCTGCGCTCCCATGTGCTCCGCCTCTCTTGGTCGTGAATGCGTCGGTCGTTCAGTTCTCTGGGGCCGTATGCCGCCGGGCTGGCTCGTTCTGCAAGGTTCCCGCCATCCCCCCGACCCGCCCACGCGAGCTCTTCGGGGGATCACGGGGGCGCAGGCCCGCCAGGGCCGTGAGCCCCCGTGGGTTACTTGCGCTTGACGATCTGGGCCTGGACGATCTCGTCGGACTCCAGCTCGTCGAACTCCTCGTGCCCTGCCTCGAGGCCCTCGCGGCCCGTGCCCTTGAAGGTGAACTTCACGTCGTCGAAGACCTTCTCGAGTGCGGTCACGGTGTCCTCGTCGAGCTTCTTCGTCTCCCGGATCGTCTGGAGGACCTTGCCCTCCCGGCGCAGGGTCTCGAGCAGCTCGGTCTCGAAGTTGCGCACGTCCTCGACGGCGATGTCGTCGAGCCGGCCGGTCGTCCCGGCCCAGATCGAGACGACCTGCTCCTCGACGGGGTACGGGCTGCTCTGCGGCTGCTTGAGCAGCTCGACGAGGCGGGCACCCCGGGCCAGCTGCGCCCGGGAGGCGGGGTCGAGGTCGGACGCGAACATGGCGAACGCCTCCATCGCACGGAACTGCGCGAGGTCGAGCTTGAGGCGACCGGCCACGTCCTTCATCGCCTTGATCTGTGCGGCGCCACCGACTCGGGACACCGACACGCCCACGTCGATGGCGGGTCGGACGTTGGAGTTGAACAGGTCGGCCTGGAGGTAGATCTGACCGTCGGTGATCGAGATGACGTTCGTCGGGATGTAGGCCGAGACGTCGCCGGCCTTCGTCTCGATGATCGGCAGACCCGTCATCGAGCCCGCACCGAGGTCGTCGGAGAGCTTCGCGCAGCGCTCGAGGAGCCGTGAGTGGAGGTAGAAGACGTCACCGGGGTAGGCCTCGCGACCCGGGGGGCGACGCAGGAGCAGGGACACGGCGCGGTAGGCCTCGGCCTGCTTGGACAGGTCGTCGAAGACGATGAGGACGTGCTTGCCCTGGTACATCCAGTGCTGGCCGATGGCCGAGCCGGTGTAGGGGGCGAGGTACTTGAAGCCCGCCGAGTCGGAGGCCGGGGCCGCGACGATCGTCGTGTACTCCAGGGCGCCGGCCTCCTCGAGGGTGG
>NZ_JAJJPG010000252.1:0-2748 GCF_032907665.1 Intrasporangium sp.
CGAGGCTGCCGCCTGCGTCACAGACCGCGAGTGAGCGCGCGGCGCAGGTCCTGGTTGAGCTGGTTGATCACGTCCTGCGGAATCTCCTTCGGGCAGGCCAGCGAGCACTCGCCGATGTTGGTGCACCCCCCGAAGCCCTCGTGGTCGTGCTGGTTGACCATGGCGACGACGCGGGCGTCCCGCTCCGGCTGCCCCTGGGGGAGCTCACCGAGGTGGGTCACCTTGGCGCCGAGGAAGAGCATGCCCGAGGCGTTGGGGCAGGCTGCCACGCACGCGCCACAGCCGATGCAGGCAGCGGCCATGAAGGAGCGGTCCGCGTTCGGCTTCGGCACTGGGACCGAGTGGGCCTCGGGAGCCGAGCCGGTGTTGGCGCTGATGAAGCCGCCGGCCTGGATGATCCGGTCGAACGCGTCCCGGTCGACGACGAGGTCCTTGATGACGGGGAACGCGTCGGCGCGCCACGGCTCGACGGTGATGACGTCGCCGTCGTGGAACGACCGCATGTGGAGCTGGCAGGTCGTCGTCACCTCCGGACCGTGCGCCTTGCCCGAGATCATCAGGCCGCACATGCCGCAGATGCCCTCGCGGCAGTCGGAGTCGAAGGCGATCGGCTCCTCGCCGCGGTCGATGAGCTGTTCGTTGAGGACGTCGAGCATCTCGAGGAACGACATGTCGGGGGAGATGTCGGTGACCGGGTAGGTCACCATCTCGCCCTTGGCGTGGGGCCCGGCCTGGCGCCAGATCTTGAGGGTGAGGTTCATACCGGTCACTTGTAGCTCCGCTGCTTCATCTCGACGAATTCGTAGACCAGGTCTTCCTTGTGCAGGACCGGTGCGCCGTTGTCGCCGCCCCACTCCCATGCCGCGACGTAGGCGAACTCGTCGTCGTGACGCATCGCTTCCCCGTCCTCGGTCTGGCTCTCGGCCCGGAAGTGGCCGCCGCAGGACTCACGACGGTGCAGGGCGTCGATGCACATGAGCTCGCCCAGCTCGAGGAAGTCGGCGACCCGGCCGGCCTTCTCGAGGCTCTGGTTGAGCGTGTCAGCGGCTCCGAGGACGCGCACGTTGCGCCAGAACTCGTCACGCAGCGCCCGGATGAGGTCGATTCCCTTGAGCAGTCCCTCTTCCGTCCGCTCCATGCCGCAGTACTCCCACATGATGTGGCCGAGCTCGCGGTGGAAGGAGTCGACCGTCCGGTCGCCGTTGATCTCGAGGAGGCGGGCCACCCGGGCGTCCACCGAGGCCTTGGCCTCGACGACCGCCTCATGGGACTCGTCGAGCGGCTCGTACGGGCCCTTGGCGAGGTAGTCGCGGATCGTGTTCGGCAGGACGAAGTACCCGTCTGCGAGCCCCTGCATGAGGGCGGACGCCCCGAGGCGGTTGGCGCCGTGGTCGGAGAAGTTCGCCTCGCCGGCGACGAAGAGCCCGGGGATCGACGACTGGAGGTCGTAGTCGACCCAGAGGCCACCCATCGTGTAGTGGACAGCGGGGTAGATGCGCATCGGCACCTCATACGGGTTCTCACCCGTGATGCGCGCATACATGTCGAGCAGGTTGCCGTACTTCTCGGCGACAGCCTCCTTGCTCATCCGTTTCAGCGCGTCGGTGAAGTCGAGGTAGACGCCACGGCGGAAGTCGCCGACCTTGGGGCCGACGCCGCGCCCCTCGTCGCAGACGTACTTCGCGGCCCGAGAGGCGATGTCGCGGGGGACCAGGTTGCCGAAGCTCGGGTAGATGCGCTCGAGGTAGTAGTCGCGGTCCTCCTCGGGGATCTGCCGCGGGTCCTTGTCGCAGTCCTCCGCGCGCTTCGGCACCCAGATGCGGCCGTCGTTGCGCAGCGACTCCGACATCAACGTCAGTTTGCTCTGGTGTTCGCCCGAGACCGGGATGCACGTGGGGTGGATCTGCGTGTAGCAGGGGTTGCCGAAGTAGGCGCCCTTGCGGTGCGCACGCCACGTCGCCGTGACGTTGGAGCCCATCGCGTTGGTCGAGAGGAAGAAGACGTTGCCGTAGCCGCCGGTCGCCAGCACGACGGCGTCGGCGAGATGGGTCTCGATCTCGCCGGTGACGAGGTTGCGCGCGATGATGCCACGCGCCCGCGGGCCGGACCCGTCGTCGACGACGATGAGCTCCAGCATCTCGTGACGGCTGAACATCTCGACCGTGCCTGCGGCGACCTGGCGCTCGAGCGCCTGGTAGGCGCCGATGAGGAGCTGCTGCCCCGTCTGGCCTCGGGCGTAGAAGGTGCGCGACACCTGGACGCCGCCGAAGGATCGGTTGTCGAGCAGCCCGCCGTACTCCCGGGCGAAGGGGACGCCCTGGGCGACGCACTGGTCGATGATGTTCGCGCTGACTTCGGCGAGGCGGTAGACGTTGGACTCCCGCGAGCGGTAGTCGCCGCCCTTGACCGTGTCGTAGAACAGCCGGAAGACGGAGTCGCCGTCCTCCTTGTAGTTCTTCGCGGCGTTGATCCCGCCCTGCGCGGCGATCGAGTGCGCCCGGCGCGGGGAGTCCTGGTAGCAGAACGACTTGACGTTGTAGCCGGCCTCACCGAGCGTGGCCGCAGCGGCGCCGCCGGCCAGGCCGGTGCCGACGATGATGACCGTGAGCTTGCGGCGGTTCGCCGGGTTGACGAGGGCTGCATCGAACTTGCGCTGGTTCCAACGCTCGCTGATCGGGCCGGCGGGCGCCTTGGTGTCCCGGATCGGCTCGCCCTCGGCGTAGAGGCCGTGGACGAGGCCGGTGGTCT
>NZ_JAJJPG010000253.1:0-2660 GCF_032907665.1 Intrasporangium sp.
CGCAACCCGGCGAGCGCCTCGAGCGAGGTCTCGCGGGGGTGCTCGTCGGTGTCGACGACGGTGACGGCGCCCTTGCGGCCGGGCACCTCGACGGGCACGATCTCCCGGGCGAGCCGCCCGCTCGCGATGGCCCTCGCGGCCCGCTCCTGCGAGCGCAGGGCAAAGGCGTCCTGGTCCTCCCGTGACACCGCGAAGTCGTCGGCGACGTGCTGCGCGGTCTCGGGCATCGAGTCGATGCCGTATGTCTCCTTCATCCGAGGGTTGACGAACCGCCAACCGATCGTCGTGTCGAAGACCTCGTTGCTGCGCGACCACGCGGCGCCCGCCTTGGGCATGACGAAGGGCGCCCGCGTCATGCTCTCGACACCGCCGGCGACCATGAGGTCGGCGTCGCCGGACCGGATCGCCCGGGCGGCGATCCCGACGGCGTCCAGACCAGAGGCGCAGAGGCGGTTGACGGTGATGCCAGGGGTGCGCACCGGCAGCCCCGAGAGGAGCACTGCCATCCGGGCCACGTTGCGGTTGTCCTCCCCGGCTTGGTTCGCGCAGCCGAGGACGACGTCGTCGACCGCCTCCCAGTCCACCGACGGGTGTCTCGACATGAGGGTCGAGACGACGTGGGCAGCGAGGTCGTCGGGACGCACGGGAGCCAGCGCACCGGCATACCGCCCGATGGGAGTGCGGACCCCCGAAACCAGATATGCCGTGCTCATCGCGTTGCCTCCATCGTCTCGGGTGGGTTGTCGACGTTCCTGCCGCTCGGGGTCCGACACGGCTCGCCCATGATCCCCGATCGCCCCGGCGGCCGGGCGGGCGTCGTGAGGGTCACAGGCGTGCGAGCACCCGCGGCGCACCCCGCCGACGGTGACGGTGCGATCATGGAGATGGACAGCTCGCCGATCCCGTGGCGCGGCTGCCGGAAGGGCACGAAGCGATGCGTCGTGGAGAGTGGCGAGGGCTCCGGTGGAAGCATCATCTGGGGCGGATCGCCACGACGGTCGAGGCTCGGACGTCCTACAAGCGCAGGTTCCGGCTGCGGGAGTTCTATGACGCGGCCGTGCTGCTGCCACAGGCAGCCGCCGTGCTCGTCGCCAACCGGCTGCGTCGCGTGATGGACCCGCGCGCCATCGAGCGGGTGATGCTCGCGGTGACCGAGGTGAACGGGTGCCCCGCGTGCTCCTGGGCGCACACGCGGATGGCGCTGCGGGAGGGCATGTCGGGCGAGGAGATCAGCGGCCTGCTCGCCGGGGACGGTGAGGTGGTCCCGCCGGACGAGGCCACCGGCGTGGTCTTCGCGCAGCACTACGCCGACTCGCGTGCCCGCCCCGACCGAGCGGCCTACGAGGCGGTGGTCCGCGAGTACGGTCGCCGGAGGGCGCGGACGGTCCTCGCCGCGGCGCACGTCATGCTGGTGGGCAACATGTACGGCATCCCGTACAGCGCGTTCATGGCCCGCTTGAGTGGCACGCCGTACCGGGACTCCAGCCTCGGGTACGAGGTGGGGATGCAGGTCGCGGGGGCGCTCGCCCTGCCCGTGGCGCTGGTCCACGGGCTGGTGCGCTGGGCGGCCGGTCGTCCCGCGGTGCGTTTCGCCGCGGACGAAGCAGGCTGAGGTCATCGGGCGGATCCTGAGCGGGGGTTGTCGACCCTCGCGGGGGTCTGGACCGTCTCGGCGCTCATCGCTGTCCCTCAGCTCATCGTCAGGCCGCCGCTGACGCTCAGAGTCTGGCCCGTGACGTAGACGGAGTCGTCGGAGGCGAAGTACGCGACCGCGCCGGCGACGTCGGAGGGCTGCCCCAAGCGGCGGAGCGGGATGGCCTTGGTCAGCGCCTCGCGCAGGCCCTGGTTGTCGCCGGCGAACTCCGCGAACAGCTGCGTATCGGCGGGGCCGGGGCAGATGACGTTGACGCGGACCTGCTTGCGGGCCATCTCGCGGGCCGTCGACTTCGTGAACGCGATGACCCCGCCCTTGGCGGCCGAGTAGACGGCCTCGCCGGACGAGCCGACCCGGCCGGCGTCGCTGCTGATGTTGACGACGGAGCCCGAGCCCTGCTCGGCCATGATCGGCAGGACCGCCTTCATCGTGTTGAGCACGCCGTAGAGGTTGATCCCGATGATCTTCGGCCAGAGCTCCTGCTCGAGGTCGAGGAACGGGGCGGCCTTGTCCCAGCCGGCGTTGTTGACGAGGACGTCCACGCGCCCGAAGCGGTCCTTCACCGCGGCGACCATGGCCTCGACGGAGGTGTAGTCGGACACGTCGCAGCCGAGGCCGATCGCGCTGTCGCCGATCTCCTTCGCCGCCTGCTTCGCCCCGTCCTCGTTGACGTCGGTGACGACGACGGTCGCACCCTCGGACGCGAGTCGCTCGGCGATGCCCCGGCCGAGGCCGCGGGCGGCGCCGGTGACGATGGCGATCTTGTCGGTGAGCCTGGTCATGGTGTGCCTTTCAGGACGTTCGCGGTATGCCGCTGGGCTGGCTTGCAGGGCAAGCGGGCCCAGGTGCGTGGCTGATCAGGGGGCGTACCGGCGGCCCAGGAGGGAGCGGGAGATCACGAGCTTGGAGACCTGCGCGGTGCCGTCACCGATCTCGAGGCCGATGACGTCACGCAGGCGCTGGCCGACCTTGTGCTCGGACGAGTAGCCGATGTGCCCGATCGTCA
>NZ_JAJJPG010000254.1:0-2652 GCF_032907665.1 Intrasporangium sp.
GTTGTGGAGATCGGGGCCACTCGACGGGGGTGGGGCCCTGACGAGGGGGCGCAGTTGTGGAGAGCGGGGCCACTCGTCATGAATGCCTGTCAAATAGTTGCATGTTAAACTACCTCTATGCACGCCCCGAATGTCATGACCGCCGAGCACGACCTGGTCTCCACGTTCGGCCTGCTCATGGAGGCCTACAACTCGCTGGAGAAGCAGCTCGGCGCCTCCCTCGAGGAGCGGGTCGGCGTGCCGCACCAGTGGTTCGAGGTCATGCTGCGGATCTCACGCGCCGAGGATGGCCTCGTCGCCATGGGCTCACTGGCGGAGCAGGTGGCGCTCACCGGCGGTGGTGTCACCCGGATGGTCGACCGCATGGTGGTCGCGGGCCTCGTCGTGCGCGTCCCGTGCGGCAAGGACCGCCGCGTCGTGTATGCCGCTCTGACGCCTGAGGGCACGGCGGTGCTCGAGAAGGCGGTCGCGGTGCACGACGCGAACCTGCGGAGTGTCCTCTCCGACTTCGCTGAAGCCGAGCTCGACGAGCTCGAGGCGACGCTGCTGCGCCTTCGGTCCGCGCGCCTGACCGCCTGAGGGCCGGCCCCGGCAGAAGGGGCCCTGTGCCGCCCAGCCGGCCCAGCGGCATACGGCATCGTCGTGTCGTTGGCCCGGAACGACGGAGGGCCCGGTCGGCTGACCGGGCCCTCCGCGCTTGGAGCGGGCGGCAAGAATCGCACTCACGTCTCCTCCCTGGAAGGGAGGTGTTCTGCTACTGAACTACACCCGCGGGGTGCGGGTCGATGTTAGCCGAGACGGGGTCCGAGACCGAATCCGGCTCGCCGAACTCGTCGTGCGGATCGTCCAGGTCCCGCGTGCCGACGGGGATGAAACCGAGCCGCTTGAGCAGACGAGGGCCGGGCTCGGCCCAGATCGGCCAGCCGCCCTTGGGCTCCTTGGCGGCGATCTGGGCGTAGAGCGCCTTGGTCATCTCCACCGTGACGTCGCCGTAGTAGCCGTCGGCGATCTGGGACTCCTTGAGCCGGTTCCTCGTGAGGATCCTCGTGCGCGTCTTCGCAGCGAGCCGCCTCCACACGATCACCTGGTAGCGCTTGACGTCGCGGTTCCTCCGGCCGTGCTTGAGGTTGGCGATCGCGATGGTTGGCTGGGGGGCGGGAGGCTTCACGCCGTGCTTCGAGCTGCGGTACTGCTTCCAGGTCTGGCGCAGGTAGGTCCGGTCGCCGTCATCGGGATCGTTGCCGGCCAGGCCGTTCTCGCCTGCGTACCACTCGCGCAGCTGGGCCCTGGCCTCCGGCGAGAGGTGACGGCAGTCCTTGAGGATCATGTGCAGGTGCGACGACCAGCTCTGTCTCAGCCATCGCCTCCGGGTCGGTGACCACCACGTCGGCTCGCGGATGTCGGCGTAGAAGCCGATCCGACGGGCGAGGCCCTCGAGCCGGAGTTTCTGCTGGGCGTTGAGCCGGCCGAGCGCCAGATCGACGTGGCCACCGCCGGACCCGGTTCCGGCAGAGGCGGTCTGGCCGACCTGGTAGGAGCCGAAGCCCTTGATGGGGGACACGAGGATGTCGTTGCCGGAGGTGCGTGCGAGCTCGTTGAGGGGCTCCTTCATGCAGGGGCAGATCGTCACCCCACGCCAGGTCGGATGGGCCATGGCTGCGACCTCCTGTGTCCACTGACATCGTGTCCCACGGGACCGGGGCGCGGCAGGCGAACGCCCCGATCGGTAGACGATCGGGGCGCTCGCGGTGATACCTCTGGCTCGCCGGTCAGGACGTGCTTGGCTCCTCGTAGTTGTAGAGGCGCTTGGCCACGGCCGTGGAGACGGCACCCGTGCCCCCCAGGACGATGACCCTGCGCGGCGCCAGGCGGAGCAGCTCGTTCGCGGTCACGCTCGGCAGGCTGTCCTTGCGAGTCAGCAGGACCGGCCCGCCGAGGTGGCCCCCGAGAGGTCCGCCCGCGAGTGCATCGGGGAAGTTCGCGCCCGTGGCGACGAACACCA
Organism: Intrasporangium sp.; assembly: GCF_032907665.1. GTDB lineage: Bacteria > Actinomycetota > Actinomycetes > Actinomycetales > Dermatophilaceae > Intrasporangium. The sequence goes on from NZ_JAJJPG010000254.1 coordinate 2,003, forward strand.
CCGGGACACCACGCGAGAACGTCCGCTTGGACGTCTCGACCGCCGTCTCGTACCGGTCGGCGCCGGCCACCCGGGCGACGGACGACGAGTACGACCGCAGCTTCGACACCACGGCATCCGACACCGCGGTGGGGCCGCCCAGCACGACAATGCTCGCCGGTGCGAGTCGTTTGAGCTCGTTGATGGTCGCGGTCGGCAGCGTGCTGGTCCCCGTCAGGAGGAGTGGCCCCCCTCGGAAGCCGCCGGCCGGGCCGCCCGCGAGGGCATCGGGGAAGGTGGAACCGGTCGCGACGTAGGCCACCGGAACGCCGGTGCCGAAGGTGCGCTCGGACAGCTCAGCGGCTGTCTCGTAGCGGTTCGTCCCCGCGATGCGGCTCGTCTTCGGTGCGAGGGTGGCGAGCTGGCCCGCCACCGTGCTCGAGACGGCGGTGGTCCCACCGAGGACGACGATCTCGGCCGGCTTGAGGCGCACCAGCTCGGCCTTCGTCGCCGCGGGGAGCGAGTCCTTCGCCGTGAGCAGGACCGGGCCGCCGCGATGCCCGCCTGCGGGGCCACCCGCGAGCGCGTCGGGGAAGCTCGCGCCGGTCCCGACGTAGGCGACCGGGACCCCGGGGCCGAACGTCGCAGCCGAGGCCGCGGCCGCGGTCTCG
>NZ_JAJJPG010000255.1:0-2640 GCF_032907665.1 Intrasporangium sp.
GTGTCGCGGCCGAGCCACGGAGCGCGATCGGTCACTGCACTCGTTCCCAACCGCGCTTCGGGGCGCGCGTGCCGACTGCCGTGCCCGTGCGCTCGTCCTTGCTCCGGTAGACGATGTACGGACGGGTGATGTAGCCGAGCGGCGCCGAGAAGACGTGCACGAGACGGGTGAACGGCCAGAGGGCGAAGAGGAAGCTGGCCGTCAGCGCGTGCAGCTGGAAGCCGAGCGGGATGCCGACCATGTACTCCGGGTCGGGGTTGCCGGAGAAGATTCCGCGGAACCACAGCGACACGCTCTCGCGGTAGTCGAAGGCGTGCCCGTCCGAGGAGCCGAGGCCGAAGATGCTCGACGCGATGGTGTTCCACATGCCGAGGACGATGACGAGGCCGAGGAAGAAGTACATCGTCTTGTCCATCGGTGTCGTCGCCGAGAAGACCGGCCCGACGGTGCGGCGGCGGTAGATGAGGATGACCATCCCGACGAACGCGGCGATGCCCGCTGCCATGCCACCGATGACCGCCGCCCAGTGGTACATGGTCTCGCTGATCCCGACGGCGTCGGTCCACGACTTCGGGATGACGAGACCGAGGATGTGGCCCGCGACGACCCCCAGCATGCCGAAGTGGAACAGGGGGCTGCCCCAGCGCAGCAACCGATCCTCGTAGAGCTGGGAGCTGCGCGTCGTCCAGCCGAACTTGTCGTAGCGGTAGCGCCACCAGTGCCCGACGACGAACACGGCGAGGCAGAGGTAGGGGAAGATCACCCAGAGAAAGACGCTCATGAACGAACTCCAATGGTCGAGAACTCAGCCACGCGGGTGGTCGGGGGGTGCGCAGAGGGCGGGGCCCCGCCGGTGAGGGGGTCGATGGCGTACGGCTCCAGGCCGACCTCCTCCTGCGGCGGACCTGCTTCGACGAGCCGGCGGACGGCGTCGATGCCCTCGCCGTCGAGCTCGGGCAGCGTCGCCGCAAGGGCGACGAGCAGCTGCTCCCACGGGGACTGCCTGTCTGCGAGAGCGAGCCGGAGCATCTCGATACCCGCCCGGTGGTCGTTGACGAGCTTCCACGCGGCCTCGAGGTCGACGGTCGCGCCGAACTCGAGGACGACGCCGAGATGGTCGGGCAGCTCCTCCTCGGTGAGCTCGACCCCCGACCGGCGGAAGGCCTGCTTGAACTGCACGAGCGCCACGCCGCGGCGCCGCGTGTCGCCGAACGTGAAGTAGGTGAGGTAGAGGCAACACCTGCGGGTGTGGTCGAACGTCTCGACGTAGTCACGTTGCGCGTCCTCGAGGGGCCGGGAGGCCAGGTGGTCGAGGAACGAGCCCAGCGGCATACGGACTGGGTCCGGAAGGGGAGCCACGGCACGGCGCAGCAGCTCGTGTCGCGCCAACGACTCCTCGCTGGGGTAGTCGAGCAGCAGGGAGATCGCCTGCCAGGCGACTCGGAGCTGCTCGTCCGGGAGCCGTGACGCCTGAGCGCGGGCGAGGCGCCGGAACGGGTTCACCGCCGGTCCTTCCGTCGAGGGAACAGCCCGCGCGGCGCGCCCCTGCCGTCCCAGTTGAGCAGGTTGACCCTGCCCCGCTTGCTCCCACCGCCGACGAGCTCCTCGGAGGTCTGGCGCTCCTGGAGGGCCTGGAACGTCTCCGCCGCGACCGGGGTCAGGGCTCCGGAGCCCTCACCGAAGACGCCGGTCTCCGGCTCGGCGTAGAGGTCGACGGGACACTCGGTCGCGAGCTCCTCGAGGCCGTGCGCCTGCTCGACGTGCGCGGTCGGGATGACGTAGCGCTCGTCGTACTTCGCGATGGCGAGCAGCCGGAACATCTCGTACATCGACTCGGCGTCCATCCCGACCGACTCGGCGATCGCGCCGTCCGGGTCGCCACCGAGGTTGATGTCGCGCATGAAGGATCGCATGGCGGCGAGCTTCTTGAGCACGTCGTTGACGGGGGTGACATCGCCGGCGGTGAAGAGGTTGGCGAGGTACTCGACCGGGATGCGCAGGGTGTCGATCGCCGCGAAGAGGTTGCCCTGGTCCTCGGCGTCGTGCCCGGTCTCCTTGATGACGTCGACGACGGGTGACAGCGGCGGGATGTACCAGACCATCGGCATGGTGCGGTACTCCGGGTGCAGTGGCAGGGCCACCCGGTAGTCCTGGATGAGCCGGCGCACCGGGGAGATCTTCGCCGCCTCGATCCAGTCGAGCGGGATGCCCTGACGCTCGGCCTCGCGGGCGACCTCCGGGTCGTTCGGGTCGACGAAGACGTCCAGCTGTGCCTGGTAGAGGTCCTCGTCGTTCGCCACCGAGGCCGCCTCGAGGACCTTGTCGGCGTCGTAGATCATCAGACCGATGTAACGCAGCCGGCCGACGCACGTCTCTGCGCAGACCGTCGGGATGCCCACCTCGACGCGCGGGTAGCAGAAGGTGCACTTCTCGGCCTTGCCGGTCTTGTGGTTGAAGTAGACCTTCTTGTAGGGGCAGCCCGACACGCACATGCGCCAGCCACGGCACTTGTCCTGGTCGACGAGCACGATGCCGTCCTCGCTGCGCTTGTAGATCGCGCCGCTCGGGCAGCTCGCGGCACAGCTCGGGTTGAGGCAGTGCTCGCAGATCCGCGGCAGGTAGAACATGAAGGTCTGCTCG
>NZ_JAJJPG010000256.1:0-2612 GCF_032907665.1 Intrasporangium sp.
AGGCGCACGGCCCGGATCCTCAGGGATCCGGGCCGTGCGACGTGGTAGCCCCGACGGGATTCGAACCCGCGCTACCGCCTTGAGAGGGCGGCGTGCTAGGCCGCTACACAACGGGGCCACGCGCTCTGCCGAGGGACTCGGCACCCGGAGAACCATACCGTGCCGGCCTGATTTCTCCGAATCGGCTCCCGGGCCCGAGGGACCGATGAACCAGAGCTGGGGTACCAGGACTCGAACCTAGAATGACGGAACCAGAATCCGTAGTGTTGCCAATTACACCATACCCCAATGGGGTATCACTCCCGAGCGCGCCCAAGGGCCATTCTGCGGGGTGAACCGAGAGGGAATACTACCGGTCCCCCGCCGCCGCCCCAAATCGGCTCTGGCCCTTCTGGAGCAGCGCCGCCGTCACCTCGTCGAGGCTGTACACCCGGACGTCCCTGCTCGCAGCGAGGTCGCTCCCCGGGTGATCGAGGTGCGGTCGACCAGACGTGCCGGGCCCGCCATCCCGGTCGAGCCAGACGGCACGCAGCCCTGCACGCCGCGCACCGACGACGTCCCACTCCAGGCTGTCGCCGATGCAGACGGTCGCATCGGGAGTCGCGTCGACGAGCCGGCACACCTCGTGATAGACCCGCGGGTCCGGCTTCCCCACTCCCAGGGTGTCCGTGGTCACGACGACATCGAACCGGTCGACCAGGCCGAGCGCGTCGAGCTTCACCTGTGTGGGGGCCAGTGCCGAGTTCGTCAGCAGCGCGACCGGCAGGTCACGGCGTTGAGCAGCAGCGAGCAGATCCGGGACATCGGGGAAGAGCCGCTGCGCCGCACGGAAGGCCGGCGCATAGGCCAGCTCGAACCGGTTGCGCGCCTCCGCCGGCACGGTGAGATCGAACGCCGACGCCACCTCGCCGAGGCGACGGGCCCGCATCGTCTCGAAGGCGACCTCACCCGCGGCAAAGCGGCGAAACCACCGCTCCGGGTCGGCGTAGTAGCGCTCGGCCATGGCCACGTGGCTCTCGGCGCGGTGCGGCCACAGGGCCGCGAAGGCGACGACACCCGCGGTCACCATCGCTGCGCGCGTGTCGACGATCGTGTCGTCGACGTCGAGGACAAGGGCGCGTATGCCGCTGAGCTCGCTCTCGAGAGCAGGCTCAGTCATCCTCGTCCCCGAGTCCGAAGTACGGCAGGGCCGGCCCCACACCACCGATCCGCACCGAGGCGCCCCGGCCCGACGCGACCCAGGCGTCGCGCTCGAGACGAACGTGCTGGAGCGTCTCGCCGCTGTGCTCGAGGACGGAAGTGTGCGTATCGCGATAGCCGAGCGACCGGGACACGCCGAGCGAGGCGGCGTTGGCGACCACCGCGGAGCTCACGGCAGCCCCTGCCCCCAGGTGCCGGAAGGCGAGCTCGAGCACGGCGGTGCGCAGCTGCGTGCCGAGACCCCGGCCGCGGACCTCGGCGACGAGCCAGGAGGCCGAGTCGACGACCCGGTCCGTGCTGAAGTCCGGTCCCTCGAGCCACTGCATGCCAAGGACGTCCCCATCGCCATTCCTCGCGACGAAGGGCAGGGCCCAGGAGGCGGGAGACCACGTGCCGAGCGCGCGCCAGTACGACTGGGCCACGACGGCGCGCCGGTTGGACCCCTCGTCGAGGAGTGCGTAGCGCGTCGCGGCCGGGTCCTGCTCGACGTCGGCGGGGAAGCTGTCGCAGACGGACGCGAGATCTGCCTCGGTCATCACGCGCAGGTCGACATCGGCAGTGCGGAGCCAGAGCCCCTGCACGGGCCAGACCACCGTGGTCATGTCGGTGTCAGAGCGAGCCGCGAAGCGCATGCAGGCGATACAGCGTCGAGGTCTTGCCGAGGATCTCCATCGACTCGAAGAGCGGTGGCGACACCCGAGCGCCTGACACGGCCGTGCGCAGAGGTCCGAAGGCGAGGCGGGGCTTGATGCCGAGCCCGTCGACGATGGCGGTGCGGAGAGCCGCCTCGATGGCCGGGGCCACCCAGCCTCCGCCGGTGCCGAGGACGCCGCCGCCGTGGTCGTCGATGTCGCCGAGCACCCGGATCGCCTCGTCGAGCACCGCGGTCGCGTCGGCCCCCAGCTGGGCCCGGGCGTCCTCCTGGACCTCGAGCTGGTCGTCCGCGACGAAGAACGGACCGACGAGGGCCGGCGCCTCGGTGAGCAGTGCCATCCGCTCCTGGATCAGGGCCGCGACGAGCTTGAGCCGGCCGAGCTCGCCGAGGGACGGGTTCTCGCCGAGGATCCCCGCCTCGTACAGGTAGGGCAGCAGCCGGGTCGCGAACTCCCCGACGTCGAGCTGGCGGATGTAGACGCCGTTGAGCCACTCGAGCTTCTTGAGGTCGAAGATCGGCCCGATGGGGTTGACCTTGGACCAGTCGAACGTCCGGCTGAACTCCTCGAAGGTGAAGACCTCGACGTCGTTGCCCTCGGCGTCCTGCTGCGGCGGATAGGCCAGCAGGGCAAGGAAGTTGACCAGTGCCTCAGGCAGGTAGCCCTGCTCCCGGAACCACGTGAGGCGGGCAGCCGGGTTCTTCCGCTTCGAGATCTTGGACTTGTCGGTGTTGCGCAGCAGCGGCATGTGCGCGAACT
>NZ_JAJJPG010000257.1:0-2607 GCF_032907665.1 Intrasporangium sp.
TGCCGACCGCTCCTGGACCGAAGTCCGGCCAGCGCTCGTCGACGTGGGCGATGTGCTCGACGCGGATGCGCGACCCATCAGACTCCTCCGCGAAGGTCGCCACGACCCAGCTGACACCCAGACCGCCGAACTCCCACGTGACGGCGATGCGCTCCTGCGGCACGCACTGCTCGATGGTGCCGCCGGCGTTCCCGTGGAGCTGGTAACGGCCCCCCTCGCGCAGGTCGCCGGTGATCGGCATGAGCCAGCGGGAGATGCGCTCGGCATCGGTGCAGGCCCCCCACAGGTCGGCGAGGGGCACCGGGTAGGTCTGGGTGAGGACGACAGACTTGGTCTCCTTCCCGTCACGGGTTCCGGTTGCGACCGCGCGGTCGACGGCGTCGAGCTGGTCCAGAGGGTTGAGCGTGTCCATGGGGACCTCCTGTATGGGATGCGTTGTCTTGGTTGGCGTGCTCCGTTGCGGCCGGGGTCTGCTCGGCCGCGGCCCGGCTGCCCCGCCGCAGCTCCGTCCCGAGGGCGTCCAGGCGTTGCGTCCAGAAGGCACGGAACTGGGAGAGCCACATGTCCAGCTCCTCGAACGGGGCGGGATCGACCGAATAGAGGCGGCGGGTCCCCTCGGCGCGGACCGTGGTGAACCCGTTGTCCCGCAACACCTTGAGGTGCTGTGAGACGGCCGGGTGCGAGATGCCGAACTCGTCGCCGATGACGCGCGCCAGCTCCCCGGACGACAGCTCACCCCGACTCAGCAGCTCGAGCAGCCGTCGCCGGACCGGGTCACCGAGGACGTCGAGCGCGTGCATGTCCTCATTATTTTGGTTCTGCTTAATTAAGTCAAGGGAAAAATAAGGCGTTCTCTCGCTCGTGACTGATGCACCACAGTCACCACCTGGCCCGACACGGCGCTGTTAGCGTGAAATCGGGTCGATCGTCCACGACGACGCACCCTGGAGGCCGTGATGGGCGACAGCGAGAGACGATTCCCGCGGTGGCGCCTCGTCGCCACGGGCAGCCTGCTCGCGCTCGCCCTCGGGATCTGGGGGTTCGGGCGCTACGACCCGGCAGCCTCGGTCATCGAGGGCTTCTACCGTTCGCTTCAGTTCTTCGTCCTCGAGTCCGGTGACACCTCGCCGCCGTTGCCCTGGCAGCTCGAGGTCGCTCGTCTGCTCGCCCCGGCCATGACGGTGACGTCGGCAGCCTTTGCGGCCCTGTCCGTGTCGCGCAACCGCGTTGACGCCTGGCGAGCCGGCCGGCGCGCCGGCCACGTCGTCGTGTGCGGACTCGGGATGCGCGGAGCGCCTGCAGCCCTGACCCTGGAGCGCGCCGGTCACGATGTCGTCGGAGTCGACGCCGACCCACTGAGCGCCGGTGTGCGACGCTGCCGACACCATCGGATCCCCGTCGTCATCGGGGACGCCGGCGACCCTCTCGTGCTCGCCCGAGCCCGCGTGGCCTCGGCCGCGCACGTCATCGTCCTCACCCCCGCGCTCGAGCTGTCCGGTCGCGTCGCCCTCGCCGCCGTCGAGCAGGCCTCGACCCGCGACGGCGAGCCCCTGTCCATCCACCTCGAGGTCGACCGTCCCGAGCTGGCGTCGCTCCTGAAAGCGGTCCAGCTCACGGAGCACCAAGGCGCCACCTGGCAGCTCGAGGACCTCGACCTCTCCGGGGTCGGAGCCCGCGCGATGCTCGACGCCCTCCATCCCTGGCCCGAGAACGCGGACCGAGCCCACGTCGTCGTCGTCGGCGCCGAGCCACTCGCCGTCGCGGTCACGCGCGAGCTGCGGCGCCGGTGGCTGCGGACCGGGCACCGGCCCGACGACCTGCACATCACCGAGATCGGCGCTGGCCGGGATCGCAGTCCAGCCGACACAGACCTCGCCACCTGGGACCTGACCTCCGCCTATGTCACCCTCACCGACGAGGCCGAGGCCCTGGCCAGTGCCCTGGCCCTGCAGCAGGACCACCGAGGTCTGCCCGTCCTCGTCAGACTCGAGCAGGCCGTCGCCTTCGGTGAGCTCGTGCGCCGGGAGTCGGTCGGTCTGGAGACCATCTCGCTCGACTCGAGCGTCCTCACGGCCGAGGTCCTGCTCGCCAGCACCACCGAACGAGTCGCCAGGGCCCTGCACGACTCCTACCGGCGGACCCGGGCGCATGACGACCCGTCCGCAGCCCCCTGGGAGCACCTGCCGGAGCCGCTCCGGGCCTCCAACCGGGCCCAGGCCCAGGCCGTCGCGGACAAGATCCGGGCCACCGGCCGCATCCTCGTGCCCGACGACGGCAGCGTCCCCGATGGGTTCACCCCCGACGAGGTGGATCAGCTCGGCGAGCTCGAGCACGAGCGCTGGGTGGCTGAGCGACGGGCGGCCGGCTGGACCGCCGGGCCGCGTGACGCCGCTGCGCGGACGACGCCGTACCTCGTGCCGTGGGAGGAGCTCGACGAGGACGTCCGGGAGCTCGACCGGCAGTTCATCCGTGCCCTCCCCGAGATCCTGGCGGACGCAGGACTCCTCCTGCGACGCCGCACGCACCTGGACCCCGTCGGGCAGGAGAGAGCTGCCCGGCAGGGCAACGCCCGGCAGGGCAACGTCCGGCAGGGCAGCCAGACGGAGG
>NZ_JAJJPG010000258.1:0-2605 GCF_032907665.1 Intrasporangium sp.
GAGATCTTGAAGTCGTGGAAGTCGTGCTCCTCGAAGAGGCTCGCCTCCCAGACGGCGGACTCGACGAGGGCCTCGGGCGTCGCCTTGCCGTACTTCTCGAGGAGGCGCTTGTCGAGGGAGCCGGCATTGACGCCGATGCGGATCGAGACACCTGCCTCCCGCGCGCGGCGCGCGATCTCTCCGACCTGGTCGTCGAACTGACGGATGTTGCCCGGGTTGACGCGGACCGCGGCGCAACCGGCGTCGATCGCGGCGTAGACGTACTTCGGCTGGAAGTGGATGTCGGCGATGACGGGGATCTGCGACTTGCGGGCGATGGCAGGCAGCGCGTCGGCGTCGTCCTGGCTCGGGCAGGCGACGCGGACGATGTCGCACCCGGCGGCGGTCAGCTCGGCGATCTGCTGGAGCGTCGCATTGATGTCGGTCGTCGGCGTCGTCGTCATGGACTGCACCGAGATCGGGAAGTCACTCCCGACGCCCACCTTGCCGACCCGGATCTGGCGGGTCTTGCGCCGGGGCGCGAGGACGGGGGCCGGGGCCGACGGCATGCCGAGGGAGACAGTCATGGTCGCCATTATCCCCTGCCCGGCTCACCGCCACGAACCGCGCAGTCCCTCCGGACAACACGCCCGGAGGTTCACAACCCACCTCTGGAATATCCGTGGTGGGTTGCGAGGTGCCGGGCGTGTTGCCGGGTAGGCGCTCGGTCGATCGTCAGCGGAAGATGCTGATGGGCTTGACGATGTCCGCATAGATGAGCAGCACCGCCATGGTGATGAGCACCAGTGACATGCCGTAGGCGATGGGCAGGCCCTTCGCGACGTCGACGTAACCGGGGTCCGGTCGGTGCCGCAGCCTGGCCCAGCCCTTCTTGATCGCCTCCCACGTGGCGCCGGCGACGTGGCCACCGTCGAGCGGCAGCAACGGCACGAGGTTGAAGACGAAGAGCGCGAGGTTGAGCGAGGCGATGAGCAGCACGAGCTGCGCGATCTTGAGCCAGTTGCCACCCTCGTCCGCGGGGATCTCCAGGGCAGCGACTTCGCCGCCGATCCGACCGACGCCGACGACCGAGATGGGGCCGTTGGGGTCGCGTTCGCTCGAGCCGAACGCAGCCTCGGCGACGCCCACCATCTTCTCCGGGATGCGCAGGACCACCGACGCGGTCTCCACGACCCGGTCCCAGACGAAGCCGGGGGCCTCGGGGAGCGGCGTCGTGACCAGTTCCTGGCCGGGCGTGATGCCCATGAAACCCATCGTCTCGAGGACGAGCTCGCCGTCCCGCGTGATCGGGTTGCCCTCCTCGTCGTAGGTCGCACGCTCGAGCGTTGCGGGCGTGACGCTGAGGGTCACCTCGTCCTCGCCGCGCTGGACGAGGAAGGTCATCTCCGCACCCGGGTTGTCCCTGATGGCCGCGGAGACCTCCTCCCAGGTGGAGATCGGCTGGCCGTTGACGGCGAGGATCCGGTCCTTCTCCTGGAAGCCGCCGGCCTTGGCGGGCGCCACCGGGTCAGCCGCGGTGCAGTCGGGGTGGGGAGTCTGCACCGTCGGCGTCGCGGTCGGGACGCACTCCGAGATGAGCCCGACCTTCGGCGCCACCTGCGGCAGACCGTAGAGGGTGATGACACCGGTGATGAGGACGAACCCGATGAGGAGGTTCATGAGCGGGCCGCCGAGCATGACGACGACCTTCTTGCCGGGGCTGAGGCGGAAGAAGACGCGGTCGCGGTCCTCGGGCCGAACCTCCTCCATTGAGTCGGCACGGGCCTGGTCGACCATCTGGCTGAAGCGACCGGTGGAGACCGTGCGCAGCTGCCCCTCCTCGTCACCCGGCCGTGGCGGGAGCATCCCGACCATGCGGACATAGCCGCCCAGCGGGATCGCCTTGATGCCGTACTCGGTCTCGCCACGTCGACGGGACCAGATGGTCGGGCCGAAGCCGACCATGTACTGCGTCACCTTGACGCCGAACTTCTTGGCCGGCACGAGGTGGCCGATCTCGTGCAGCGCAATGGACAGCGCCACACCGACGACGACGACGAGGACCCCTACGAGAAACAACACGTAGTCATTGTCACATCCTCGGGCGGGATCCCCTTCCTCGCTTCGATGTGATCGATCAACACCTCGATCGATGACATCGACCCCAATCCGTCGACCGGGGCTAGGTCAGCTGCGCCCGGGCTGCCTCCCGCGCCCACCGGTCGGCGGCGAGGACGTCGTCGAGTGTGAGGTCCGCGGCGCTGGAAGCCGGCTCAGCGGCATACGCGTCGACGACGTGGGCCACCGTGTCGACGATCCCCACGAAGCCGAGGCGACCGTCGTGGAACGCGTCGACGGCCACCTCGTTGGCGGCGTTGTAGACGGCCGGCCAGGTCCCGCCGGCCTCCCCGACCCGCCGAGCTAGCCGCACCGCGGGGAAGGCTTCGTCGTCGAGCGGCTCGAACTCCCAGGACTGCGCCTTCGTCCAGTCGCAGGGCACGTCCGCGTCGGGGATCCGCTCGGGCCACGACATGCCGAGGGCGATCGGCACGAGCATCCGGGGCGGGCCGGCCTGCGCGATCGTCGAGCCGTCGACGAACTCGACCATCGAGTGGATCATCTGCTG
>NZ_JAJJPG010000259.1:0-2578 GCF_032907665.1 Intrasporangium sp.
CGCCGACGGGGTCGCCCGACGTCCGCTGCGCACCTATGGGGGTCGGCTCATCCCCTTCGGCGCCGTGGAGGCGACCACGGAGGCGAGCGAGGCAGGCGGGAGCGAGCCCAGCGGCATACGGCCCGATGGAGCGGCTGACGCCGCCCGGGGACGCTTCGCGCGCAACGCGATCATCCAGGGGTCGGCGGCCGAGCTCTTCAAGGCGTGGGCGGCGACGGTGCGCCACGCCGTGCGTCCCCTCGGCGGCCAGATCGTGCTCTGCCTCCACGACGAGCTGCTCGTGCACGTCCCGCAGGAGCGGGCCGAGGAGACACGGCGGGCCGTGGAGGACGCCCTCGTGCGGGCGGCGCGGACGTGGGCCGGCACTGACGACGTGCGCTTCGTCGCCGACACGAGCATCATCAGGCGCTGGAGCGAGGCCAAGGAATGACCGGAGACTCCATCAGCGCCCTCGAGAAGTACCGCGAGCTCAACGCCACGATCTTCCGGCTCTACGCCGCGGACCGGCAGCACGAGGCCCTCGCCCTGCTCGACGAGCCTCTCCCCGGGCTCGAGCCGTGGCGTGCCGAGCTCGCCCATCTCCGGGCCTGCCTCCACGGCTCAGTCGGTGAGCACCAGGAGGCCCTCGAAGCCCTCGCCGCCGCACACGCCGCAGGCTCGTGGTGGGACCCGCGGATCCTCGTCGAGGACGACGACCTCGCCGGCCTGACGGAGTTCGAGGGCTTCGGAGCGCTCGTCGAGTCGTCCCGCGCACGGTGGGAGCACGCCAACGAGAGTCTCGACCGCAGTGGTGACCGGCTCGCGCTGCCCGCCGCTCCCCCGCGCGGCCTGGTGGTCGCGCTGCACGGAGCCGAGGAGGACGCCGACGACGCGATGGCGGCCTGGCGCCCGGCCACGAGCCGCGGCTTCGCGGTGCTGGCGGTGCGCTCCTCGCAACGGACGTCTCCGAACTACCGCACCTGGCCCGACGCGACTCGCGCGGCGGCCGAGATCGCCGACGCGCACCGGTCCCTGGGCGAGGGGCTGCGCCACCTGCCCGTGGTGGCAGCCGGCTTCTCCGCCGGTGGCCGAGTTGCCCTGCGGTGGGCGCTCACCGGCGATCCGCAGCAGGTGGCGGGGGTCATCGCGGTGGCGCCCGCGGTGTCCGCAGACGACCTGCCCCGTCCCGGTGTGGACGGGGCGCTGCTGCCGGCGTTGCTCGTCGTCGGAGAGGACGACGACCTGGCGGACGACGTGGGTGAGGTCGCCTCGAAGCTGGCGCCGGACGGCTTCACGCTCGACGTCGTCCCAGGGGTGGGGCACTGCTTCCCGGACGACTTCCCAGAGCGGTTGGCGGCAGCGCTCGATGCTGTCTGACCGCCAGCGGGCAGCCGGTCAGCGGTCAGGTCAGGGCCAGCGGTCAGGCGGGGTCAGGCGGGGTTGCCGGGACCGGTGTCCTCGCCAGACGCCGACTCGCCTGACCCGCCGGGCTCGTCGGCGACGTCCTTGAGGAACGCCTCGAGCTCGGCGCCGATCTCGTCAGCAGTCGGCAGGTCGGACAGCTCGGTGGCGAGCAGGCTGCGGTGACGGCGACCCTCGAGGAACGTGTCGTACTGCTGCTCGAGGGCGCGCACCACGGCGGTGATCTCGTCGGACTGCTCCATCTGGCGGGCGATCTCGGCGCGATCGCGACCGGCAGCGTTGGCGAGCGCCGTCGGGTCGAGGTCGAGACCGGTCACCGCGATGATCCGCTGGAGCCCGAGCAGCGCGGCGTCGGCGAACTCGGTCTGGCCGAGGTAGTGCGGCACGTGCACCGCGAAGCCGAGGGCGTCGCGCCCCGCCTCGCCGAGCCGGAGCTCGAGCAGGGAGGAGAAGCTCGCCGGGACCTGGACCGTGGCGAAGGGGGTCTCGTTGCCCGACAGCATCCTCGGGTTGGTGCCGTGGGCGGTGAAGCCGAGGGGACGCGTGTGCGGGACGGCCATGGGGATGCCGTGGACGTTGACGGTCAGCTCCACGTCGAGGGCGCGGATGAGCATGAGCACGGCCTCGGTCATCCGGGCCCACTGGTAGTCGGGCTCCGGGCCGGCGAGAAGGAGGAAGGGGACGCCCTCGCGGTCGAGGACGCGGTGCAGCAGGAGGCTCGGGTCGGCGTAGCTCTCCCAGTGGTCGCGGTCGAAGACCATGGCGGGCCGACGCCCGCGGTAGTCGAGGAGCTGGTCGACGTCGAAGGACGCGATCACCCGGGACTCGTGCGTCTCGAGGAGGTGCTCGGTGAGGAGCCGCTGCGTGTGACCGGCGTCGACGAAGCCGCCGAGAGCAAGGACGAGCACCGACGCGCGCGTGTCGTCGGGCGACAGGGACGTATCGGACTCGAACTGGAAGAGCTCGGTGGGGTCTTGCACAGGAGGGCCTTTCGTCACGGCTGTTCACGCTGTCCAACGCGACGCGCCGCCCCATGATTCCCCATCTGGGCCAGGTCCGGGCGGCCGGATCCCCCGCGACAACTCCGCCCGGGCGCAGTCTCCCTGCCTGCACGGCCGGATTCCCCGCGACAACTCCGCCCGGGCGCAGTCTCCCTGCCTGCACGGCCGGATTCCCC
>NZ_JAJJPG010000260.1:0-2573 GCF_032907665.1 Intrasporangium sp.
GGACAACGGATCCGAGAACGACTCTTCGTCCTCGACGATCAGGATTCGGCTCAAGACTGACCTCTCGTGACTCTGGCCGGTGTGGCCGCGTGGGGCTCGGACGTGGCGGGCTGGTTCGTCGTCGCCTCGGGGTGCGCGCCCGCTTCGGTTGCAGACGCCGCGCCTGAAGGAGCGTCGACAGCAGGAGGCTCGCCCGAGGGCGGCGCGTCGACGGTCAGGTCCGCGGCCGCCTCGGATGAGCCGGTACCGGCCGGGGTCGGACCGAGGTGCGGCGCGCCCGGCAGGGCGATCGTGAAGGTGGAGCCGCGCCCGACCTCCGACCACACGGTCACGGTGCCGCCGTGGTTCTCGACGACGTGCTTGACGATCGCCAGGCCGAGACCCGTGCCACCGGTGGCTCGCGACCGCGCGGAGTCGACCCGGTAGAAGCGCTCGAAGATCCGCGCCTGCTCGTCAGGGGAGATCCCCAGGCCCTGGTCGGTCACCGCCACCTCGACCAGCCCGCCGTCGCGACGCCGCGTGGACACCCCGACGCGCGTCCCGGTGTCGGAGTAGGCGATGGCGTTGCCGACGAGGTTGGTGATGGCGGTGGTGATGAGCTCCTCGTCGCCCCACACCTCACAGCCGCCGTGGGTCTGGATGGCGACGTCGATGCCACTCTCCTCGGCGAGCAGGCGACAGCGCTCGACGGCGTCGTGTGCGCACGCACCGAGGTCGACGAGGACCGGGTCCTTGATGACATCGGTGCCCTGCAGGCGCGACAGCTCGACGATCTCCTTGACGAGATTGGTCAGCCGCCGGGACTCGACGCCGATCCGGGTCGCGAAGCGCTGGACCGCCTCCGGGTCGTCAGAGGCATCGAGCAGGGCCTCGGCCAGCAGCGAGATGCCACCGACAGGCGTCTTGAGCTCGTGGCTGACGTTGGCGAGGAAGTCACGGCGGACCTCTTCCACCCGCCGCGCCTGGGAGATGTCCTCAACGAGAAGCAGGACGTGGTCGGCACCGAGCGGCGCGACCCGGGCTGCCACGACGAGGGTGCCTCCGCCAATACCCTTGCGCAGGTCGAGCTCCACCTCGCGGATGTCGCCGTCACGCCGGACCGACCTGGCGAGCTGGAGCAGCTCGGGATGGACGAGACCGTTGCCCCTGACCAGGCCCCGCGCGACCGCGGCGGGCGAGTTGTTGACGACCCGGTCGGCGCGGTCGAGGACGATGCCACTCGAGCGGAGCACCGCCAGGACCTCGCCGACACCGGGAGGCAGCTCGGCGGCAGGCGCCCTGACCTCCTCGTTGCGGGTCGACCGGTCGGAGAGACGGACCGCGGCCAGCGCGACACCGCCGAGCGCAAGGCCGACGAAGCCCCCGAGCGTTGCCGCGGTCGTTGGGTCCACGACACTCAGGTTACGCATTCCTGTGGCAGGCTCGGACCACGGACGCACGTGTGTGCGGGCACGGGGGCCCACTGTTCACCTGACCGCCGCCTTCCATTCACAGGCGGCTGCGACCCTCGGCCCTGAGACCTCCACCCCGGAGACCTTCACCGGACCGTCACCCCGGAGACCTCATCAGCCGGCACGAGACAAGGAAGACCATTGCGCGACCAGTTCCACGAGGACCTCGACACCATCACGGACCAGCTCGTGGAGCTGACGCGGCTCGCAGGCTCCGCCATCTCACGCGCCACGACGGCCCTGCTCGATGCGGACGTCAACCTTGCCGAGTCGGTCATCGAGGCCGACAAGCAGCTCGACGACATCCGGGTTCGCCTCGACAACCTGTCCATCGACCTCATCGCCCGGCAGCAGCCCGTGGCCACCGACCTGCGCATCGTCGTCACGGCCATGCACATGAGCTCGGACCTCGAGCGCATGGGCGACCTCGCCCGTCACGTGGCGAAGGTCGCCCGGCTGCGCCACCCCGACTCCGCCGTGCCCGCGCAGCTGCGCTCGCACATCCTCGAGATGGGTCGGGTCGCCGAGTCGATCGTCGCCAAGTGCGGCACGATCATCGCGAGCAAGGACGTCGAGGCAGCAGCCGCCCTCGACCGCGACGACGACGCCATGGACGACCTGCACCGCGACCTCTTCGCGGCCCTCCTCGACGAGAGCCGGGACCTGCACCGAACGACGGTCCTCGACCTGGCCCTCATCGGGCGCTACTACGAGCGCTTCGCCGACCATGCGGTGTCGGTGGCCCGCCGCGTCATCTACCTCGTCACGGGCGAGTACGACGCGGAGGTCAGCTACGACCACGAGGAAACCGAGGACGCCGACGTCATCGCCGAGATCGAGCGCAGCTCCTAGCGCACCCAGCAGTCCCGTCACGGGGCCGTATGCCGCTGGGCCCGCTCACGCCCGAGACCCCGCCACGTCGTGTGGCGGGGTCTCGTCGTCTGGCCGGCTCAGCGGCATACGGCTGAGAGACGTGCGACACGTCAGCGGCCCTGTTGCGCGACGGCCTCCGCCGCGGCCCGGGCCGCTTCCGGGTCGAGGTAGCGGCCACCCCGGGTGACCGGGACGAAGGACTCGTCGAGCTCGTAGACGAGGGGCATGCCCGTCGGGATGTTGAGCCCC
>NZ_JAJJPG010000261.1:0-2541 GCF_032907665.1 Intrasporangium sp.
GGCGCCCGAGGTCTGCGGGATCGAGTCCCGCAAAGAGCTCCACACCTGCCAGTTCCGCTGCGACGTCGGCCACGAGCCCAGTCTCACCGATGAGCGGCCACCAGGACAGGCAGACACGAACTGCATGACGGGGAGGGAAGAGGGGAGTCCAGGCCCTCGGCCACGGTGGGGCGTGGCCGGGGGCGAAGGACTCGGCGCGGGGCCCGGCTGAGGGCGCCGGACCCCGCGCCGACCTCCCGGACAGCGCGAGGTGCGCTGGGAGATTGGCGGAGGGCGTGGGATTCGAACCCACGATGGGGATAAACCCATAGCGGTTTTCAAGACCGCCGCACTAGGCCACTATGCGAGCCCTCCAGGTGCGCCGAGTCTAGCCAAGGTGCCGGCGTCGCCTGAATCCGCGCAACCCACCCCTCGGACGGCTCTTCGGGACGGGCGAGCCCGGGGACAGGGCGAGCCCCGCTGTGCCGGGGGAACGCAGCGGGGCTCGCGCAGAGGCAGCTGCCTCGGCTCAGGACGTACCCAGGGCCAGGTCAGATGAACATCGCCGGGTCGAGCCAGTGGTTCGCGGCAGTCCGCTTGGGGAAGCGCAGCTCCGCAGGCACCCCGACCGCAACCGCGCCGGCGGGGACGTCCTTGACGACGACGGCGTTGGCGCCGATCTGTGTGTCGTCCCCGATCAGCACGGGCCCCAGGATTCGCGCGCCTGCCCCGATCGTCACCCGGTTGCCGACCGTGGGGTGTCGCTTGACGTGCTCCATGGAGCGGCCGCCGAGCGTCACCCCGTGGTAGACCATGACGTCGTCGCCGACCTCCGCGGTCTCACCGATGACGACACCCATGCCGTGGTCGATGAAGAACCGGCGACCGATCTGCGCCGCGGGGTGGATCTCGACGCCGGTGACCGAGCGGGCCACCGTGGCGAGGACGCGAGCGGGCAGGCGACCGCCGGGCAGCTTCCACAGCTCGTGGAGCCCGCGGTGGGCCCAGATCGCGTGCAGCCCGGGCGACGTGAGCACGACCTCGAGCCGGGACGACGCGGCCGGGTCGCGCTCGATGGCGCCGTCGACGTCCTCGCGCAAGCGCGCGGCCACCTTGCGGACGAGACCGAGCCCAGCGGCATACGCCCGCTTCTTCGGCGTATGCCGCTCAGCCGGCTCGACGTCGGACGCGCGGACCAGCGTGAGCGGGGTCCCGTGCGGGGGGCGGCGCCTCCCGTGCTCGGACTTCGCGGCGGTGCTCATGGTCAGTCGACCAGACCCTCGAAGAGGATGGTGGACAGGTAGCGCTCACCGAAGGACGGGACGATGACGACGATGGTCTTGCCCTTGTTCTCCGGCCGGGCGGCGACCTGGGCAGCCGCGGCGATGGCGGCGCCCGAGCTGATGCCCACGAGGAGGCCCTCCTCGGTGGCGGCGCGGCGAGCGTACTCGACGGACGTGGCGGCGTTGACGTCGATGACCTCGTCGTAGACCTCGGTGTCGAGGATCTCCGGGACGAAGTTGGCCCCGATGCCCTGGATCTTGTGCGGCCCGGGCTGACCTCCGTTGAGGATGGCCGACTCCTCGGGCTCGACGGCGATGATCTTGACGTCGGGCTTGCGGGACTTGAGGACCTGTCCCACGCCTGTGATGGTGCCGCCCGTGCCGATGCCGGCGACGACGATGTCGACCTTGCCGTCCGTGTCCTTCCAGATCTCCTCGGCGGTTGTCTTCCGGTGGATCTCCGGGTTGGCCTCGTTGGCGAACTGACGGGCGAGGACTCCGCCTCGCTCGGAAGCGATCTGCTCGGCCCGCTCGACGGCCCCCTTCATCCCGGTCGCGGGATCGGTGAGGACGAGCTCGGCACCGAAGGCACGCAGGAGGGCACGGCGCTCCTTGGACATGGACTCCGGCATGGTGAGGACGACGTCGTAGCCGCGGGCGGCGCCGACCATCGCGAGGGCGATGCCGGTGTTGCCCGAGGTGGCCTCGACGATGGTGCCGCCCGGCTGGAGCTCTCCGCTGGCCTCAGCAGCATCGACGATGGACACCCCGATGCGGTCCTTGACCGAGCTCGCGGGGTTGTAGAACTCGAGCTTCGCGGCGACGGTCGCCTCCGCTCCGTCGGTGACCCGGTTGAGTCGGACGAGCGGCGTGTTGCCGATCAGCTTGGTCACGTCGTCGTGAATGGGCATTGCGGGGCTCCCTCTGGCGGCTATTGGGCTGCGGTGGCTTGGGGTGATCGTGCCGGGGTGGTTCGTGGTGGTGGGGCTGGGGTGGTGCGTGCTCCGGCGAGCGCGGTGGTGTGCGCCGATTATCCCTGATAATCGGCGCTTCCTTATGAATATTCCAACATCTGGTTATTCCGTGCCAGTTCGGTGGGTGTGCCCCTACCCCGAGCGCGACCCCCTGCGCACGGCGCCGAACGCTGGCCGAATCCGACCGGGACGGCGTCACGCATCAGCCGACCCCGCCAAGCCGCCGGGACGCGCGTCACGCTGGGACCGCGGTCACAATGCACTAAGCGTCTGCTCACTCGTCAGTAGACTCCCCGGCATGAGTG